>NZ_JBEZKA010000006.1:0-374501 GCF_040651435.1 Streptomyces sp. NPDC048479
GACGGGCCGACCAGGCAGAACACCTCACGCGGGGCGACCTCGAGATCGATGCCCTTGAGGATGTGCGCGGAACCGTAGGACTTGTGGACGCCCTCGGCCTTCACCATGGCGCTCATGCGACGCCTCCCTTCGGACGGCCGAACGCCAGATTGGCCTTGACCTTCTGCCACGGCGTGGGCGGCAGCTGCCGCAGCGATCCGCGGGCGTAGTAGCGCTCGACGTAGTACTGGCCGACGCTGAAGACGCTGGTCAGAGCCAGGTACCAGACAGAGGCCACCAGCAGCATCTCCATGACCGCGAACGACGTGGAGCCGATGTTCGTCGCCGCGCGGAGCAGTTCGTTGTACTGCACCGCGGAGACGAGGGAGGAGGTCTTGAGCAGGTTGATGAACTCATTGCCGGTCGGCGGCACGATCACCCGCATCGCCTGTGGGAGCACGATCCGCCGCATGGTCTTGCCGGTGGGCATGCCCAGCGCGTGGGAGGCCTCGGTCTGGCCCTCGTCGACCGACTGGATGCCGGCCCGGACGATCTCGGCCATATAGGCGCCCTCGTTCAGGCCCAGGCCCAGCAGGGCGACCACGAACGGGGTCATGACGTCGACCATCTCGTCCTTGTAGAACCCGAGGTTCAGGACGGGGAAGATCAGCGCGAGGTTGAACCAGAGCAGCAGCTGCACATACACCGGTGTGCCGCGGAAGAACCAGATGTACAGCCAGGACACCGCACCCGTCACCGGGTTCTTCGACAGCCGCATGACCGCGAAAACAATGCCCAGAATCAGGCCGATCAGCATCGACAGCACGCTGATCAGCACTGTGCGGCCCATGCCCGCCAGGATCCGGTCGTCGAAGACGAAGTCCCCGACCGTGCCCCAGTTGACGTCGCCCTGCGAGAACGAGTAAACCAGCATGCCCAGCAGCGCCACGACGACGACACCGCTGACCCAGCGGCCCCAGTGCCGTACCGGGATGGCCTTGATCTTCTCAGGGGGAATGAATGCCCCCTTGCTGACCGCCGAGTCCGCTGGTGGCTCGTCGGCGGGCGTTTTGTCGAACTTGTCAGTCACAGTGACTGCCCTTCAGTGAACGCTTGAGGCGAGAACGCCGTATTACTTGCCGGCGTTGACGGTCGCCTCGGTCACGGCGCTGTTCTTGACGTCCCACTTCTCCAGGACCTTCGCGTACTCGCCGTTCTTGATGATCGCGTTCAGCGCTTCCTTGAGCGCGTCACGAAGCTGCGCGTTGTCCTTGTCGACGGCGATGCCGAACGGACCGGCGCCGGTCTGGTCGCCCGCGACCTCGAAGTCCTTGCCGCCGCCCGCGGTCTTCGCGATGTGCGCGGCGACCGGGAAGTCGTTGAGGTCGGCGACAGCGCCGCCGGACTTCACGCGGGTCTGGGCCTCGGCGTCGGTGTCGAACGCCTCGATGGTGAGCTTGCCCTTGCCGTCCTTGCTGCACTTGGTGGCCTGGGTCTTGAAAGTGTCCTCGTAGATCGTGCCGCGCTGGACGGCCACCTTCTTGCCGCACAGGTCGTCGAGCGACTTGATGCTGTCCGGGTTGCCCTTCTTGACCAGGAGCGAGACGCCGGAGGTGAAGTAGTCGACGAAGTCGACGCCCTGGCCGACCTTCTTGCCCTTGTCGTCCAGGCCCTGCTGGCGGGCCTTGGTGTCGCTCATGGCGGACATGACGACGTCCTGGCGGCCGGTGTTGAGCGAGGAGATCAGGCCGTCGAAGGTGCCGTTCGTGAACTGGAACTTGACGCCGAGCTGAGTGCCGAGGGCCGCGGCGATGTCGGGGTCGATGCCGACGATCTTGCCGCCCTCCTCGTACTCCATCGGGGCATACGTGGCGTCCGTACCGACCTTGATCACGCCGGCGTCCTGGTACTTCTTCGGCAGCTTGTCGAAGAGCGCAGCGCTGCTCTCCTTGGTGCCCCCGGACGCCGAGGTACCGGAGTTCGTCTGGTCACCACAGGCGGTGAGCATGAGTGAGCCGGCGACCGCGATTGCGCCGACCGCGGCGATCCGGGAACGGGCGGCGGTCGTACGGCAGGTGTTGCTTGCGGTCATGATCAGGATCCTCCGGCGGGTGAGGTGGCAGCCTTTTTGGACATTCCGGTCGTTGTACTCACCTTCGAGTGTCGCGACCTTGAGTGTTTTCGGCATCTTGCCATTCGGACTAGCCCAATCAGGGGGCCGCGCATGTCAAAATCGGGTAACGGGTCACCCCCGAACCCCACGAGGCCGGTACATCAAGGCCGGACCTCTTACGGGAATGCCTTCTCCCGACCGGAAAATCTGCGGTCTGTCTTGCTTCGCGGACGGCTTTCAGTGCGCAAAGCGGACGTGTCCAGATATTCAGTCATGAGTCGTGTCACCGCGTGGATAACGACTCGTCGCGGTGCCGTCCGTCCGGTATGAAGGACGTTTACACCCCTCATCCGGGGCTCAGGGCGCGTGTGCGGCGCGCCCGCGCGTACGTACCTCCCCCTGCCAGGCGGGCCAACCGCTGCGGCGGGGCACGGACGCGGTGCCCGCCCACCCCTCCTCAACCAGGAGTGGCCACCCTCAACAGATGAAGACTTAAGGGGTCAACCAAATGGCAGCGGAGATCGTCAATCCTCGCAGCGACAGCGGTACGGAGAGTGCTCCCGAGGAGCCCTTCGATCCGGCCTTCGCGCTGCACCGCGGCGGCAAAATGGCCATCCAGGCCACCGTGCCGATCCGCGACAAGGACGACCTGTCCCTCGCGTACACACCCGGCGTCGCCAAGGTCTGCACCGCGATCGCGGAGCGGCCCGAGCTCGTCCACGACTACACCTGGAAGTCGCAGGTCGTCGCTGTCGTGACGGACGGGACCGCGGTGCTCGGTCTCGGTGACATCGGTCCGGAGGCGTCACTTCCGGTGATGGAGGGGAAAGCCATCCTCTTCAAGCAGTTCGGCGGCGTGGACGCGGTGCCGATCGCGCTCGCCACCACGGACGCGGACGAGATCGTCGAGACCGTTGTGCGGCTCGCGCCGTCCTTCGGCGGCGTGAACCTCGAGGACATCTCGGCACCGCGGTGCTTCGAGATCGAGCGCAAGCTCCAGGAGCGCCTCGACATCCCCGTCTTCCACGACGATCAGCACGGCACCGCCGTGGTGACCCTCGCCGCGCTGCGGAACGCCGCGAAGCTGACCGGGCGCGGTCTCGGTGACCTGCGCGCCGTCATCTCCGGCGCCGGAGCCGCCGGTGTGGCCATCGCGAAGTTCCTGCTGGAGGCGGGCATCGGCGATGTGGCGGTGGCCGACCGCAAGGGCATCGTCAGCGCCGACCGCGAGGACCTGACGCCGGTCAAGCGGGAGCTCGCGGAGATCACGAACCGGGCGGGGCTGAGCGGCTCGCTGGAGACCGCACTGGCCGGCGCGGACGTCTTCATCGGCGTCTCCGGCGGTACGGTGCCGGAGCCGGCGGTCGCCTCGATGGCGCCGGGCGCCTTCGTCTTCGCGATGGCCAACCCGAACCCGGAGGTGCACCCCGATGTCGCGCACCGGTACGCGGCGGTGGTGGCCACGGGTCGCAGCGACTACCCGAACCAGATCAACAACGTGCTGGCCTTCCCGGGCATCTTCGCGGGTGCGCTGCAGGTGCGGGCGTCCCGGATCACCGAGGGCATGAAGATCGCGGCGGCGAACGCGCTGGCGGACGTGGTGGGCGACGCGCTGGCGGCCGACTATGTGATCCCGTCCCCGTTCGACGAGCGCGTGGCCCCGGCGGTCACCGCTGCGGTGGCGGCCGCTGCGCGCGCGGAGGGTGTCGCGAGGCGTTGACGGGTCGCTGACGCGTTCGGTGTACGAGAACGGGCCGTGCCGCACCCCCGAGGGGTGCGGCACGGCCCGTTCCGTGGGCGGGACCGGCAGGACTTCGTTCCTGGGCTTCGTCCGAACAGGTGGCGACGCCCCAGGCGTCCACGGCGCAACGCGGTGCGTGTCACACCTCGGAGTGGTTCCGTCGCGTCCCGTCCCCGTCCTATCGTCAAGGTCATGTTCGCCGCCTACGCCGCCCGCATCGACCGTGACGCCCCGCTCAACGGCCTGGAGCTGGGCGAACGCCCGGCCCCCGAGGTCCGCCCCGGCTGGACCACCGTCACCGTCAAGGCCGCCTCGCTCAACCACCACGACCTCTGGTCGCTTCGGGGTGTCGGCCTCGGCGAGGACAAGCTGCCGATGATCCTCGGCTGCGACGCCGCGGGCATCGACGCGGACGGCAACGAGGTCGTGGTCCATTCCGTCATCGGTCAGACCGGGCACGGTGTCGGCCCGAACGAGCCGCGCTCCATCCTCACCGAGCGCTACCAGGGCACCTTCGCCGAGCAGGTCACCGTCCCGGCCTGGAACGTCCTGCCGAAGCCGAAGGAGCTCAGTTTCGAGGAGGCCGCCTGTCTGCCGACCGCCTGGCTCACCGCGTACCGGATGCTGTTCACCAACGCAGGGGTGCGGCCCGGGGATTCGGTCCTCGTACAGGGCGCGGGCGGTGGCGTGGCGACCGCCGCGATCGTTCTCGGCAAAGCGGCGGGCCTGCGCGTCTACGCCACCAGCCGCGACGAGGCCAAGCGGAAGCGAGCCGTCGAACTGGGCGCGGAGGAGGCGTACGAGCCCGGCGCGCGGCTGCCGCGGCGCGTGGACGCCGTCATCGAGACGGTCGGCGCCGCGACCTGGTCGCACTCGGTCAAGTCGCTGAGGCCCGGCGGCACGCTGGTGATCTCGGGCGCGACCAGCGGCGACCGCCCCTCGCACGCCGAGCTGACCCGGATCTTCTTCCTGGAGCTGAAGGTCGTCGGCTCGACGATGGGTTCGAAGGACGAGTTGGAGGATCTGCTCTCCTTCTGCGCGGCGACGGGCGTGCGGCCGGTGATCGACGAGGTGTTGCCGCTGGACCGGGCCAGGGACGGCTTCGAGCGGATGGCCGGCGGCGACCTCTTCGGAAAGATCGTGCTGACGCCCTCTTGATGGACCGTCAGGTGCGCTGATGGGATCCTCCCATGCGTACGCGCCGAACGATCCGGGCACTGGCGGCGGTCTGCTGCACCCTTCTGCTGTTCGCGGGGGCCCCGGCCGCCGCCGTCCCGGGCGGTCCCGGTGGCATTCCCGGGCTGACCGACGACCGCGGCCGAACGCTCACCCTGCGCGGCTGGAACGTCGAGGACAAGGCGAACCGTGGCGAGCAGGCCCTCTCCGCCATCACCGAGAAACACTTCCGCGATATGCGCGCCAAGGGCTTCAACTTCGCCCGGCTGCTGGTCTTCTGGGACGACATCGAGCCCGGGCGGGGCCAGTACAGCGCCGCGTATCTGCGCAAGGTCGAGCGGATCCTGGACTGGGCCGAGAGGTACGACATCCAGGTGCTGATCGACGCCCACCAGGACGTCTTCGGCCCCGCCTTCGGGCATCGCGGCATCCCGGAGTGGGCGACCCGGACCGACGGGCTGCCCTTCACGCCGCACCCGGACGACTGGTTCTCCGAGTACTTCGAGCCGGCCGTGCAGCGCGCGTTCACCCACCTCTACGAGGACGAGGATCTGCGGCGCGCGCAGGCGCGGATGTGGCGGGTCCTCGCCGACCGCTTCCAGTACCACCCGGCCGTCCTCGGCTACGACCTGATCAATGAGCCGATGGGCGAGATGCACCCGGGCGAGGAGCTGCCCACGGCGGCCCGCCGGATCGAGCGCGACCAGCTGACGCCGATGTACAACCGCCTTGCGGACGCCGTCCGTTCGGCCGACGAGGACAGCTGGATCTTTATCGAGCCGACCCCGATCGTGGGCGAGGGCGTCCCCACGGGCCTCGGGAAGATCAAGGACCCGAAGGTCGTCTACGCCCCGCACTTCTACAACGGGGCGATGGAGGCGGGCGCGGACTACGACCCGGCGGCGGGCTGGATCGAGTCGTACGAGTCGGCCGTCACCGGGTACCCCGAGGCACAGGGGATCCCGGTCGTGGTGGGCGAGTGGGGCCCGCTCAACAACTCCCTTCCGAACATGTCGCGCTTCTACCGTGAGGCGCTCGCCTCCCTTCATCGCTACAGCTCCGGCTGGGCCGGCTATGTGTGGTGCTACGGGGGCGGGTACTGCGCGGTCGACGGCACGGGAGCGTTCCGTACGAACAAGGAGCAGACCGCCGCCCCGTACGCCGCGGCCGTGGCGGGCCGGGTGGGCACGGACGCGTACGACCCGGCGAGCGGGACGTACCGACTGGTGTACCGGGCGTCCGCGCGGCCGGACACGACGGAGATCTCGCTTCCGCCGAGCACGTACGGCTGGCGTATCGCCGTGGCCGGCCCGGCCCGCACGGACACCCGCACGGTGGCGGCCGGTACTTCGCGTGTGGTGCGCGTCCTGGCCCGGCCGGGGGCGCGGATCACGGCGACCATCACTCCTCGTACACCACGATGAAGTCGCGGCAGGGCCCGTCGTGCACGGCCAGGGCGCTGCGCAGTCGGCGCAGATGCGCGGTTGTCAGCTGGAGCGGGGGCTCGTCCGGCTGATACGTGGTGCCACGCGGGTAGTCCACGTCCGCGGTGGTCGTCATCTCTATGTGGCAGCCGAGGATGTGGGTCACCGGTGTCGTCTCGCAGAACGCCAGCAGGCGGTCGACGGTGGCGGTGAAGGCGGCGGTGTCCTGGACGTACAGCCGGCCGGGGTAGAGGGAGTCGCCGGTCAGCAGCAGACCGGTGTGCCGGTCGTGGAAGACAACGGCGGCGTCCTGGTGCCCGGGCCCTGGCAGCAGATCCAGCACCCGCCCGCCGAGATCCAGCTCTCCTTGGCCCTCCGGCCAGTCCTTGAACCCGAAGAAGTCCGTCACTTCCTTCAGCGAAGGACCGACGACCTCGGTCCGGGGGCGGTCCGCGAACTGGGCGTCGCCGGCGATGTGGTCACCGTGCCCATGGGTGTGAGCCACCACCAGTCCGTACTCCGCGCGCGGATTCCGGTCGAGCCACCCGTCGATCAGCGCGTCCACGGTCGCGCGCAGGGGGAAGTGCGCGGGGTCGGCCGTGGCGCCGGTGTCCAGCAGCAGTGCCCGTTCGTTCCCGAACAGCAGGAAGAGGAACGGAGCTTCGAAGTGCACGGACTTGTTCTGCCGAAGGATCACGGTGTGCTCGGAGTACGCATGGACCTGTATCTCCGGCAGCGGGTCGTGCTTGGGCGACGGCCAGCCGGCATGCCACTGGACGCCGAGGCTGCCGGTCACGGGTGCGGCGGCACGGAAATCGATCACGGGACCACGGTACGACGGGGCGGCGTCAACCCGTGTCCGGGGGCTCGTCCCCGACCGGCGGCTTCATGCCGCGAACCCGGAGCGACAAAGCCCCAACGCCGACGGGCGCCCGACGGGTGCCGGGCCTGTCCCTGGCGGGGGGACACGCAGGGGTCGTGCTCTGGACGTGAAGCGTCGCAACTCGCGCGAAGCGCGGTGACCGCGCGGCGGAGCCGCATATCGGATGCGGCGCAGTACCGGACACGAGCCCCGGAGCGGACCCCGGACGGCCACCGACACGAGACCGGGCACGCCCATGCACCCAGGGCCGGTTTGAGAAGTCCCGCCTGCCCCGCGACCCCTGGTACGCACACTCGCGTTGTTGTCGGAGTCGCCCAAGTACGTCCCGTACGAGGGCGATCCTCCGCCTTGCGATTGCACGCACCGGACGCCGCAGGGCCGCCCTACGGGCGAACGGCGCTACTTCTGTAACACGCCCTAACCCCGCACCCCCGCCAGGGACCCGGCGTCCCCGTTGCTCAGGCGCCCGGTTTGCGCAGTAGCGCTCCGATGTGGGCCGCCGCCGTTGACAGGTGGCGGCGGGCCTCGCCCAGTTGGGGCTCCGTTACCCCGTGGTCCCTCGCCGCATCCCTGATGTCGTCCCGGAAGCGGTCCAGCAGCCGGTCGAGGTCGCGTGCCGGGTCACCCGAGTCCGTCGTGTCCCTCGCCCACTCCGGCGCCGCGTCCGCGTCCGCGCCAGCGCCAGCGCCAGCGTCCGCGTTCGACGGTTCCGGCTTGGTGAACGGCGGCCAGGCCGTCCCCCGCGCCAGGCCCCCGAGCTGCGTGCTGAGCTCCGACAGCCCCTCCCGTACCCCCGTCGGCCAATCGCCCCGCGCAAAGTGGTCCTGCACCTGGTCCTGGACCTGCTTGGCGATGCGCTGCATCTCCTGGCGAGCCGCGTCCTGGGCCTCTTTGGCCTGCCGACGCGCCTGCTGCGCGTCCTCGCGGGCCCGGCGCGACTCGTCCTTCGCGCGGCGCGCCTGCTCCTTCCACTCCTGCTTGGCGCGGCGCAGCTCCTCCTTCGCCGCCCGCCACGACTCCTTGTCGCCGAAGGCGGACTCCCAGTCGGCGGCCCGTTCCTTCGCGCCGCCGGGCGCGTGACGTGTCTCCGTCGCCGCCGCGCGCATCTCGCTGCGCAGCTTGCCCGCCGCGCCGCGCACGTCGTCACGGATCTCCGCGGCCAGTTCGGAGACGGACTCGCGGATCTCCAGCTCGAGGTCGGCCAGCTCGCCGCTGCGCCCGGCCAGTTCCTCGCGGCCCGCGTCGGTGATCGAGTAGACCTTGCGGCCGCCCTCGGTGGCGTGGGTGACCAGCCCCTCGGCCTCCAGCTTGGCGAGCCGCGGGTAGACGGTGCCGGCGCTCGGCGCGTACAGGCCCTGGAAGCGCTCCTCCAGCAGGCGGATCACCTCGTACCCGTGGCGCGGGGCCTCGTCCAGGAGCTTCAGCAGATACAGGCGCAGTCGGCCATGGGCAAAGACGGGCGGCATGTCAGAGCACCTTTCCGGTGGGGGCTGCTTCGTACGGTTCGTCCTCCGTGGGCGGCCGGCGGAGCAGCGCGATGGAACCGGAGACCGTCGTCGCCCTGAGCGTCCCCGTGCCCGCGCCCAGCGTGCCGGTGATCTTCTTCGCGCCCCACTGGCCGCTGACCCGCAGGTCGTCGAAGGCGTTGGAGACCGCGCCGCTCGCGGTGTTCGCCTCGACTTGCGCGTCCGTGGGGTGCGGCAGGCGGATCGCGACCTCGCCGGAGACGGTGGTCAGCCGGATGTCCGTCGGCTTCCCGGCCGGGTCGAGGTCTATGACCATGTCGCCGCTGACGGACTCGGCCCGTACGGAGGAGCCCGCGCCCTCGATCACGGTCAGATCGCCGGAGACCGAGTTGTAGCGGAGGTCGCCGGTGACGGACTGGGCCTCCAGGTTGCCGGAGACGGATTCCGCACGGACCGCGCCGGAGACCCCGACGAGGGTGGTGTCGCCGCTGACGCCGCGTATCGCGGTGGGCCCCTGGATGCCGGAGACAACGGCCGCGGCGCCGACGACGCCGACCTCGACGGCCGAGCCGGCCGGGACGGCGAGGGAGACGACGGCGCTGCGGTGCCAACCCTTGCGGTCGAGCCACTTGAGGAAGCCCTTCCAGGGCAGGTCCTCGTACGCGACGGTGAGGGTGGAGCCCTGCTGGGTCACGATCAGCGGGGGTCCTTCGACCTGCGAGATCTCCAGGCGGGCGGAACCTTCGTCCGTGCCCACGACGTTGACCGTTCCGTTGACGATACGCACGTTGAGTGCCGTCACCGGGTCGTCGAAGGTGAGCTTCTTCGGCTCTGCAACGGACCACTCGGACATGGTGCGACCTCCCTGGGTCGGCCGTGACGCAACATATCGCGTCTCTTGCTGAACACGATATATCGCGGTTGGGCTGTGTCAAGTGTGGGGGTGGCCCCTTGGGTCGCCATTGAGTGCCATCGGGCGCCATATGGGCCCGATTGGGCGCCATATAGGGGCAAATTGGCCTAGCGTATGGGCCATGGACGCGACACCCGTGGGAGCGCTGCTGCTGTGCCGGGCGGCACCCGCCGCCGTACGCCACCCGGCCCACCTGCTGCGCGAGCGGCAGCTCCTCGTCGCGGCCGGCGACGAGTGGAGCGTGCTGGTCCCGGAGGGCAAGCCGTGGCTGGACGGCGGCGAACCGGTGGACCGAGTGCTGGCGGGCTGGGCCGCGGCGCTCGCGGTCGGTGCGAACTGGCCGGTGCTCGCGCTGTGGTGGGACGGCGACCGGGCCGGGTTCACGCTGGCGTCCGGATTCCGCCGGCCGGTCGGGTACGTGTGGCTGGCGGACGGCAGGCCGGTCGGCGAGGACGAGGCGATGCGGACGTTCGCGGCGCGGCTCGGCCTCGATCCGGTGCTGGATCTGCAGGCGCTCGAGCCGCTCACGCTGCCCGACCCGGAGGCGGACGCGCGGGCCCGGCTGCTGGGCCTGATCGCGGTCCTGGCCCGGTCGGGCCTGGCCCTGCCGACGGGCATCGGCCCGGGCGAACCGGCCGACCGGCTGCGGTCGGTCGCGCGTGCGCAGGGCGCCGAGACAGTGGAGTGGTCGGGCTGGCGCGATGCGGTACGGGCGGAACTGGACGCGGTGGAGGAGGGCCCGCTGGGCCCCTGGCTCCGTGGCCCGAAGGCCCGTGTCCTGGGCGCGGCCCAGCTGGCGGCGGGGGCACCGCTGGCGGCGTGGGGGCTGCGGCGGCGCAGTGGGGGGTGGGTGGTCGCGGGGGTGGTGCTGATGGGGCACGGGGCGCTGGGGCTGGCGTACGACCGGATGAGAGGCCGCGGAGGTGGACAGAACACCTAGGGCAGGCTGCCCCGGTACCGGCCCCCGCCGCCCGGCTACTCGTCCTCGTCCTCGTCGTCCAGCCGCGCCAGCCACGTGGCCAGGCGTTCCACCGGGACCTCGAAGTCCGGGTTGAGGTCCACAAACGTACGCAGCTGTTCGGCGAGCCACTCGAAAGTGACCTCTTCCTCGCCGCGTCGCTTCTCCAGCTCCTCGATGCCGCGATCGGTGAAGTACAAGACATGCTCCTGGTACGTACGGGATCTACCTCTTCAGACTACGGCGACTTCCGACTCTCCCTTGCAACCGTGCAGGCCCGTAAGGTCGTCGCCATTCCCGCAGAACCCAAATGCGATATCGCAGGGACGAGTTGGCTGTGGAGACGGGGGGAACCGTGAACGGACGCGTCCAGCAGATCGAATTACCCGGGGGAGCCGTAGTGCTCGCCCGGCTGTCCACGGCCGGCGGTGGCGGATACGGCGAGGACGACGAGGACGTCGGCTTCGTCGAGAACGTCACCGCCAAGGTCCAGCAGCTCGACCGGCTGATCACCGAGGTGGGCGCCTCCGTCCTCGAGGCCGCGGCCGCCGCCAAGCCGGACGAGGCCAGCGTCACCTTCGGTGTCGAGCTCACCGCCAAGTCCGGGGTTGCCCTCGCCGTGCTCGCCGCGGGGGAGGCCAAAGCATCCGTCCAGGTCACCCTCACCTGGAAGCTGAAAGATCAGCCGGCCCAGGACCCGGCCCCGGATCCCGCCCAGGGCCCGGCCCCGGATCCCGCCCAGGACCCGGCCCCGGATCCCGCCCAGGACCCGGCTCCGGACACAGGCCCCGTCCCGGGCACCAGTACCTCATGAGCGATTCCGACACCTTCATCGACGCTCTGACCCGCGCCGCCACCGTCCACTTCACGCCCGCGCGGCAAGGGCCGGACGCCGCCGCCATGTGGGGCAGCGGCTTCTTCGTAGCGCCCGGCTGGGTGCTGACCTGCGCACACGTCCTCGCGCCCCATCTCAAGGGCGACCAGGCACGCGTCTTCCACCTCCGCGGCAGTGAAGTGAACGGCGGCGAGCCCCTCGAGGCGCAGCTCTCCTGCTGGCTGCTCGACGGCGAGCCGCGTGCCGAGCAGCGGGTGCCCGTCGAGCAGGATCTCGCCCTGGTGCAGCTCGTCGAGCCCGATGTCGAGCACGAATGCGTATGGCTCACCGACCGCACCGAGTACCCCGGCGGCCGCGGCATGGTCCAGGGCTACCGGCCCGAGCAGCAGGAGGACGGAGCCGAGAAGCGCGCCGTGCGATGGAAGGCCACCGCCAGGATCAACGGCTTCGACGACGACTACGGGATGCGATTCCGGCCAGAGGCGGAGTTCCCCAAGGGCGGCTCGGGCTCCCCGGTCGTCGACGCCCATACCGGCGCCGTCGTCGGCATCCTCAAGTCCCGGCGCGTCGGCAGGGACGGCGGCATGGCCATCGCCGCCACCGCCCTGCGCCGGTTCGGCCCCGCGTACCAGCTCGTCATGGCCGCGCACGACCGCTGGCACGGCCAGTCCCCGAAGGTGACCGGGCACAACTGGATCGAGCGCCAGGACCAACTACCCGGCGCCGGCGTGCACACCAGCGGCGAGCAGTGGAGCCCCGTGGACCGGCGCGAGGCACTGAGCCTGCTCGCCGGCGTACACCCGCCCGCCGGTATCCGCCCCGTCGCCGAGCTTGCCAAGAAGGCCCGTGGCGGCGTCGCCCCGCCGCCCGGGCAGCTGCTGCCCCGCATCTGGCGCGACGGACACGGCCTGCTGTACGAGGCGGGGCAGCCCGTCGCCGCCATCGCCGCGCTGCACTACCTCCAGCTGGTGGTGGAGTACGAGCGCAGCCGAGGCGCCGAAGTCGCGCCGCTCGCCGACTGGGTGGCCCGGCGGCTTCAGGAAGTGCCCCGGATCGTGCACACCGTGGTGACCCAGGCGACGCTGCCGCCCGGACTCGTGCACCCGCGCACCGCCGACGGCCAGGACCGGATCGTCGTCCGCTATCCGCGGCCCGGCGACGGGTCCGCCGTCGTCATCGTCGAGCTGGAGCCGGTCTGCGACGCCCGGCCCGCCCGCTTCTACTGGCGGATCCGGGTCGACGACGGCCATGACGTCAACGAGCCGCTGCACGAGGAGCAGACGGGCGAAGGCGTCCCGCCGGAGCAGATCGTCCAGAAGCTGCGCGGCCCGCTGGACGAGGTCTTCGCCTCGGTCGATTCGCCCGGTGCCCCGGCTCCGCTCGAAGTCGCCCTGCCCGCGGACCATTTCGACACCGCCGTGCACCGTTGGCAGCTCACCGAGATGGCCCGGCTGCACCATCCGGCGTATGTCGGCGTACGACGGATGGTGGTGCTGCGTGACCTCGCGAGACGAGGAGAACCGGACACCGTTTGGCTGCGCCGCTGGCAGGGGATGCTGGCCGCCGAGGCGCTCACCGCCTGCCGCACTCCGCCGCAGCGCCAGGTCCCCCGGCCCCGCCACTTCGAGGAAATGCCGCCGTCCGCCGTACCCGTCCTGTGCCGGCCCGCAGGCAGGGGCGTCGGACGGAGAGCCATCGGCATGGCACTGCAGGCCGGACACGGCATCGCCCTGTGGCACACCGACGGCCATCCCGACCACGGCTGTACGGAGTTCTGCGAGGACGTGCACCAGGGCGCGGCCGTACTGCTCGCACAGACCGCGGGCGTGATTGAGCTTCCCGACCGGCTGCGCCGTATCCGGGACGACATCAGCGGATCGAGGAACAGCACACACTGGGCCGAGGGGGTGGCCATGCTCTACGACGACCCGAGCCGTCCGCTGCCCGCCGACGACAGCGGACCGGTGGACTCCCCATGAGGAGCCGCCGCCGAGCAATGGAACGAGCAATGGGACGGCAGGGTGGTGGATACGTGACGGACGTGGTCCGCCACGGGTCCCACCGACCGCCGACGAGGAGCGAGCGATGGACGACTGGCTGATCTACCGTGGCGTCGGCGCACCGGATCCCGACCGGATCCGGCGCCTTCCGCCGCCGCCGCCCTGGCGCGCCTTCTCCGGAGAGCCGCTGCCCGACCCGGCGCCGCCGATCGACAGCTCATCGACCCGGCGGCTCGGCGCGCGTGTCGAGGCCCCGCCCGCCCAGGACGCCGAAGCCCTCGAACTGATCAATGCCGCCCTGTACTTGAGGCGGCCGCTCCTCGTCACCGGTGAGCCGGGCTCCGGCAAGTCGACGCTCGCGCACTCCGTCGCATACGAACTCGGCCTCGGCCGGGTGCTCCAGTGGCCCATCGTCAGCCGCACCGAGCTGAAGGACGGGCTGTACACCTACGACGCGATCGGCCGGCTCCAGGACGCCCAGCTCGCCGAGCGCCAGGCCGACGACATCGGCCGGTACATCAGGCTCGGGCCGCTGGGCACCGCGCTGCTGCCCGCCGAGCGGCCGCGCGTGCTGCTCATCGACGAGCTCGACAAGAGCGATATCGACCTGCCGAACGATCTGCTCAATGTGGTGGAGGAAGGGGAGTTCGCGCTCCCGGAGCTGGAGCGGATGGCCGACCGGCCCGGTCAGGACGAGGTGCGGGTGCTCACCGACGACGGCCGCCGGGTGCCGGTGCGGGACGGCCGGGTGCGCTGTCACGCCTTCCCCTTCGTGGTGATGACCAGCAATGGCGAGCGCGACTTCCCGGCCCCGCTGCTGCGCCGCTGCATCCATCTGCATCTCGACCCGCCCCGCGACGAGCGGCTGGCCGCCATGGTCCAGGCGCACTTCGGGGCCGGGTCCGACGAGCGGAACCTCGATCTGATCAGCCAGTTCACCCGGGAGGACGGCGACGGCGAACTGCGTCCCACCGACCAGCTGCTGAACGCGATCTTCCTCACGCAGCATGCGGTACGTGAGGAGCCGGGACGCCGCGAGGAGATTGCCGAGCTGCTGATACGTCCTCTCGAGACCAGGCAGCGGTGACGCTGTGGACGCCGCCGTCCCGGCCCCCGCCGCCCTGCCGCCGCCCGGCGCGCTGACCGCGCTGGTCACGCGGCTGCGCGAGGCCGAACTGAAGCCGACCGCCGAGGAGTTGGCCGACGCCCTGTGGCTGGCCCGCTTCGTACCGGCGGCCGCCTCCCGCCGGCCCGGCGTCGCGCCCGCCGGGCCCGTGGGGCCGCAGCCCGTGAACCCTGCTCCCGTGGACGTCAAGGAGACGTCCGCGCCCTTGTCGTTCAAGCCGGGCCCGGTGCCACGCACCCGTGTCGACCTGTTCGGGCCCGCACAGTCGGAGGGCGCGGCCGGCGGCGTACCGGACGGAAGTCTGCGGAGGGTTCCCGTACCGGCCGCCGCCGTGCTCCCCGACACACTCGCGCTGCAGCGTGCCCTGCGGCCACTGCAGCGCTACCGGCCGCCCATGCGCCTGGTCCGCCGCGAGCTCGACGAGGTCGCGACGGCCGACCGGGCCGCCGACACCGGACTGGTGGTGCCGGTGCTCGCCGCGGTACGGCGGCGTGAGGCGCGCCTTGCCCTCGTCATGGACGTCTCCTCGTCGAATGTCGTGTGGAACAAGGCACTCGACGAGCTGCGGCAGATCTGCGAACGCGCCGGGGCCTTCCGCGAGGTCGCCGTCCACCATCTGCGTGAGGACGAGCACACCCCGGCCCAGCTCGGTGACCCCACAGGCCGGCAGCTGACCCTGGTGCTCAGCGACTGCGCGGGCCCCATGTGGCGCAGCGGCCGGATGCAGCGGCTGCTGCACATCTGGGCGTCGACCGCGCCGGTCGCCGTGGTGCAGCCGCTGCCGCAGCACATGTGGCGGCGTACCCATCTGCCCGCGCGGCCCGGACTGCTGCGGCGGCGCGAAGGACCCGCTGGGCGGCTGGAGTTCAATGCGCCGTACGGCGGGGCCGAACGGGGCATTCCGGTGCCTGTGCTCGCCCTGCGCCGCTCCTCCTTCGAGGCCTGGACGCGGCTGGTGGCCGGCGCCACCGGCCAGTCGCTGAACGCCGCGGCGGGCCTGGTCAGAAGCCGTCACGAGGCGGCCGCGGGCCGGGCCCGTGCGGCACAGGACATCGATGCGGGCGAGCGGGTGCGGGCCTTCCGCAGAACCGCGTCGCCGGCCGCCGCACAGCTCGCCGTCTATCTGTCGGCGGTGCCGCTCGTCCTTCCGGTGATGCAGCTCGTCCAGCGCGCGATGCTGGTCCGCAGCAGTCCCGATGTACTGGCGGAGGTGCTGCTCAGCGGAATGCTGCGGCGTGACGACGACGGCCCGGCCGAGGACGAGGGCGGCCCCGAGTACACCTTCCTGACCGGCGTACGCGAAGAGCTGCTCGGCCAACTGGGCGCGAGCAGCGCGGCGTTGGTGCTCAAGCACTGCTCCGAGTACGTCGAGACGCGCTACGGGCGTACGGTTCGGAACTTCCCGGCCATGGCCGCGGCCTTCCTCGCGGGCTCGGTGGACCCGAGGCCCGCGGTCCTCAGCAGTCCGGACAGCCGCGGTCTTTCGGCTTTCGCGCGGGTGTCGGCGCAGGTGCTGCGGCGGCTCGGCGCGGCCGAGCCGACCGCACCACCGGGCGGCCCGCCGGGCGGGGGACCGGCCGCACTGGTGGCACAGGCGCGCGCCTGTATGGCGCATTTCGGCGAGTACGGGACCGTACGCGACCTGGACGCGGCGATCCAGCTGCTCGGCTCCGCCACCCAGGCCGAACGGCGCGCCACCGAACGGGCCGTGCTGTACGGGGAGCTGGCCGAGGCCCTGCTGCGGCGCTGGCTGGTGCGCCCGCTCCCGGAGGACCTGCGCGAGGCGCTCGACGCCGCCCAGAACGCGATCACCGGACAGCCGCAGGCGCATCTGACGCTGGCACAGGTGCTGGAGGCGATGGCGGACGAGGTGGAGGCGGGCCGGCTCAGCTCCCGGCTGATGCCCGAGTGGGTGCGGGTACAGACGGCCGCGGAAGCCCATGACCCGGGCCTGGTGGCGTCGGTCCTGCTGGCGACCGCGGACACCAGCCTCGCCGAGCTGACCGACAGCACTCCACGGTCGGAGGGCGCGCGGCTGCTCCGGCAGACCGCTGCGGTGGCCAGGATCAGGGTGCTGCGGCGCCTTGCGGTGACCGGCGCGCCGTACGCGCTGCGCGGCCCCGGCCGGCCCGAGGACTGGTTCACCGGCACACTGCAGACCGCGCTCTCCGTCGTCCATCTGCTGCTGGCCGACGAACACCGGGCCGACGAACACTGGGAGGACGAACACCGGGAGTCCGCGCTGCTCATCAGGGGCGGACTGCTGCTCGAACTGGCCCGCCACCACCGGGGCGAGGGCCCGGTCGCCAGGGAGGCCGACGAGGCGGACCGCGTCGCCGCCCGCGCCTTCGCCGACCGGGCCGACAACGATCTGCACGCCGGCATCGACGGACTCGACTGGGACGCCGTCCCGCAGACGGAACTCTGCCGCGCCTGGCTGGACTACGCCGACGCCATCGAGTTCGCCCACGAGGACCTCGACGACGACGACAGGCTGCGTATTCTCCAGGCCCTGGACCAGGCGCGCCGGCACGTGGGCAAGGACGAGGAGGCCGAGGCCGACTGCCTGCTGCGGATGGCCCGCGTGCTGGACCAGCGGTACGCGTCCACCGGCGGCTGGGTGCACCGCGACTCGGCGATCGCCGCCTGGACCTCGGCGCTGCCGCTGCTGCCTCCCGGCGATCCCCGCCGCGCCGTGACCCTCACCGCGCTCGGCAGGCAGCTGACCGAGCGGGGTGTGGACAAGGACTCGGCCGTCGATGTGCACGCGGCCGTACGGGCACTGCGCGGCGCGATCGACGAGACGCCCGGCGGCGATCCGGAACTGCCGCGCCGCAGGGCCCTGCTGGGCCATGCGTACATCGAACGCTTCCGTGCCGAGGAAGCGGTCGCCGACCTGCACGAGGCGGACTGGGCCCTGGGCGCGACGGCCCGCGGCGCGGACGACCCCGAACTGGCCGCCTATGCCTGGTGGTACCGGGCGCTGGCATCCTCACTCCTCGCCCAGCGCACCGACTCGCCCCCCAGGCTCAGTGACGCCGCCGCCTACTTCCGCCGCGCCGCCGCCGAACCGAGGACCGGCGACCTCACCGAACGGGCCGTCACCGCCCAGTGGATGAGGGCCACCCGCCTGGAACGCACCGCGGGTCCCGAGCGCGCCCTGGAGGAACACCGGGCGGTGCTCCGCATGCTGGTCGCCGCGGACGCGGCGGACCTGGAGGCGGCGAGCCTCGTACGGCAAGAGCTGGCCAGACTCGGCGCCGGGGGCACCTGAGCACGACAGGCCCGGTTCAGGTCGCGTCGAAGGACCGGAACAGACCGCCTTCTCGTACTTCTCGTACACGCCGGAGGGCCCGGCCCCGCGTTCAGCGCGCGGGGCCGGGCCCTCCGTGACGTACAACCAACCGGTCAGGCCTCGAAGACCTCGTTGACCAGCTGCTGCTGCTCCGCCTGGTGACGCTTGGCCGAACCGACCGCCGGGGACGAGCCGTGCGCGCGCGAGATACGGCGCAGGCGCTCGCCGTGCGGGATGTCCGCGCCGACTGCCAGGTCCAGGTGGTCGATCAGGTTGAGCGCGATGAACGGCCACGCACCCTGGTTCGCCGGCTCCTCCTGCGCCCACAGGTACTTCTCGGCGTTCGGGAACTTGGCGATCTCCGCCTGGAGCTCGGCACCCGGCAGCGGGTACAGGCGCTCGAGGCGGATGATCGCGGTGTCCGTGTTGCCGCGCTTGACCCGCTCGGCGTCCAGGTCGTAGTAGACCTTGCCGGTGCAGAAGACGACCTTGCGGACCGCGTTCGGGTCGACCGAGTCGTCGCCGATCACCGGGCGGAAGCCGCCGTTGATGAACTCCTCCGCCTTCGACGCCGCGGCCTTCAGACGCAGCATCGACTTCGGCGTGAAGACGATCAGCGGCTTGTGGTGCGGGTTGTGGACCTGCCAGCGCAGCAGGTGGAAGTAGTTCGACGGCAGGGTCGGCATCGCGACCGTCATGTTGTTCTGCGCGCACATCTGCAGGAAGCGCTCAGGACGGGCGGACGAGTGGTCCGGGCCCTGGCCCTCGTAGCCGTGCGGCAGCAGCAGCGTGACGCCGGAGGTCTGGCCCCACTTCTGCTCGGCCGAGGAGATGAACTCGTCCACGACGGTCTGCGCGCCGTTGACGAAGTCACCGAACTGCGCCTCCCACATGACGAGCGCGTCCGGGCGGGCCAGCGAGTAGCCGTACTCGAAGCCCATCGCCGCGTACTCGCTCAGCAGCGAGTCGTAGACGTTGTAACGGGCCTGGTCCTCGGAGAGGTACAGCAGCGGGGTGTAGTCCTCGCCGGTCTCCTGGTCCACCAGCACCGCGTGGCGCTGGCCGAAGGTGCCACGGCGGGTGTCCTGGCCGGACAGCCGGACCGGGGTGCCCTCCATCAGCAGCGAGCCGATGGCGAGCGTCTCGCCCATGCCCCAGTCGATCGTGCCGTCGTCCACCGAGGCCGCACGGCGCTGCATCTGCGGCATCAGACGGGGGTGGACCTTGACCCGCTCGGGGATGTTGACCTGGGACTCGGCGATCCGCTTCACGACCTCCTGGGAGACCGCGGTGGTGACGGCCACCGGGAACTCGGCCTGGGCGTCCGGGACCTGCGTCGGGGCCGGTTGGCTGGTGGCCTCGCGGACCTCCGCGAAGACCTTCTCCAGCTGGCCCTGGAAGTCCTGGAGCGCCTGCTCCGCCTCTTCCAGCGTGATGTCGCCGCGACCGATCAGCGATTCGGTGTAGAGCTTGCGCACCGAGCGCTTCTTGTCGATCAGGTTGTACATCTGCGGGTTGGTGAACTGCGGGTTGTCGCCCTCGTTGTGACCGCGGCGGCGGTAGCAGATGAGGTCGATCACGACGTCCTTGTTGAACGTCTGGCGGAACTCGAAGGCGAGCCGCGCCACGCGGACCACGGCCTCCGGGTCGTCGCCGTTCACATGGAAGATCGGCGCCTCGATCATGCGGGCCACATCGGTCGCGTACATCGACGAACGCGAGGATTCCGGGGCGGCGGTGAAGCCGACCTGGTTGTTGATGACGATGTGGACCGTGCCGCCGGTGCGGTAGCCGCGCAGCTGAGACATGTTCAGCGTCTCGGCGACGACACCCTGACCGGCGAAGGCCGCGTCACCGTGCAGGGCGACGGGCAGGACCGTGAAGTCCGTACCGCCCTTGTTGATGACGTCCTGCTTGGCGCGGGCGACACCCTCGAGGACCGGGTCGACGGCCTCGAGGTGGGAGGGGTTGGCGACCAGCGAGACCTTGATCTGCTCGCCGTCCAGACCGGTGAAGGTGCCGTTGGCGCCCAGGTGGTACTTCACGTCGCCGGAGCCGTGCATCGACTTCGGGTCGAGGTTGCCCTCGAACTCCCGGAAGATCTGCGCGTACGACTTGCCGACGATGTTCGCGAGGACGTTCAGCCGGCCGCGGTGGGCCATGCCGATGACGACCTCGTCCAGGCGCGACTCGGCGGCCGAGTCGATGACCGCGTCGAGCAGCGGGATGACGGACTCGCCGCCCTCCAGCGAGAACCGCTTCTGACCGACGTACTTGGTCTGCAGGAAGGTCTCGAAGGCCTCGGCGGCGTTGAGGCGGCGCAGGATCCGCAGCTGCTCCTCGCGCTCCGGCTTGGTGTGCGAGCGCTCGACCCGGTCCTGGATCCACTTGCGCTGCTTCGGGTCCTGGATGTGCATGAACTCGATACCGGTGGTGCGGCAGTACGAGTCGCGCAGCACGCCCAGCACATCACGCAGCTTCATCAGGGACTTGCCGGCGAAGCCGCCGACGGCGAACTCGCGCTCCAGGTCCCACAGCGTGAGGCCGTGCTCGGTGATGTCCAGGTCGGGGTGCTTGCGCTGGCGGTACTCCAGCGGGTCGGTGTCGGCCATGACATGGCCGCGGACCCGGTAGGAGTGGATCAGCTCGAAGACGCGCGCCGCCTTGGTGACGTCGTCGTCGTGCGAGGCGTCGATGTCCTTGAGCCAGCGGACCGGCTCGTAGGGGATGCGCAGCGCCTCGAAGATCTCGTCGTAGAAGCCGTTCTCGCCGAGCAGCAGGTTCGCGACGATACGGAGGAACTCGCCCGACGCGGCGCCCTGGATGACACGGTGGTCGTACGTCGAGGTGAGGGTCATCACCTTCGCGACGCCCAGCTTGTTCAGGGTGTCCTGCGAGGTGCCCTGGAACTCGGCCGGGTAGTCCATCGAACCGACGCCCATGATGACCGACTGCCCGGGCATCAGACGCGGCACGGAGTGCACGGTGCCGAGGCCGCCGGGGTTGGTCAGCGAGACGGTGACGCCGGTGAAGTCGTCCATCGTCAGCTTGTTGTTGCGGGCGCGGCGGACGATGTCCTCGTAGGCCTGCCAGAACTCGAAGAAGTTCAGGGTCTCGGCCTTCTTGATGCCCGCGACGACCAGCTGGCGGTCGCCGTTCGGCTTCACCAGGTCGATGGCCAGGCCGAAGTTGACGTGCTCCGGCTTGACCAGGGTCGGCTTGCCGTCCTTCTCGGCGAAGGACCAGTTCATCGACGGCATGGCCTTGATGGCCTGCACCATCGCGTACCCGATGAGGTGGGTGAAGGAGACCTTCCCGCCCCGGGCGCGCTTGAGGTGGTTGTTGATGACGATGCGGTTGTCGAACAGCAGCTTCACCGGGACGGCGCGCACGGACGTGGCCGTGGGCACCTCCAGCGAGGCGTTCATGTTCTTGGCGACCGCGGCGGACGGGCCGCGCAGCGTCACGTACTCGGGGCCGGCCGGGGCCTCGGTGGCCGGGGCAGCGGCGGCCTCGGCCGGCTTGGCGGCGGCCGGGGCGGGCTTCGCGGGCGCCGGAGCGGCGGCCGCGGGCTTCGCCGGGGCGGCGGGCGCGGGCTTCGCCGGGGCGGCGGGCGCGGCTGCGGCAGGGGCCGGAGCGGCCGGTGCCGGGGCCGGGGTTGCCGGCTTCGCGGCCGGGGCGGCCGATGGCGCGGCCTGCGGAGTGGTCACCGCAGCCCCCGCGGCTGCGGCACCCTCGGGCTTGTCCGCCGTGCCGGACGTACCCGGCTTGTAGTCGGCGAAGAAGTCCCACCAGGCACGGTCGACCGAATTGGGGTCCTGGAGGTACTGCTGGTAGATCTCGTCGACGAGCCACTCATTGGGGCCGAACGCGGCGGCAGGGTTCTTACCCTGCCCGCCTTGATCGGTCGAGATGCTCGCGTTACTGGGGGACTGAGACGACACGGCGGTAACCGCCCTCTTCCGCTTCACAAGGTGATGGACAGCGGAAATAAAGGCTACGCCTCCCTGGCCGAGAGGTGCAGGCGGGGCGGGCCATCGTCGCGGAAGTCACACCCGACGGCGGGTTTCGGGGCTGTGAATGGCGGGAAACAAGCGCGGTTCCGCTTCGCCGCGGGTAGGCGACACCGTGGCTGCGACCCGTCGGCTCGCACCCCTGACGACGTACTGGCCCGCTATTGGCCGCGCCCTCACTCCGTACACGCAGAATGCGTGCTTCCGGTTCGAACCCTACGTCAACCGCGTGCCGCCCGAAGGCCCGGAAGGGTGACCTGGATCCGGCATCCCCGGGAGGATTCGGCCACCCCGATGCGCCCGCCGTGCAGATCGACCGCCCAGCGCGCGATCGCCAGGCCGAGGCCCGTACCGCCGTCGCTGCCGGGTCCGTGCGGTGAGGTGACGCTGCCGCGGTTGAAGCGCTCGAAGACCCGGTGGCGCTCCGGCTCCGGGATACCGGGGCCCTCGTCGAGCACTTCCAGGTCGAGGGACTCCGGCTGCGGGCCGCGCCTGGCCCGTACTGTCACGCGGCCGTGCGGCGGGGAGTGCTTGACGGCGTTGTCGATCAGATTGGCCACCACCTGGTGCAGTCGCTCGGCGTCCGCGTGCGCGGTCAGCTCGGGCGGCGACACATCCAGGTGCAGATGTACGTCCGTACGCGTGTGGTTGCCCGACCCGGAGGTCAGACCGCGCTGGGCGGCGGCCAGATTGGCCTCCTTCAGCACACCGGAGAGGTACGGCCAGACCTCGAAGCGGCGGGCCCGCAGCGTGACCACGCCGTTGTCGAGCCGGGACAGATCGAGGAGCGTCTCCACCAGGCGGCCCAGGCGCTCGATCTGCTTGAGCGCGGTGCGCATCGTCTCCGGGTCGGCGGCGGACACCCCGTCCACGACGTTCTCGAGCACGGCGCGCAGCGCGGCGATCGGCGTGCGCAGCTCGTGCGAGACGTTCGCGACCAGCTCCTTGCGGTGCTGGTCCACGGCCTCCAGATCGTCGGCCATGCGGTTGATGGTGGAGGCCAGGTCGCCGAGCTCGTCACGGCGGTCGGCACCGCGCACCCGGCGGGTGTAGTCGCCGTGCGAAATGCCCTTGGCGACGGTGTTCATCTCATCCAGCGGCGCGGTCAGGCTGTGCGCCACGAACTGGGTGATCAGGAGGGTCGCTATCACCGAGAACACCGTGATGAAACGGAGCTCGGTCTCGGTGCGCAGAGCGACCACGAGCAGACCGGTGGTGATGAAGACCGAGACGACGACGAGCGTCCCGAGCTTGGTCTTGATCGAGATGGAAACGGAGCGCAGCCGGCTCCGCCAGGTGCGCAGCCCGTTCCAGGGCCGCCGCCGTCTCATGGCCGCCGTCTCATGGTGCCGGCGTCTCCAGCGCGTAGCCGACTCCGTGGACGGTACGGATCCGCTCGGCGCCGATCTTGCGGCGCAGGGCCTTGATGTGGCTGTCGACGGTCCGGGTGCCCGAGGCGTCCGCCCAGTCCCACACCTCCGCGAGCAGCTGCTCGCGGGAGAGGACCGCGCGCGGCGTGTTCGCCAGGCAGACCAGCAGATCGAACTCGGTGGGTGTGAGATGTACGTCCTCGCCGCGCACCCGGACCCGGCGCTGGGCGTGGTCGATCTCCAGCTCGCCGAGGCGGAGGATCCCGCTGCGCGGCGTCACGGCGGCGAGCGCGGCGCGCTCCACCCGGCGCAGCAGCACATGCACCCTGGCCGCGAGCTCCCGCATCGAGAACGGCTTGGTCATGTAGTCGTCCGCGCCGACACCGAGGCCGACCAGCATGTCCGTCTCGTCGTCGCGCGCTGTGAGCATCAGCACGGGGACGGGTCGCGTCGCCTGGACCCGGCGGCAGACCTCGAGGCCGTCGAAGCCCGGCAGCATCACATCGAGAACCATCAGATCGGGCTGCCAGGCCTCGGCGGCGTCGACGGCTGCCGGGCCGTCCACGGCCGTCTGCACCAGAAAGCCCTCTGCCCGTAGACGGGCGGCGATGGCGTCGACGATCGTCGCGTCGTCCTCGACGACCAGCACCCGGCGCTGGGCGCCGGGCGTGGCCGCGACGCCGTTGTGCGTGGTGTGTGTCTGCTCCATCGCCCCGCCCCTGTACGCGTTCTCGCGAGCTGCATGCTGATGTGGATGCCGAAGTAGATGCCGTGTGTAGGTGAGCAGCGTAAGGGCAGTTACGGCATCCCGGCTACGCAGGGCGAACAGCGAGGTGGACCACGTCGGGGACTCCTCGGGCAACCCGGATCTCTTCGGTAGTAACCCCGGTGAATCCGGCATTCCGCAACGCATCCTCAAATGCGGAGGAGGGCTGCGCGGACCACACGGCGAGGATTCCGCCCGGCTCCAACCGGCCCTGGCAGGCGGCGAGTCCGGACGGTGAGTAGAGGTTCTCGTTGTCGTCGGTGACCGTCCAGTCGGGTCCGTTGTCGATGTCGAGACAGAGGGCGTCGTAGCGGTCCGTAGTGGTGCGGAGATACGTGACGAGGTCCGTGTGAAGGATCACGCTGCGGGGATCGGCGAGGGCGTCGCGGGAGATCGCGGCGAGGGGACCCGTGCGGTGCCAGTCGATGATCGCCTGCTCGCGCTCGACGACGGCGATACGGCGCCAGCGGTGGTTTTCCGCGGCCCGGGCCAGCGAGAAGCCGACGCCGAGACCGCCGATGAGCACCGACGGTGCGGGGTGGCCGGCGAGCGCCTCGAGGGCCGCGTCGACGAGCAGACGCTCGGAGCGGCCGTCGGAGGTGTCCATCAGGAAGCACCCGTTGGCGATGATCTCGTGATGCTCGCCACGCTGCCGCAGCACGACCTCCCCGTACGGCCCCTCGCGCCGGTCCAGGGTGACGGGGCCGTCGGTATGGAGCGGCATGGCGGTGACCTCCGGGCAATGGGTCTCCCCGCGGGGGGCCGGGGGAGCGGTCGGACGCGTTGCGGTGGCCATAGTGGCGCCATGGGGCGAGAGGGACAAATGCTTTCCGGGCCGGTGGGGTTCACCGCCGATTCACAGCCGGGCCACAGCGGGATCACAGCCCGCTCGGCAAGACCTGACGTGCGCGCGACGCTCGAGGCGGGATCAAGGTTGCCTCGTGTGGCGCAGGTCATAGACGAGGGTGATGGTGATCGCGTTGGGTGGGGGTTTGTTCGGGGCTTGACGAGAGGGGCCGCACGCGTGGAACAGCTGACGACGCGCGATCCGGTCAAGGGCCAGGAGCTGCTGGGCGGCATCCCGGCCCAGCCCACGGCGCCGACGCGGGTCGCGACGCCTGCCCTCCCGTCCGCACCCAGGCCCGTCCCGTGCCTGCGGCTGCCCCTGTGGCGGCAGGCGCTCCAGTTGCTGCCCACGCCGACCGGGACGCCGTTCACCTTCTGCTACGTCCTCGTACTGCTCACCACGTCGCTCTTCGCGCAGTACGGAGACCCCGCGACCGTCTCCTCGCTGCTCCGTGGCTCCAGTACCGATGTCGCCCACTTGGTGGACACCCCCCTGCTCGTTCTCGGCGCCAGCGCGCTGTGGGTCGCGGGCGGTCTGCTGGGCCCGTACGCGATCGCGTTCCTCTTCACGCTCACCGCGCTGGAACGCCGCATAGGCGGCTGGCGCGCCGCCGGAGTCTTCCTGGTCGGCCATGTCGCGGCGACGCTGGCCACCGAGATACCGGTCGCGGTCTCGGTGGTGACCGGACATCTGCCCGTCAGTTCCCTGCACCGCCTCGACTACGGCATCAGCTTCGGTCTGATGGCGAGCATCGGCGCCCTGGCCGGGCTGCTCCGCCCGGTGGCTCGCGGCACGCTCCTCGGCTGTGTGTCCCTGATCCTCGTGCAGGACCTGCTTGCCCTCGAGGATCCGCTCACCAACTGGGGCCATCCGCTGGCCCTGCTGGCCGGAATCGCCTGCTGGCCCGCGGTGGGCCGCTGGTCGGCGCGGCGGCAAGAGCCCGTGCTCCACGGCCGATGAGTTTCTCCGGCGCCGACCGTCCTGATGGGTAAACCGGCGAACAGGAGACCGAAGTGAGCAGCAACCACGCAAGTACTCGCGTCACCCAGGTGCGTACGGTGTCGATCCCGGTCACGGACCAGGACCGGGCCCTTGAGTTCTATGTCGGCACGCTGTGCTTCGAGAAGCGCGTCGACACGCCCTTCGGAGCGGGCGAGCGCTGGATCGAGGTCGCGCCCTCCGGGGCGGAGACCTCGCTCGCACTCGTCGCCGCGACCGATGACCTGCCCGCGGGCGTCGAGACGGGCATCCGCCTCACGACCGAGAACGCGGACGCCGACCACGCGGCCCTGCTGGCCGCAGGTGTGGACGCCGGCCCCGAGGTGCTGCGCTGGGGCGGCGGAGTGCCGGCGATGTTCCTCTTCCGCGATCCGGACGGCAACACGCTCCGGATCGTCGAGCGCAGCTGACCGCCCCGGGGGACCGGTCTCAGTCCTGTGGGAGTGCGGCGAACACCGCCCGCAGGGCCGGCGGCCGTGTCGTGTCGTCGGTGGTGACGGTGTGACCGGCGTACGTGAGCCGGTAGGTGAATCCGTCCGCGATCGGGCTGCCTGTGGCCTTGCGGGGCAGGCGGGCGAAATCCGCCTTCTCCAGCGCCGTGCGCAGTTCGGTCAGCTCGGCGGGTGTCATCCGGCCGGTCCGGGCGGGTCCGGTCCTCGAGGATGTGGTGTACGTGCCGTCGTCCCGGACCGCCAGCGTGTCATGTACGCCGGCGATGCCGCCGGTGACCGTCATCCCGACCAGCGGCCGCGCCGGAGCGGGGGTCGCCGAGGGCGACGGTGCGGGCGAGGCGCTCGCTGATTCCGCCGGGCCCGGCGACCCGGCGCCGCCGCCTCCCGCGCACCCTGCCGTCAGGGCGGCGGCCAGCAGCACACCCGCCGTACCGCGCCGAGCCCGTGTGATCAGTCGCATGTGCCCACCTGTCGTCCGTACCGCACCAGTACGTGTCCGCAGTATCGCCTCCGGAGCCCCGACCGGTCAGGCGTACGGGGCAGCCGGTCGCGCGTACGGGTCGGGCGTACGGGGCAGCCGGTCGCGCGTACCGGTCGGGCGCATGGGGTCGGCCGGTCGGGCATACGGGTCAGCCGGTCGGGTCGTAGTAGAGGCTGACCAGCGGGGCCTGCGTCCGCCAGCCCAGCGACTCGTACAGTGCCCGCCCCTCCGGCGTCGCGCCCAGCACTCCGATGCCCGCGCCCTGCTCGACCGCGGCGTTGTGGAGCGTACGCATCACCAGGCTGCCGAGCCCCTTGCGCCGGTGTGCCGGCGAGGTCTCCACCTGGTCGGCGACGGCGGTGGCGCCGGTCGGTGCGATCTGGCCGCGGGCGGCGAACGAGCCGTCCGCGGCGACCACCAGGACCCGGGTGACGCCGCCGCGGGACCAGGTCTTGAGGGTGTAGCCGTCGGGCACGGCGGTCCCGGTACTCCGGAGCTCGGCCCACATCAGCCAGCCGGGTTCGCCGACCTTCCAGCCCGCCCCGGCCCAGGAGAGGACGGACTCGGGGTCGGCGAACACCTTGAGCCAGACGCTTGGGGCCGCGACCGCGTCGGCGATCTTGCGGACGGTCGCCTCGTCGTCGGCGGTCAGCACATGGCGCGTGGCGTGCTTTACCTGGCCCACGTCGACGCTGAACCCCCAGGGTTCGGCGACGGGATCCGCCGCACCGCGCGAGGCGACCCAGCCGTGTACCCAGGCCCGGACGGTCTCGGCAGTGGACTCGAACGTCATCCGTACTCCTCGGGCAGCTGAATTCGTAATAGACACACTTGACGATTGGCTATTACATCGCGAGGAGCCGCGCCTCGCGAGAGCTGATCGCTGACAGCGAACAGGTCCGGGGGAACATCTCCAGGGCACCGTGCATTGAGTCCATAAAGCTCAACTTGACTGCCATAGGGGAGATCATGTCTTCGACGTCCACACCGCTCACCCTGCCCGTGCTGCCGCTCGACGACGAGGTCGTGCTGCCCGGAATGGTGGTGCCGCTCGACCTGTCCGACACCGAGGTGCGCGCCGCGGTGGAGGCCGCCCAGGCTGCCGCCCGCTCCAGCGGTGAAAGCAAGCCGAAGGTGCTGCTTGTTCCGCGGGTCGACGGCTCGTACGCCGGGACCGGTGTGCTCGGGACCGTCGAGCAGGTGGGCAGGCTCTCCGACGGCGACCCCGGCGCGCTCATCCGCGGCCGCGGCCGCGTGAAGATCGGCGCGGGCACCACGGGACCCGGCGCCGCGCTCTGGGTCGAGGGCGCCCAGATCGACGAGAGCGCGCCCGACCCCCTGCCGGGCTCGGTCGCCGAGCTCGTCAAGGAGTACAAGGCGCTCGCCACCAACTGGCTGAAGAAGCGCGGCGCATGGCAGGTCGTGGACCGGGTCCAGCAGATCGAGGATGTCTCGCAGCTCGCCGACAACTCCGGCTACTCGCCGTTCCTCACCACCACTCAGAAGATCGAACTGCTCGAGACCGCCGACCCGGTGGCCCGCCTCAAGCTCGCCACCGATCAGTTGCGCGAACACCTCGCCGAGCAGGACGTCGCCGAGTCGATCGCCAAGGACGTCCAGGAGGGCGTCGACAAGCAGCAGCGTGAATTCCTGCTGCGCCGTCAGCTCGAAGCCGTACGCAAGGAGCTGCGCGAGCTCAACGGCGGGACCACCGACGCCGCGGACGAGTCCGACGACTACCGCACCCGCGTCGAGGCCGCCGACCTCCCCGAGAAGGTGCGGGAAGCCGCCCTCAAGGAGGTCGAGAAGCTGGAGCGGTCCAGTGACCAGAGCCCCGAGGGCTCCTGGATCCGCACATGGCTCGACACCGTGCTGGAGCTGCCCTGGAACGAGCGAACCGATGACACTGCCGAGCACAACATCCAGGGCGCCAAGGCGATCCTGGACGCCGAGCACGCGGGCCTGCAGGACGTGAAGGAGCGGATCACCGAATACCTGGCGGTGCGCAAGCGGCGCGCCGACCGGGGGCTCGGCGTGGTCGGCGGGCGGCGCGGGGGCGCGGTGCTCGCGCTCGTCGGCCCGCCAGGCGTCGGCAAGACCTCACTCGGCGAGTCCGTGGCGCATGCGATGGGCCGGAAGTTCGTCCGGGTCGCGCTCGGCGGTGTACGGGACGAGGCGGAGATCCGCGGCCACCGGCGTACGTACGTCGGCGCGCTGCCCGGTCGTGTCGTCCGCGCCATCAAGGAGGCCGGCTCGATGAACCCGGTCGTCCTGCTCGACGAGATCGACAAGGTCGGCTCCGACTTCCGCGGCGACCCGGCCGCGGCGCTGCTCGAAGTCCTGGACCCGGCGCAGAACCACACCTTCCGCGACCACTACCTGGAGGTCGAACTCGACCTGTCCGACGTGGTGTTCCTCGCCACGGCGAACGTCCTGGAAGCCATCCCGGAGGCGCTGCTCGACCGGATGGAGCTGGTCAGGCTCGACGGCTACACCGAGGACGAGAAGGTCGTCATCGCGAGGGACCACCTGCTGCCGCGCCAGCTGGAGCGGGCGGGACTGGAGCCCGGCGAGGTGACCCTGGACGACTCGGCGCTGCGCAAGCTCGCTGGCGAGTACACCCGGGAAGCGGGCGTGCGAAACCTGGAGCGTTCGGTGGCCCGGCTGCTGCGCAAGGTGGCTTCCCGGCACGAACTGGGCGAGCAGGAGCTGCCGTTCACGATCGGCGCCGAGCAGCTGCGCGGTCTGATCGGACGGCCGCACCATGTGCCCGAGTCCGCTCAGGACCCGTCCGAGCGCCGTACGGCCGTGCCCGGTGTGGCCACCGGCCTCGCGGTCACCGGCGCGGGCGGCGACGTCCTGTTCGTCGAGGCATCGCTGGCCGACCCGGAGACGGGCGCGGCGGGACTGACCCTCACCGGCCAGCTCGGCGACGTGATGAAGGAGTCCGCGCAGATCGCACTGAGCTTCCTGCGCTCGCACGGCGCGGAACTGGAGCTTCCGGTGGCCGATCTGAAGGACCGGGGCGCGCATATCCACTTCCCGGCGGGCGCGGTGCCCAAGGACGGCCCGAGCGCGGGCATCACGATGACGACGGCGCTCGCGTCGCTGCTCTCCGGACGCCAGGTGCGTACGGATGTGGCGATGACCGGAGAGGTGTCGCTGACCGGACGGGTGCTGCCGATCGGCGGTCTGAAGCAGAAGCTCCTTGCCGCGCACCGAGCCGGTATCACGACCGTTGTCATCCCCAAGCGGAACGAGGCGGACCTGGACGATGTCCCGGCCGAGATCCTGGACAGGCTCGAGGTGCATCCGGTGACGGATGTCCGCCAGGTCCTGGAGATCGCGCTGTCTCCGGCCGAGGTGCGGGTGGCGGCCGCGGCCTGACGGTCCGACGGCAGGGCCCGGTGGTGTGCCACACCACCGGGCCCGAGCGCTGTCCGCCTGCCGGGCCCGAGCGCAGCGTCCCCCGCCCGGGCCCGAGCGCTGTCCGCCCGACGCCGCGGGCTACCCCTTCGCAGCCTTCTCGTACAGCTTGCGGGCATTGGCGTTGAAGCGGACCGCGGTGGTGACGCTGTCCGTGTCGCCGCCGCTGGTCACCCCGATCAGATGGCCCGGATGCTTGGGATCCCGGTAGTCGGCGAGCCAGGGGCCGCCGCTCGTGCCGTCCCAGAAGCCTGAGCAGTCCATGCGTACGGACCCGGCGAGCGCCGGATCCTGCTGGGTGTCGGTGGTGCAGGAGATGGGCTTGCTGGCCGGATTGTGGTCCGGGTTGGGGTAGCCGACGACCGTGACCCGGCGGGTCGCGGCAGAGGCCCAGTCGACGGGGGTGCCGCCCACGACCTCCTGGACGTTGCGGCCCTTGGCATCCGGCTCCACGGTCAGGAAGGCATAGTCCACGGCGTCGGAGTCGTCGGTGACCTTGCGCCAGCGGTCGTCCACCTGGATGGCGCGGACTTTCCACCGCCCGTACGGCGCCTTGCCCGCACCCGCCCCGGTGAAGCTCGGCGCGAAGCTGAAGTTCTCCAGGTAGCTGCCGTACTCGAAGACACAGTGCGCGGCGGTGGCGATGACATTGCCCTTGGGGCTGTCCACGACGCTCGCGGAACAGAAGTGTTCGCCGTCCTTGTCGAGCAGCACCCCGGCGGACGACAGACCCGCGAACGGAGTCGCGGAGGACTGCGGCTCGGGCGGGTCCGGCAGCTCGGCGGGCTTGCTGCCCGTATCGGCGGAGACCGGCCCGCCGCACGCCGTAGCGGCGGCGAGCAGGGCTATTGCGGGCCACCTCAGCAGCCTCATCGGGCGAGCGATCCACTTCATCCGGCCATCTTGCCTGTTTACGGCTGTCAGTCCAGCCACCCTCGCAAGGTCGCCTGCGCTCCCGCCTGAAAGCGGGTCTCCGCGCCCAGCGTCTCCAGCAGGCGGCTGATCCTTCGGCGCGCCGTGTGGACATGGACGCCGAGACGGCGTGCGATCGCCTCGTCCTTGAGCCCGGCGGCGAGCAGTCCGAGGAGTTCCTTCTGCGCCGTGGGCAGCGAGCCGCAGCTGCTGGCGGAGCCGCCGAGCGGGGTGGCCCGCTCCCACACCGTCTCGAAGAGCGGCACCAGTGCGTTGCCGAGCAGAGCGTCGCCGATCACCAGGGCCGAGGCCGTCGGGTCGGCGGCGTCGGTCGGTGGGAGCAGTGTGATCCGGCGGTCCACGGCGATCAGTTTGGTGGGGACCGCTGTCGCGACGCGTGCCCGCAGTCCCTGCTCGACAAGGCCGGTCAGCGAGCGCATCCGGCCCGGGTAGCCGAGCCCGTCCCGGTCCAGGACGGTCCGCACCTCCACCCCGCGGTCCAGGAGGGCCTCGATGTCCAGGCACGCGGTGTGGGAGTTGGCGTCCCCGCGGGGGCCCTTCACATACGGCGGACGGTCGAGGATCGCGACCTCGCGCTCCGCCGACGCCAGCAGATACTCCGCCCGTTCGCCGATCTCCTTGGGGCCCGTCACCACCTCGATACCGCCCTCGGGGGCGCTGGGCGAGCCGGACATCAGCCGGCCGGCGAGCTGGTCCGCGCTCATCCGTAATCGCTCCAACTCGGCCGAACGTAAGTGGAGTTCGGCCTGACGGCGGTGGATGAGGGTACGGATGGCCGCGGCCGGCGCGGCGGGATGCGGCAGTCCGCCCCCGTCGGCGGGCAGCGCGATGCCGTGCTCGACGAGATGGCCGAGCGCCCGGTCAAGACGCTCGCGTGGCAGCCCCAGCAGGCGCGCCAACTCCTCCGCCCCGGCGGCCCGTTCCTTGAGCAGTGCCTCGTAGGTGCGTTCTTCGGCCTTACCCAGGCCGAGGGTGTGCAGTTCCCCCTCGCTCATGCGTCGGATTCTCACTCTGTCTTCACGGGCCACACAAGTGTGCGTGTCCACTTGTCAACCTGCCGACCACATTGTTCGGTCGGCGTCCCACCGGTTGCATGGCCATGACCACCTTTACGGCTGACCAGCACGTGGGAGGGGTACGTACTGTGCGCAAGCCCAGTTCACGCACGCAGAGACCGGGCATTACCAGGGGGACCGGTCTCGCCGCACTGCTCGGAGCGGCAGGATTGCTGCTCACCGCGATACCGGCCCAGGCGGTAACCCCGCCGGCCGCCGCACCGCCCGGCGACGTTCTTCCGGGCGCCCGAACCGCCACTCCGTCGCTCGTCGACGGCATCCGGGAGGCAGCCGACGCCAAGGCGAGCCCGGCCGACGCGGCCCGCGGCCATCTCGCCGCCAAGGAGAGCCGCTACAGGATCGCCGACGCCCGGCGCGATCTCACGCCGCTGCAGACCGTCAAGCACGGCGCGGAAGAGACCGTACGGCTTCAGCAGAAGCACCACGGCATCCCGGTGTTCGGCGGAGAGTACGTCGTACGGATGGAGTCCAAGGGCGGCAAGCGCGTCGTCACCGGCACCTCCGGCAAGTACTTCACCGGCCTGAAGACCGGCACCAGGGCGAGCGTCAGCGAGGACACGGCGGTACGCCGCGCGGTCTCGGCCACCGCCGCCCGCCTCGGCGGCAAGACGCTGAGCAAGGCCGACGCCGTACACCGCAAGGGGGCCAAGTCCGCGAAGGCGGCCGCACTCAGCGGCACCGCGGGCGGCCTCGTGGTGATCCCGCGCGGCGAAGGTGTGCTCGCGTACCACGTGACCGTACGCGGCACGAACCCCTCCACCGGCGAACCGGTGCTGCAGCAGGTCTACATCGACGCCGCCGCCGGCTTCCCGGTGCTCCAGTTCAGCGGCATCAAGACCCTCACCGCGCCGAAGGCGGCGGCGTCCTCCGCGGCCGCCGAGGCCGCTCCGAAGGCAGGAGCGGCGGCTGCCGACGCCGACCCGGCCGCCGGCGTCAAGGGCACCGGCGTCAAGCTGGACGGCGCCAAGGTCGGCCTCGACGTCCAACTCGACACCACCGCCAAGCAGTACGTGATGATCGACTCGTCGCGTATGACGGCCACCACCAAGAACACCCTCACCACCTGGGACGCGCGCGGCCGCGACGTCTCCGAGGTGTCGGGCGTCTGGCCCGGCGGGCTGAAGGAATTCGCCGACCCGGCGGCGGACTTCGGCAAGGGGGCCACCGAGTCGGGCGCGGTCGACGCGCACTGGGCGGCGGGCAAGGTCTACGACTACTACCGGAACAATCACGCCCGCGACAGCCTCGACGGCCGCGGCATGACGATCAACTCCCTGGTCGGTGTGACCGAGTTCGGCTCGCCGTACGTCAACGCCTTCTGGGACGGCCAGAAGATGGTCTACGGCAGCGGGGACGACGAGTACAAGCCGCTCTCCGCCGACCTCGACGTGGTGGGCCACGAGATGACCCACGGTGTCGTCGAGAACACCGCCAACCTGGTCTACGCAGGCCAGTCGGGAGCGATGAACGAGGCGCTCGCCGACTACTTCGGCAACGCCATCGACACCGCCGCTTCCGGTATCTCCATGGACGACCCGGACTCCGGCCTGATCGGCGAGGACCTCTGCCGTACGGCGAAGCCGCGCGCCTGCGCCTTCCGCAACCTCAACGACGGCGCGAGCACCTCGAAGAACTTCCTCGGCATCACCTTCGGCACCGACAACGGCGGCGTGCACCTCAACTCCACCATCTTCTCCGGCGCGCTGTGGGACCTGCGCCAGGACGTGGGCGGGGAGCTCGCCGACCGGATCGTCTACAAGGCGCTGTCCGAGTACATGACGCCGCTCGACGGCTTCACCGACGGGCGCAACGCCGTGCTCGCCGCGGCCAAGGACCTCGGCGCCAGCGCGCAGCAGCTCAACGCCGCGAAGCGCTCCTTCAACGCCCACGGCATCGTGCCGGGCTGGGAGGACGCGCTCGGTGTCGACTCCGACCAGCTGCTCGGCAAGGTGAACACCGCCGGCACCGGAGCCCAGGCGGGCGGCGGCTGGTGGACCGTCTCACAGTCGAACGACGACGGCTCGGAGCCGTACTCCGTCTATGCCGGCCGTACGGACGGCAAGGGCGCGCCGAAGCTGATGAGCCCCAACGACGGCCGCTACCACGTCTATCCGGCGACCGACGGAAAGACGGTCGTGTGGGCGGCGTACGGCGCGACCAGCCTCGACATCCTCTCCCGTCCGATCGCGGGCGGCCCGATCAAGAAGCTGTACACGTCGTCCAGCGACATCAGCGGTCTGCGGGTCGAGAACGGCGTGGTCGTCTTCGAGACACTCGGGTTCTTCGAGCGGCACGTCCAGTATCTGCGCCCCGGTGACCGTCAGCCCACCACCGTGGACGGCGGCGGCTTCGAGATCCTCACCGCCCTTCCCTCGATCAAGAACGGGAAGCTCGCGTACGCCAAGCTCTATCCGACCAGCGCGGGATACAAGCTCGGCGTCGAGGTCTACGACCTGAAGACCGGCAAAGCCACGCTCACCGAGCAGCTCGGTGAGCCGGAGGTACTCGGCCAGACCGGTATCAACTCGTCGTACGTCTTCTCGCTCGTGGACGAGAACCTTGCCGACGAGGGCCAGATGTCGGTCCGCCGCTCGGACCTGGACGGCACCGGCACGGTGGACATCAGCCCCGAGCGCAAGCCGGGCGCGCTGATCTCCTCCGACCTCACGTCCTCCGAGGACGCGGTCACCGTGAACGGCGCGCTGCCGGGCACGGCGCTCCGCAATGAGTCACTGCCGAAGCTGTGGCAGCTGACCACGGACGGCTCGCGCCGGGAGCGGGTCTCCTGCAACCGTGGCGAGCAGATCTCGCCGGCCGCGGTCTCCGGCCGGCAGGTGGTCTGGATCGACGGCACCACGGGCTGGACCGATCTGGTCATCCGCGACCGGCCGGCGGGTCTGTGCGGCTGACGGTTCTGTGATGGTCTCTCCGTGAGAGACGGACCCCCGGCGCCCGTGCGCCGGGGGTCCTTCAGAATGGTTCCATGGACACCGTGCCCGGACAGAGTGAGGACCGCGCCCTGCAGGCCGACTGCGAGAGCTGCTTCGGGCTGTGCTGTGTCGCGCTGCCCTTCACCGCGTCGGCCGATTTCGCGGTCAACAAGGACGCCGGAACGCCGTGCCGCAATCTGCGGACGGACTTCCGCTGCGGCATCCACACCCGGCTGCGGCAGAGCGGCTTCTCCGGCTGCACCGTGTACGACTGTTTCGGCGCCGGACAGAAGGTCTCCCAGGTCACCTTCGGCGGCAAGGACTGGCGGCAGGCACCGGAGACCGCGCAGGAGATGTTCGCGGTGTTCCCGGTCGTACGGCAGCTCCATGAGCTGCTCCGGTATCTGACCGAGGCGCTGACGCTGCGGCCGGCCCGCTCGCTGCACGGCGAGATCCGCCGGCTGCTCGGCGAGACCGAACGCCTCACCGAGCTCGGTCCCGATGCCCTCGGGAAGCTGGATGTGGCGGCGCACCGGCAGGACGTCAATGTGCTGCTGCTCCGCACGAGCGAGCTGGTCCGGGCCGAAGTCGGTCAGGCCGGACGCAAGAAGAAGGACCGCAGGGGTGCCGACCTGATGGGAGCGAGGCTGCGGGGCGCGGACCTCAGGGGCGCCAGTCTGCGGGGCGCGTATCTCATCGCCGCCGATCTCACGGGTGCCGATCTGCGACTGGCCGATCTCATCGGGGCCGACCTGAGGGACGCGGATCTCGCGGGTGCGGATCTGACGGGGAGCTTCTTTCTCACCCAGCCGCAGCTCAACGCGGCGAAAGGCGACGCGGCGACGCGGCTCCCGCCCGGGCTGACCCGCCCCGCGCACTGGTCGTGACCAGAGGGGCGCGAGGCGGGCCCTATTGGCTCTGCTCAGCCGTTGGCCAGCGCCACGACGCGGTCGTACGCGCCGTTGAACCTGTTGTGGTCGCCGACGATCGGTCCTGACGAGGTGTACTGCCACATCGTTTGGTAGATCCAGCCGGCCGGGAGCGTGCCCGGTGTGGTGTTGTAGCGCGCGATCCACAGCGGGTTGGTCGCACCGAAGCCGCTGTAGTTGCCCGTGCACTGGGTCCACCAGCTGGTGGCGGTGTAGATGACCGCGTCGCGCCCGGTGCGTGCCCGATAGCGGTTCAGGAAGTCGCGGATCCAGGTGACCATGCCGGACTGGGTCTTGCCGAAGCAGGCGGCGCCGTACGGGTTCCACTCGATGTCCAGCGCGCCGGGGAGGGTCTTGCCGTCGCGGGACCAGCCGCCGCCGTTGTTCACGAAGTAGTCGGCCTGTGCGGTGCCGGTCGCGGTGTCGGGGGTGGCGAAGTGGTACGCGCCGCGGATCATGCCGATGTTGTACGAGCCGCCGTACTGCTGCGCGAAGTACGGGTTCTTGTAGTACGTGCCCTCGGTGGCCTTCACGTAGGCCCACTTCACACCGCTGTTCCACAGCGCCGCCCAGTCGACGTTGCCCTGGTGGCTGGAGACGTCCACACCTTCGGTCCGGTCGGCGCGGTTGTCGCGCGGGGCGCCGCCCTGACCGTCGTGGGCGACGACGCCCGTACCCAGGTGGGCCGAACCGCGCGGGGGAGTGTCCGTGGCGCCGGCCGCTACGGGGAGTGTGATGAGGAGGGTGAGAACTGCGAGGAGAGTGCCGGCGGCTGTCGCGAGGCGTGAGCGGCCGGTCCTTCCGGATCTGTGCACGGGCATGGCGTGCCTCCGAAGACCTCGGTGGGGGGGATCTGACGATGAATCGACATGTCGTGGCGGAATATGGTGTGGACATGCCATTTATGAAGCTACGCACGTAGAACCGCGCAGTGGAAGGGGGGCAGAGTGCTGCCGTTGGTCTACGCCTGCGAAATACTGGCCGAGCTGCGGCAATGGATGCCGCCGGAAGAAACTTTCAGGATCCGGAAAGCGTGCGAGGGGTGCTGACGTGCACGAAAGCGGTACGGGGAGTGAAGCGGACCCCAAGGGTGAGAGTGGTGTGGACCACGTATTCCTCGCCCTGGAACGGGAATTGGCCGTCTTTCTGCGCCGGGCCCGGGCGTCCTCGGGCGAAATGGCGCGCGAGGTCCACCCCGAGCTGGAGCCCGCCGCCTACGGCTTGTTCGTACGTCTGGAAGAGGTCGGGCAGCAGCGCGCCACCGCGCTCGCCGGATACTTCGGCGTCGGCAAGGCGACCATGAGCCGCCAGCTGCGCGCCCTCGAGGAGCTCGGTCTGGTGACCCGCGAACCCGATCCGGCCGACGGACGGGCCTCACTCGTCCGGCTCACCGACGAGGGCCTGGCCCGCTTCCGCCGGGTGCGTGACGCGCGCCGCGACAGCTATGTGAACAAGCTGGCGGGCTGGGACCGCGGCGAGATCGCGGAGCTGGCCCGGCTGCTGCACCAGCTGAACGCGCGAGCGGAGAGCTGAGGGAGTCGGCAGCGGGTCAGAGCTCCGCGAAGACGACCGCCGCATCGTCGTGCAACTTCCAGCGGATCACGGCCGTGCGCTCTTCGGCCGACTTCTCCAGCGCCCTGACCCGGTCGATCAGCCCCTGCGGCCCTTCCTTGCGGATGAGGCCCAGGCACTCGGCCCAGCTGCCCTCCGCGAACATGTCGACCCAGCGGGACGCACCGTCGGTGAGCGCGGCCACCGCCCGTACCTCGGCGCGCGGCGTACTGCCCGTCACCGCACGGACCGCCACAGCCGGATCGGCCGCGGCGGTGAAGAACCCGCCCTCCGCATTGCGCAGGGCGTCCGCCGAGGCGTGCTTACGCAGGGAGGCCGGGGGCAGCCGGTCGATCCGGTCGTCCAGCACCGCCCGCACCTCACCGCCCGGTGACTCCAGCAGCAGCGTGGAGTCGGAGAGCACCAGATACTCCACCGCCTCCGTCGCGGCACCCCAGCGCGCCATGACCACCGTTGCCTGAGGCGTACGTACGTGAGAAAGGTCACAGGTTTCGCGGTGGGTATCGGCGGTGCGCCGGATTGCCGCGGAGAGGATCTCCGTCAGCGTCAGATCCCGTCGCGAACCAGACAGTTCGACCAGCGCGCCGCCGAGCCGGGCGGTGAACCAGGGCACCCCGTGTACACATCCGTCATCCCCCTTCGGAGGGGTCACACCGTCCAGCACGACCAGTGTTCCGCCCTGGCCCGAGGCAGGCAGGGTCACGGACGCCCAGTCCTCGTTGGGGCGTTCGGGAGTGCCGGGGGCGGTGGCGAGTTCGATACGCATGAGATCCAGTCTGCATGACTCCTTCACGTGGCCCACATGACCGTACATTTGGCGCATACCAGCAGGTCAGCGGGATCCCAAGGTCGAGGGATGCGGGGCCGGAAAGGTGCGGGCGCGCATCCTGCCAAAGCCCGGCCGGAAGATCCAGCCGTTGGCCCACTTGTCGGCCGACCGGCCGCTGCCGCGAGTTGTTTGCCAACTCCAGAGTGCTGTTCACTCGTTCGGGTGGCGGAGCGGCCGATGCGCGCCTCCCTCCCAAAAGCGCTGGAATGGTCGGAAGCCGTGCCAGGGGTGGGGCTCTCGTGTGTGACCGGTCGTCACCTCTGCTTCATGGGCGGACGAGTCAAGCAAGATTGCGAGCACCGGTGCAGAAGAAGCGGCCTCGGGGCAAAGGCGGCAGGCCCTCCGAAACCCCGGGAATCCCCCCGGCCCTGGCCACTCAGGTCCCGCAGGGCATCCAGCCTCCGCAGGAGGCCTCGTCCGGCCCTGCCGCGCGCGGGCGCACCGTGCGCGTACGCAGCCGGCTCGTCGCCGGTGTCGCCGCCGTCAGCCTTGTCGTCATCGCCGCAGGCACCCCCGGCATCCTCGCCACCTCCGCCGAACTGACCGAGTCGCAGCGCCTGGTCACCCTCGCCGGGCTCAACCGCCAGGCCGTCACCCTCGCCCACTCACTCGCCGACGAGCGCGACGAGGTCACGGCGTACATCGCGGCGGGCCGCGACGACCAGAAGGGCGACAAGAAGGACCGGCGCGAGATCTCCGGCAGCCGCAGCGCCCGCGTCGACCGGCAGATCGACGAGATCCGCGGCAGCGTCCCCGGCGACCACGCCGAGCTGCGCCGCGACCTTGCCTCCGTCCCCTCCGTCCGCCGTACCGCCCTCACCGGCAAGGGCACGGCGATGGAGGCCCACCGCGCCTACTCCGCCGTCATGGCGAACCTCCAGGCCCTCTCCGACGAGCTCGCCGAGAAGACCCCGCCGCGCGCCGCCGACCGCACCCGCGCGCCCGCCGCCCTCGGCCTCGCCGTGGAGCAGGCCTCCGCCACCCGCGGGCTGCTGCTCGCCGCACTCTCCGTGCCCCGGCAGCGAAGCACCCAGAGCATCGACCCGGTCACCGGCCTCCCCGTCCAGGACGAGGGCCAGGACGACGGGGCCGCCGACCGTACGCGCAACGCGCTCAGCGCCGCCGCCCAGCAGTCCCGGGTGCGGGAACTCGCCGCGCTCGCCGACTTCGACCAGGCCGCGGGCAAGGATGCCCGCGACAAGCTGGCCGCCACCGTCACCGGACCCGAGGTCAAGACCGCCGAGCTCTATCTCGCCCGCCTCACCGACCAGCCCGAGCTCTCCACCGGCGACCGCAAGTCCAACCGCGAGAAGCTCGAGTCCTCGCTCACCGCCCGTATCGAGCAGATGCGGGGCGTCGAGTCCTCCCTCGCCGCCGACCGGACCGAGGGCTTCGCGCAGCTGCGCGACGACGATGTCACCGCGCTGGAGCTGCGGATCGCGCTGCTCGGCGGACTGCTGATCGTCGCCATCGGCGTGTCCGCCGCCGTCGCCCGTACGCTCACCCGCCCGCTCGCCGTCCTGCGGATCGGCGCGGCACGGCTCGCCGCCGCCCCCGAGGTGGAGGAGCAGGTCCGCTTCACCGGCCGCAATGACGAGTTCGCTCAGGTCGTACGGTCCCTCAACACCCTGCACGGCAAGCTGCGGGACCTCGGTGTACGGGTCGAGCGGCTGGACAACGACCGCGTCGACCTGATCGGCGCCCGTGACGCGCTCGCCGCCGAACTGGCCGCCGGACGTGCCGAACTCCAGGAGCGCACCGCCGAGATCACCGCCGACCTCGAGCGGCTGCGGCACACCGTCCACCACACCTTCGTCAACCTCTCGCTGCGCACGCTCGGCCTCGTCGAACGGCAGCTCGGCGTCATCGAGAAGCTGGAGGAGCGCGAGCAGGACCCGGAGCGGCTCGCCACCCTCTTCAAGCTCGACCACCTGGCCACCGTCATGCGCCGCCACAGCGAGAACCTGCTGGTCCTCGCGGGCGCCGAGCACGGGCACGCGCACTCGGGACCCGTCCCTCTCGTGGACATACTGCGCGCCGCCGTCAGTGAGATCGAGCGGTACGAGCGGGTCGTCATCCAGTCCCTGCCGCCGCACGCCCAGGTCGCCGGGTTCGCCGCGGACGACCTCAGCCATCTGATCGCCGAACTCCTCGAGAACGCCACCTCCTTCTCGCCGCCGGACGCCCAGGTCGAGCTGTCGGGCTGGCTGCTGGAAAGCGGCGAGGTGATGCTCTCCGTCCAGGACACCGGCATAGGGATGACCAGCGGGCGCATGACCGAGCTGAACGCGCGGCTGGAGGACCCCGAGGCGTACGAGACGCATGCGGGCAGCGACGGCGAGGGCCTCGGACTGCGGGTGGCGGCGCTGCTCGCCGCGCGCCACGGCGTACGGGTCCAGCTGCGCGAGCAGAAGCAGGGCGGGATCACCGCGGTCGTCGTCCTGTCGCAGTCGCTGCTTCCGGCCGGACCGCCGGCCGCCGAGTCGCACACCGTGACGGTGGCGGGCGCGGCGCCCACGCAGCATCTGCCCGGATCGGTGGCGGAGGCCAACTCCAATGCGCTGCCCGGCAGCCCGCGGCGGGTCGACCCACTGGTGCTGGCGGCCGAGCAGGCGATCCGCGCGGCGGAGCCGGACACGCACGAGCGGACGGCGGACGGCGACCCGGAGACCACCGGCACCGGGGTCGACGAGGCGACGTTCGAGATGCGTCTGCCGGAGCCGGAGCCGGAGGTCCCAGCGGGCCCGGAGCCGGTGGCCCAGGCGGACCCGCAGCCCGTCCCGGAGCCGGCGGTCGGACCTGAGCCTGTCCCGGAGCCGGCGGTCGGACCTGAGCCCGTCCCGGAGCCGGCGGTCGGACCTGAGCCCGTCCCGGAGCCGGCGGTCGGACCTGAGCCTGTCCCGGAGCCGGCGGTCGGACCCGAGCCCGACGCGCAGCCGGAACCCGAGGCCGAAAAGGCGGCAGCCGGTCCCAAGTGGGAGCGCGTCACCGACAAGGGCCTGCCCAAGCGCACCCCGAAGGTCGTCAAGCCCGCCACCGGCGCACCGACCGAGCGCACCGGCAGCGTCGACGCCGAAGCCCTGCGGCGCCGACTCGGCGGTTTCCACCAGGGCGCGAAGGACGGCCGCCGCGACGTCGAGGCGGAGCTCGCGGAACAGACCGCGGCCGATACACGGACAACAACAGAAGAAGCGGGGGACACAGTCGAGGAGGCACGCAGTTGACTGCGACCGGCACATTCGGCCTGAGCAGCGAAGCCCGCAATCTGCACTGGTTGTTGAGCAATTTCGTGGAGGAGGTACCAGGAGCCCGCTCGGTCGCTGTTGTCTCGTCCGACGGACTGCTGCTGCTCTCCTCCGACCCCGCCCAGAACGCCGTCCCGGCCGCCAAGAGCCGCCCGGAAGGCCCCAGAGGCTCCAGCGCGGACCTCGCCACGATCGTCTCCGGCATCGGCAGCCTCACCATCGGTGCCGCCAAGCTGATGGACGGCGGCGGCGTCAAGCAGACGATGGTCGCGATGGACGAAGGCAGCGTCTTCGTCATGTCGATCAGTGACGGCTCGCTGCTCGGCGTGCACACCGCTCCCGACTGCGACATGAGTGTCGTCGCCTACCACATGGCCCTCTTCGTCGGCCGTGCCGGACATGTCCTCACCCCCGAACTCCGCAGCGAACTGCGCAAATCAATGGAGAGCGCCCAGTGACGCCCCCCAAACTGCCGGTGCGCGGCGACGCCCGACGCCCGGCCCGGGTCCGCCCCTACTCCCTCACCGGCGGCCGCACCCGCTTCGGCCATGTGCTGCTCGTCGAGACCTTCGTGGCCGCGCTCGAAGCACCGGCCGAGCGCAAGGAGCTGCCGAACGGCGACCTCTCCTCGCGGGTGATGCCCGAGCTGCGGGCCATCGTCGAGCTCTGCCGCCGTATGCGTACCGTCGCCGAGATATCGGCGCTGCTGAAGATGCCGCTGGGCGTTGTCCGGGTGCTGCTCAGCGACCTGGCCGACCAGGGAAAGATCCGTGTGTACGGGACCGGGCACGGCGCCGGCCAGCCCGACCGCGCGCTGCTCGAAAGGGTGCTGAGTGGACTCCGCCGCCTCTGACACGCTCCTCGCCCGGCCCCACCCGCAGCCCGAAGGGGATCTGCAGGCATGGCAGTTGGACCGCACCCGGGCCCCCATCGCCACCAAGATCGTGGTCGCGGGCGGCTTCGGCGTCGGCAAGACGACCTTTGTCGGGGCGGTCTCCGAGATCACGCCGCTGCAGACCGAGGCGTTGATGACGCAGGCGAGCGAGGAGACCGACGATCTCACCGAGACGCCGGACAAGCTCACCACGACCGTCGCCATGGACTTCGGCCGGATCACGCTCGACGACGATCTGGTGCTGTATGTCTTCGGGACGCCCGGCCAGCAGCGCTTCTGGTTCATGTGGGACGACCTGGTGCGCGGCGCGATCGGCGCGATCGTGCTGGCCGACACCCGCAGGCTGCCGGACTGCTTTCCGGCGCTCGACTACTTCGAGAGCTCCGGGCTGCCGTACATCGTCGCCGTCAACCACTTCGAGGGCACGGAGGCGTTCGAGGCCGGGGACGTGCGCGAGGCCCTGACCGTCCCGCCCCATGTGCCCGTTGTGATCATGGACGCGCGCAACCGGATCACGGTGATCGAATCGCTGCTCACGCTGGTCGCCCACGCTCTCGAAGCCACCCCCGAATAGCACTGAACTGACGAAAGAGACTCCTTCGATGCGGAAGATACTCATAGTCGGAGCCGGTCAGTCCGGTCTCCAGCTCGCCCTCGGACTCCAGTCGCAGGGCTACGAGGTCACCCTGATGTCCAACCGCACCGCGGACGAGATCCGGTCCGGCCGGGTCATGTCCACGCAGTGCATGTTCGACACGGCGCTGCAGCACGAGCGCGATCTCGGCATCAACTTCTGGGAGTCCCAGGCCCCGCGCATCGAGGGCCTCGGCGTCTCCGTCGCCGCCCCCGACGCCTCCCGGCCCATCGACTGGGTCGGCAAGCTGGAGGGTTACGCCCAGTCGGTCGACCAGCGCGTGAAGATGGCCGGCTGGATGGAGACCTTCGCCCAGCGCGGCGGGCAGCTCGTCATCCACGGAGCGGCAGTCTCCGACCTGGACTTCTTCTCCCGTACGTACGACCTGGTGATGGTGTCGGCCGGCAAGGGCGAACTGGTCTCGATGTTCGGCCGGGACGCCTCCCGCTCGCCGTACGACGCCCCGCAGCGCGCGCTGGCTGTCTCCTACGTCCACGGCCTGGGCCCGCGCCCCGAGCACCCCGAGTACGACGCGGTCCGCTGCAACCTCGTGCCGGGCGTCGGTGAGCTCTTCGTGATGCCGACCTTCACCACCACCGGCCGCGCGGACATCCTCTTCTGGGAGGGCATCCCGGGCGGTCCGCTCGATGTCTTCCAGGGCGTCAAGGATCCGGCGGAGCACCTCTCGCTGACCCTCGAGCTCATGGAGAAGTTCACGCCCTGGGAGTACGCGCGCGCCACCAAGGTCGAGCTGACCGACGCGGGCGGCACCCTCGCGGGCCGGTACGCGCCCACCGTCCGCAACCCGATCGGCCGCCTCCCCGGCGGCGGACTGGTCCTCGGCGTCGCCGATGTGGTCGTCGCCAACGACCCGATCACCGGCCAGGGCTCCAACTCGGCGTCCAAGTGCGCGGCCGCCTACCTCTCCTCGATCACCGAGCACGGCGACCGGCCGTTCGACGAGGCGTGGATGCAGTCCACCTTCGACCGCTACTGGGACACCGCGCAGCACGTCACCAAGTGGACGAACGCGATGCTCGGCGTGCCGCCCGAGCATGTCCTCAACCTGATCGGTGCCGCAGGCCAGCTCCAGCCGGTCGCCGACCGTTTCGCGAACGGCTTCAACGACCCGGCGGACTTCGAGAACTTCTTCTACGACCCGGACAAGACCAACGCCTACCTCGGCGAGGTCGCGGGCGCCGGCGCCTGACGCAATGGGAGTTGCCCCGGGTGCGGATCAGCCGGCGCCCGGGGCCGACTCCGCTCCGTACGCCGCGTCCGAGCCCGCCGTCGCGCCGGGCGGCAGCTCCGGCCGTGTGTAGCTGCGCAGCGCGGCTCCGTCCGGATCCGGACGGACCGCGCCCAGCAGCGGGTTCGCGGCGATCGGCGAGACCTTGACGCGGGTGCCGGGGTGCGGGGCCTGCACCACCAGGCCCTCGCCCAGATAGATCGCCACATGGGTGGCCCTGGGGAAGTAGATCACCAGGTCACCGGGGCGCAGCCGGCGCAGTGACACCTTCGGGAGCTCCCGCCACTGCTCCTGCGACGTACGCGGGATGGTGCGTCCGGCCCGCGCCCAGGCCTGGGAGGTCAGCCCCGAGCAGTCGTACGCCTGGGGGCCCTCCGCGCCCCAGACGTACGGCTTGCCGATCTGTCCGACGGCGTACTCCAGGGCATTGTCGCCTTCCTTGGAGGGGGTGCGCTTGCCGTCGAGCACGCCCGTGGAGAGCAGCTTCTTCTGGGCTTTCGCGGTGTGGGACCGCTCCAGCGCGGCCAGTTCGGCGATCTCCTCGGGGGAGAGCGAGGCGAGCAGCTTCTCGACCTCCCTCAGCCGCGCCGTGGCCCTGTCGCGCGCCTGTTTCTGCTTGTTCGCGAGCGTCTGTTCCTTGTCCAGGGCCTTGCGGGACTCGCTCGCCAGCGTGTCCGCCCGCTTCGCGCCCGCCTCGAGCCGCGAAATCGTCGCCAGCCGGTCGCTGGCCGCGCGCTCGATCAGATGGTCCTGGTCGAGGGCTTGCCGCGGGTTCTTGGCGAGCAGCAACTGGAGGTAGGAGGAGAGATCGGACTGCCCCTGGTACTGCTCCCGCGCCAGTCGGCCGACGTCGCGGCGGCCGGCGTCGATCGCGTTGCGCGCTGTGGCCAGGTCGCGGGCGAGCCTGGCCGTCTCGGCCTGCTGCTGCCCGAGTTTTGCCTCCGTGGCGTTGTACGTCTCGCCGGCCTCCTCGATCTGCCGGTACAGCTTCTGAAGTTCGGTCAGCAGTCCGGAGACGGTCGTGGGCGCGGGCGGCACGGCGGCGGCCGGTGGTGCCGGCACCGCCGCGGTCACCGTGGCAACGGCCAGCGCCGCCGTACAGACAGCACGGAGCAGACTGCCTGACACCACATCACCTCCGGCTGCGGGGGTGGGCCGTCCACGCCGTCCACCTCGCAGCCGATGATGCGAGCGCCCCGCTCGCACCGCCCCACGAGTGGTCGATTCGGCGCAATGCGGTCACTCGTTGTGGCGGCGTACGGGGATACGTCGGCGTGTCAGTCCACCGGCAGGGCGTAAAAGGTCCGGTCCCGCCGGACGACGAGATTCCGGCCGCCACCGGCGAGGGGCTCGTAGCGGGGTGTGTCGGTTCCGCCGTCCTGCGCGCCCGTCTCCTGGAACTTCCACAGCCGCTTTCCGTCGCGCGCGGCGAACGCGGTGAGCTGGCCGCTGTCGTACGCGAGTACCGTCCGGCCGCTCGTGCTGACGCCGGTCCCCGGAATCTCGTTCGACACCGGCGCGTCGGTGGAGCGCTGCCACAGTCGGCGGCCGTTCGCGGTGTCGACAGCGGACACCTGCTGGTGGCGGTTGGCGACGTACAGCATGGGGCTGCGGAGGATCGCGCCGCCGAAACCGAAGACTCCGCTCTCGCCCGGAGCCGTATCGGCCGGGGCCAGCCGCCACAGCAGCGCGCCGGTGCTGATCGTGTACGCGTTCAGCCGGTCGGCCACCGGGGCGAACAGCCTTCCCGACGCATCGCCCACCAGCGCGGCGGCGGGATGGACGCCGGCCAGCCGCAGCGACTTGAGCTGCTTGCCGGTCTTCCGGTCGATGGCCAGCAGCACGGATGCGCCCTTGGCGGCCTTCTGCTGAGCGGGGGTCAGGGTGGACGCGTACTGCCGTACGACGATCTCGGCGGGGCGCACACCGATCAGCTGGTACTGCGGCGCATAGGGGGCAGGTGCGCCCGGGATCCGGGTGCGCCACAGCCACTTCCGGGCGACGAGGTCGTACGCGAGCAGGTACGACTCCAGCGCGGCGCCCTTCTTGACCTGGCCGGTCATCCAGAGCGTCGTCCCGTCCAGGCCGGTCCTGCCGGTGAGCGTCAGGACCTCGCCGGGACCGGCCAGTGCGGCCTTGGCGATCCGGTGCTTGACCTGTCCATCCTGTGCCGTGATCCACAGGAACGCGTCGGGGGTGTCCACGAAGCAGAGCGCGTCGTCGACGGGTACGGCGCGCGAGGCCGACACGGCCTCCTTGCGCTGCCAGAGCGGCCGTCCGGTACGGAGATCGACCCCGGTGGACTGCTCCTTGCCGGTCAGGACCAGCACCCGGTCCTGCCAGACGGTGGCGGACAGCGGTTCGGCGGCGGTCGCCGGATGCTCGTACCGCCACACCGGCTCCGGCGGCAGCCCGGCCATCCGGGTGCGGCGCGGAGCGGGGGCGGCTTGGGCGGGTTTCTTGTCCGAGTCCCCGGCGGCGACGGCGTACACCGCGGTGCCGCCGACCACGAGCCCGGCAGCCGCGCCGACGATGCCGGTGAGCAGCGCACGCCGATCGGGCGTGGGCGCGCCTGGGGGCAGCGCTGCGGGGAGGGGCGCGGTGGGAAGGGGCGCTGCGGGACGGGCCGGGGTGGGGAGCGGCGCTGCGGTCGCAGGAGCGACGGCCGGCCGAGCGACTGCGGCTGCGGTGCTGGTCGGCGCGCTCCGCGCCGCAGGTACGGCGAGCGCGGCGGTGACCCGGTCAACGCCCGCCCCGGGCCCGCCCACCCCGGGCGCGTTGCGACCGCCGCCCACGAGCAGGGTGTCCGTGTCCCGCAGGGAGCCCGGCCCCGCGCCGACGGCGCCCGCGTGCTGTGCCGCCACCGCATCCGCAGGCTTCGCGTCCGCCGGTTGGAGGCCTGCCTCCGATTGGCCGAAGCCCGAGCCAGGACCGGCCTCCCACGCAGCCCCCTGCCCCAGGGACCTCACCCGCACCGCCTGCGCCTCCACCGCAGCTACCAGGCTCGGGGGCAGCCAGCCCTCCCGGGCCAGTGCCGCCGCACCTTCCAGGGCCAGGTCCGCCGCCACCGTGCTCGCCGAAGGGCGGTCCTCCGGAGACTTCGACAGGCAGTGGGCCACCAAGGGGCGCAACTCACCCGGCACTCCGCCCAGTTCCGGCTCTCCGTGCGCAATACGGTCCGCGTCCGCCAGTGGGGTCGTACCCGTCGACGCGTACGCCAGCAGCAGGCCCAGGACAAAAATGTCCGACGCCGGTCCGGGCTTCGCGCCCGTCGCCTGTTCCGGGGTCAGATAGCCGAGCTTCACCGTCAGTTGCCCGTCCGGATGCGCCTCCGCGACGGCGGCCGCGCCCAGCGCCCCGAACGCGGTGAGCCGCGGTCCGTCCGCCGCGAGCAGGACCGTGTCGGGCGCCAGCCCGTGCAGCACCGTCCCGGTCGCATGCACGCGCGACAGGATCTCCGCGAGAGCCGCGCCCAGTATGCGTACCGCCCGTTCCGGAAGTGGGCCGGCCAGCGCGACGGCCTCGCGCAGCGTCAGCGCCGGGACGTACGGGCTCGCCGTCCACAGCGGCTCCCCGTCCCGGGCCTCAGCACCCTCGGTCCTTTCCGTGCCTTCCGTGCCGTCCGTACTGGACTCGATCGGCGCCACCCAGCCCCCGGCCAGCCGCTGCGTCCGCCGCGTCTCCGACCGGAAGCGGCGCCGGAACGCCGTCAGCGCCGCCAGCTCCGCCCGGGCCACCGAGACGACCGCGATCGTGCCGTTCGGCCCGTGCGCGAGGTAGCGGACGCAGACCGCCGAATCCCGGTGACGCGCCAGGGTGGTGAACGGGCCGATCTGGCGCGGATCGTCCTGCTGCAGCGGCTCCATCGAGTGCATCCCCCCTGGCGACACGGTCCCGTGATCTTATGGCGCGCCGTTCGGCTTCGACCAGGGCCACCTCAGCGCGCGGCGTTCCACGCCCTCCGGGGCGTACTCGTACTTCCAGCCGCGCTGCAGCCTCAGCCGTTTGGTGTAACCGGCCGGTACGCGCCGGTACGCGTACACCGTCGGCGGGCTGCCGTCCTCGTTCGGTACGGGGATCTCGTACCACTTCGGCGGATGGCCCGTCATCCCGACCAGGACCGGCAGCACACGCCCGTCCAGTGGCCCGCCCACGAAGGGGGTGTTCTCGCTTCTCACGTGAGCCAGTGTCACGCAGGCCCCACACGCCGTCCGCACCGGGCGCGCCCGCCGTCCGGAAGAACCCGTCTGCCGACGTGCCCGGCAGGGTCCTGGCGGCACTTCCGGCCGATCCGCTCGGCTTGTGGCATTGACACGCCAAATCCGCCCCGATACTTTCGGCCCAGGCCGAAACTAGCCGGGCTCTGGCTCCCTTCTCAGGCCTTCCGGAGGCCCCCATGAAGACAGGCTTCAAGCGCGCCGCCGCACCTCTCGCCCTGTTCACGCTCGCCGCCCTGCTCGCCGGCTGTGGCGGAGACAGCGATTCGGGGTCGAAGAAGGTCACCGTCTGGATGTACCCGGTGATCGCCGATCCCAAGGCCAGCTCCGCCTACTGGGCGCAGATCGAGGCGGACTTCGAGAAGGCCGCGCCGGGCACCTCGCTCACCATCGAGCAGCAGCCGTGGGAGAACCGCGACCAGAAGATCGCCACGGCGTTCGGCGGCGGCAAGGGGCCGGACGTCGTCCTGCTGACGCCGGACCAGATTCCGCAGTTCTCCGCCAGCGGCGCCATCAGCCCGGTGGACGGGGCGCTGGGGGCCAGCGTCGGCAAGTTCCTGCCCGCCACCCTTGACGCGATGAAACAGAAGGGCAAGATCTACGGCGCGCCCATCTATCAGACCATCACGACCACCGTCTACAACAAGAAGTTGCTGACCGCAGCCGGTGTCGCCACACCGCCCGGCACCTGGGACGAGATCAAGGCCGCCGCCCCCAAGCTCAAGAAGAACGGCGTCGCCCTCCTCGACTACTCCGCCAGCAACGAGGCCTCGCTGAACCTCAACTTCTATCCGCTGCTGTGGCAGGCCGGCGGCAGCGTCTTCACCGAGGACGGCAAGAAGGCCGCCTTCAACAGTCCCGAGGGTGTCGAGGCGCTGACCTTCCTCACCGACCTCTACCAGGCGGGCTCGGTCCCCAGGTCGTCGATGACGAACACCAACCTCCTCGCAGACCAGGCACTCGGCAAGCAGCAGGCTGCCATGGGCTTCTCCGTCGTCCTCGCCGACGCCGAACTGGCCGCGAAGACCTGGGGCCCGGAGAACGTCGTGGTGGGAGCGCCGCTCAGAGGCCCCGCGAAGGAGGTCGCGTTCGGCATCCCCGGTGCGCTCAGCGTCAACGCCAAGTCCGGGAATGCGGCGGGCGCGGAGAAGTTCCTCGCCTTCATGACGGAGCCGGAGCAGGTCAAGTCCCTGGGCAGGGCCAGCGGATACTTCTCACCGCGTACGGACGTCACCGTGCCGAACGCATCTCCGTACGCGAAGCAGTACCAGGCGGCGCTGGCGGACGTCAGTCCCGGTGAGCCCAACCCGGCCGCGCGCCAGCTGATGGGTCTGCTCGCGCCGGAGATCCAGGCGGCGCTGGCGGGGAAGAAGAGTCCCAAGGAAGCGCTCGACTCGGCGGCCAAGGCGGCCGACGACCTGCTGGCGCGGCAGCGTTGAGCGAGGAGATCACACGCGAAACGGCCTCGCGCGAGGCGGCCACAGGTGAACCGGCCACGCGCGAGGTGGCCTCGCATGAGGTGGCCACGGGTGAACCGGCCACGCGCGAGGTGGCCACCGTCCGCGTGCAGGCCGCCGGCAAGCGGGCCGTTCGCAAGGCGGGTCGTCACCAAGGCCGGCCCGGCACTCCCGCACGACGGCGCGAGGCCCTCGTGGGCCTCGCGTTCGTGGCCCCCATGCTGGTGCTGTTCATCGTCTTCCGATTCGGCCCGACCATCGGTGCGGTGTTCCTCTCACTCACCGACTACCGGCTCAGCGGCGAATGGCGGTTCATCGGGGCCGAGAACTACACCCGCCTGTTCGAGGACGACCTGTTCTGGGGGAGCCTGGGCGTCACCGCCGTCTACACCGCGGTCTATGTCCCGATGACCGTGCTGCTCGCTCTCGGCACGGCCGTGCTGCTGCACCGCACCATCTGGCTGCGCGGCTTCTTCCGCGGCCTGTTCTTCCTGCCGTACGTCACCAGCATCGTGCTGGCCGCCGTCATCTGGAAGTGGATCTACCAGGTCGACGACGGGCTCCTCAACGCCGCACTCGGCGCCCTCTCCCTCGGCCCGGTCGACTTCCTCGGCGATGAGTCCCTTGTCCTGCCCTCCATTGCCGCGACCTCCGCCTGGAAGGGCTTCGGCTACACCATGCTGATCCTTCTCGCCGGGCTCCAGTCCATCCCCCGCGAGATCACCGAGGCGGCGACCATCGACGGCGCCGGCGCCTGGCAGCGCTTCCGCTGGGTGACGCTGCCGCTGCTGCGGCCCGTGCTTTTCTTTGTGCTCGTCATCGAGGCGATCCAGGCCTTCCAGGTCTTCGACGCGATGTATGTCATGACCGCGGGCGGACCGATCCGGGCCAGCTATTCGCTCGTCTACTTCCTGTACGACTCGGGCTTCAAGTACTTCGACTTCGGGTACGCCAGCGCGGTCGGCCTGATGCTCTTCCTCGTAGTCCTGATCTTCTCGCTCATCCAGCGCCGGCTCATCGGAAGGGAGGCCGACTGATGGCGCGGCTCAGACTCCCCGTGCTGCTGATCCTGGTCGCGTTCGTTACCGTCACGCCGTTCCTGGTGATGGTGCTGGTCGCCTTCGCCCCGCCGGGCGGCCGGACCCTCCCCGGTGCCTTCGACCTCACCCGCGCCACCTGGCAGAACTTCTCCGACGTCCTCAGCGGTGCGGACATCGGCCGCTGGGCGCTCAACTCCCTCGTGTATTCGCTGGTTTCGGTCGTGCTGATCCTGCTGTTCTCGTCGATGGCCGGATACGCCTTCGCCAAGAAGCGGTTCCCCGGGCGCGAGATCCTGTTCTGGGCGTTCCTCGCGACGCTGATGGTGCCCTTTCAGGCCACCCTCATCCCGTACTACATCCTGGTGTCGAAGATGGGCGGCGTCGACACGTACTGGGGGCTGATCGTGCCGACGCTCGCCAACTCCCAGGCGGTTTTCCTGATGCGGCAGTTCATGTACCAGTTGCCCGACGAGCTCTTCGAGGCGGCGAAGATCGACGGGGCGTCGGAGTGGCGGATCTACACCACCATCGTCATTCCGCTCATCCGGCCGATCCTGGCGACCCTCGGGGTGTTCGTCTTCCTGTGGCACTGGAACGACTTCCTCTGGCCGCTGGTGATCGGGCAGTCCGAGCAGATGCGCACCCTCACCGTCGGCCTCGCCACGCTGCAGGGCGAGAACATGGCCGTCAATCAGATCATGGCCGGGGCCACCATCACCGTGCTGCCCTGCCTGCTCGTCTTCGGACTGCTCCAGCGGTATCTGACCGACTCGATCGCCACCACCGGTCTCAAGAACTGACACCGTCGGCAATAGGCCATCCGGCGGCGCCCGCTCAGCCGCCGAGGCCCGGCAGCACCTCGGTCCCGAACAACTCGATTGCGCTGAGAGCGTCCGTCTGCGGCATGCCGGGCGGCTGGATGCGCAGCACTACGCCATCGGCGCCCATCTCGCCGTACTCGCCGAGCCGCTGCACACACCGGTCCACCGAGCCGATCACGGAGCGCGCCTCGATGTCGTCCCATTGCTGGGCATAGCGCGCGGCGTCGGCCGAGGTCCGCTTCCAGTCGCCGTAGGCGTCGTACAGCCCGCGCAGCGGGCCCTCCAGGGCGGCCCGCGCCTGCTTCGAGGTGGCAGCGGCGTAGCCCTCGCGGCAGATGATGACTTCCGCGCCGAGACTCGCCGCGCCGCGTGGGTAGGAGCGGTACTCCGCAATCTTCTCGGGCAGTTCGGAGTCGAGCTCGTTGAAGGACGTCGTCCAGCCGTCACACATCCGGGCCGTACGCTCCAGAGCGGCGGAGACCCGGCCGCCGTTCCAGATCCGGGGCCGCGGGGACTGCACCGGACGGGGTGCGAGGAAGGCCCGGTCCACCGACGTCCAGCGGCCGTGGTGGGTGACCTCGTCCTCGGTCCACAGCCGGGTGACCAGCTCCAGGCACTCCTCGAAGCGGGACACGCGCTCGCGCGGCTGAGTGCCGTACAGCGTGAACTCCTCGGGCCGGTAGCCGAGTACGAATCCGGCGGTGAGCCGCCCGCCGGAGAGCACATCGATGTGCGCGAGGGTCTCGGCCAGCCACACCGGCTGGTAGACCGGGGCGATCAGCCCCGCCGTGGCGAGCCCGATCCGCTCGGTGTGCGCGGCGAGATACGCCAGAGAGGTGAGGGCCTCGTGGTAGCCGGGCCGGTGCAGATGGCGTTCGCCGAGCACCACCCAGTCGAATCCGGCCTGTTCGGCCAGCCGGACCTGCTCCACCGCATCGGCGAGCCGGGGCCGGTCGGCCTTGTCCGCGTAGAGATTGACGTAGAGGCCGACACGCATGGAGCGCTGTGACATTCTCGCTTGCCCTTCCTTTACGGTCCGGGCCGTAAAGGCTAGCGTGTCGCCAACGACCGCAACAGACGGGAGAGATCGCCCATGTCTGCGACGGAGGACCTGGTACGCGGGCTGCGCGGCACCGTACTGCCCGCGGTGGCCACTCCCATGGATCCCCGGGGGGTCGTGGACCTGGACGCGCTGCGCGGTTACGCGGAGCGGATCGCGGCCGAGCGGATCGGCGGCGTCGCCGTCTGGGCACACACCGGCCGCGGTCTTCATCTCTCCGGGCCCGACCGTCGTCAGGTGCTGCGCATCTGGCGGGACGTGGTCGAAGGGCCGATCGTGGCAGGCGCGGGGGTGCCACGATCGGTCCGCCCCAGCAACCTGCGGGAGGCATGGGACGCCACCGTCGCGATGGCGGTGGAGGCGGCCGGTCTCGGCGCGGACGCGGTCATGGTCTATCCGCTGGCGCAGTTCGCCGAGCGCCCCGGGGGGCAGTCGGAGGCGGTACGGCTGCATGAGCGGGTGGCCGAGGAGAGCGGGCTGCCGGTGCTCGGCTTCTTTCTGCACGGCGAGGCGGGCGGCTATCCCTACCCGCCCGAGCTGATCCGCCGGCTGCTCGCGCTGCCGTCCGCCGCCGGGGTCAAACTCGCCACGCTGGACCGGGCGATGGCCTGCCAGGACGCGATCCGCGCGGCAGGCGAGAGCGGCAAGCTGGTCATCACCGGTGAGGACCGGATGTTCGGTCCCTCGCTGATGTGGGGCGCGGACTCCGCGCTGGTGGGCATCGCGGCGGCGCGGGTGTCCCTGACGACGGCGGTCCTGGAAAGCTGGCGGGCGGGTGACCATACCGGGTTCGTACGGGCGTCGGCCCGGCTGGACCGGTTCGCGGAAGCGACCTTCCTGGCGCCCATCGAGGGCTATGTGCAGCGGATGCTGTGGGCGGCGGTCTGGGAGGGGCTGATCCCGGAGGAGGCGGCGCACGATCCGTACGGACCGACGCTGCCCGCCGGCGAGCGCCAGGCGGTCGTCTCATGCCTGGAGGCGCTCGCGAAGGAGAACGTCAGCCCGTCCGGCGACTGAGGCCCCGACGACTCGACGCCCCGACGGGCGTACGGGGAGTCCGGGGCGCAGCCTCTCGTTACGGGCAGGGGCGAGCAGGGGACGGAACCGCCCCCAACCCGAACAGCTCCGCCGCGTTGCGCCACAGCACCCGCTCCAGCTCCGCCATGGTGAACCCCGCGTCGCGGATGACGCCGAGCGACACACACGGGTCGATCAGCGTCGCGTCCGTCCCGAACAGCAGCCTCTCCACCGGCACCCCGGCCTCGCGCGCGTATGCCACACGGCCCGCGTCCGTCGCCGTGCGGCAGTGCTCCAGGTAGAGCCGGTCGCACGCGGCCGCGGCGTGTGCCGCCTCGCGCCAGGCGTCGCCGCCCGCATGGCCCATGATCACGCGCAGTCCGGGACGGGACGCCAGCAGCTCGGGAAGCAGCGTGACTTCACGGCCCCAGGTGTGCAGCAGCAGCGGCACACCGGCCTCCGCGACCACGTCGAAAGCCTCCGCCATCTCCCGTGACCCCGGCAGCCGTCCCGGATAGTGGGTGTGGATCTTCGCTCCCACGAACCTCCCGGTGTCCAGACAGCGCCGCAGGTCCGCAGCGCTCTTCTCGGGCCGGTTGGGGTTCACCACCGCGTATCCGTACAGCCGCGGCTGGTGCGCCAGCACCTCGCGCAGTGCCGCGTTGCCCGCCACCGCGTCGTACACCACCGCCTCGGCGGACGACACGAGCTGCAGATCGATGCCGTACCGGTCCATCTGCCGCAGATTGGTGGCCGCGTCCCCGGTGGTCAGATGGAACTGCCAGCGGCCCACATGCGCGTGCACATCGATGATCGGCATCAGGCCAGCAGCTCCTCGACGTTCTTGGTGGCGATCGCGGCGCGGTCGTCGTCCGAGATGTCCGCGTACCGCAGCCGCAGTGTCTGCGGCGAGATGTCCGTGAAGGGCGTACGCGAGCCGAAGACCAGATGCCGCGGGCCCACCGAGTCCACCACGCGTTCGATGGAGTCGGGCCCGGACAGCATCCGGGTGGTGGCCCGGAAGCCGGGCTCCTCCTGGGCCAGCAGCAGGAAGTCGGCCAGCAGATAGGCATGCAGATCGAGGAAGACCACATCGGCGCCGCGGCCTGCGAGCGGCGGTCCGAAGCGGCGCGGGTCGCCGTCGTGCAGCAGCGCCATGCCGCGGTCCAGGGCGAGTGAGACCACCCGCCGGTATCCGGGGAAGCCGGGCTCGGCCGCCTGCTCGACGGTGAACAGCCGCAGGAATCGCACGCCGGCGGCGGAAAGTTCGTCCAGCCGGGCCTCCGCGGTCAGCGCATCCCGTACGTCGACGGTGCCGACCGGCAGCAGCTCCGGGCAGCCCGCGAGATCGCGCAGTGTCTCGGCGTTGCCGGCCTCGTCGTCGAAGAGCGGGCCCCGGGTGGACAGCGCCAGCGCGCCGGCGACGGGAGAGCGGGCCAGCCGGGCCCGGACCTCCTCGAGCCCGACATCGAGGTGGTGCCGCGGCCATGACCCGTACAGCACATCCACGTCCCAGCCGACTTGTTCCGCCGGCGTCGGATGCAGCCACTCGTACGCGTTCAGCCACTCATACGCGCTCATCGTGATCCCGCCTCGCCCAGGGCCCGGGCGATCCGGTCAACATCGCCCTCGGTGTACGCCTCGTTCCACTGCAGCACCAGCAGCGTATGGTCGATCAGCCGCTCCGCGCGGGGACACAGGCCCGGCGGATACCCGGGCAGTGCCGGATTGGCGTACAGCGGCCGCTCCAGATAGCCGGGCAGCGCCGGTACGCCCGCGGCCTGGAGGCTCTTCGCCCAGCGGGAGTTGTCCTCGACCAGGAGCGGCACCACCCACCAGGCGTGACCCGCGCGCTGCGCCGGCATCCGGGCGCAGTCGAGCCCGGCGATCGCGGCGGCCAGCCGCTCGGCCCGCTCCCGCCGCAGCCGGACGACCTCGGCGACACGGGTGAGCTGGACCCTGGCCACCGCGGCGGTGAGTTCGGTCATCCGGTAGTTGAGGCCCGCTTCGCGGTGGATCCGGCCCTCTGTGCGGTCCCAGCCCTTGTCCATGAACAGCCGCATATGGCGGGCGAGGGCGGGGTCGTCGGTGACGGAGAGACCGCCGTCACCGGCGGTGATGTGCTTGTACTGCTGAAGGCTGAAGCAGGCGATGTCCCCCCGCGTGCCCAGCAGCCGGCCCGCCGTGTCCTCCCCGAGCCAGGCCTGGGCGCAGTCCTCGATGAGTACGAGTCCGTGCCGGTCGCAGATCGCGCGCAGCGCGCCGACGTCCGCGGCTCCGCCGAAGAGATGCACGGCGATGACGGCCTTCGTATGTGGGTTGACGGCGGCCTCGACGGCCTCCGGGTCGAGATTGCCGTCCTCGGGGCGTACGTCGGCGAACACCACGCGTGCCTGCTGCGCCAGTACGGGCGCGACCGTCCCGAAGTCGGAGAGCGGCGTGGTGATCACCTCGTCCCCCGGGCCGACCCCGGCCGCCGCGACGGCCAGATGCAGGGCCGCCGTCCCCGAGCTGGAAGCCACCGCCTCGGCGCGGGAGTACAGCTGCGCCATCTCGGCTTCCAGGGAACGTGCTTCACTGCCGAAGGCGCTGCACAGCACCGCCGAGTCCAGTACGCGCAGGACCGCGGCCCGTTCCTCCTCGCCGAAGGTGCGGCCGCGCGGGCCGAGAACTGTTGGCAGGTGCATTTCCCGTTCGGGCATCGGGGCACTATCCTCTCGGCAAGCCTGCAGTTATGGCCTGGGCCGAAATTAGGACGGCCGTCGGCAGGCGTCAAGAAGCACCCCCGGAACCACTCCAGAAGAACGGAGACCGGCCGATGGCTCTCACGATCGGAGTGATCGGCCCCGACGACCTCGTGCACAAGGTGGTCGCGGTCGGCGACCCGGCCGGAGCGGTCCGGCTGGTGGCCCTTCCGTACCGGCACGAGGACGAGACCCTCGAGGTGGTCGCCAAAGCGCGGTCGGAGGTCGACGCTCTTCTCTTCACGGGCGTCGTACCGCATACGCTCGCCACGGCCGCGGGCCTGGTCGACCTGCCCGCGATGTACGTGCCGTACAACGGCGCGACCCTGCTGCGCGCGCTCGTCGAACTGCTCCGCCTCGGCCATGACGTCTCCCGTATCTCCATCGACACGCTGCGCCGCAGTGAGGTCATGGAGACGCTCACCGAGGCCAAGCTCCCCACCGAGCATGTGCATGTACTGCCGTACCGGCCGGGACTGACCTCGCGGGACCTGGCCGACTTCCACATCGCCGCGCGCGACGAGAAGGAGACCCGGGTCGCCATCACCTGTCTCGGCTCGGCCTTCCAGCTGCTCGACCACGAGATGCACGCCGTACGTCTGGCGCCGTCCCGGCACTCCATACGCTCCACGCTCCTGGCCCTGACGCTCGCCACCGCGGGACAGCACAGCGGAGACGCGCAGGTCGCTCTCGGCATCATCGATCTCCCGGCGGCCGACCAGGAGCTGGCGGCGGATCTGCGGGTGCTGGGCGGCAGCCTCGTCGATCTGCCCGACGGGCAGCGGCTGGTCGTCACCACGCGCGGAGTGCTGGAGACGGTGAGCGAGCAGTTCACCCGGCTGCCGTTCCTCGACGACCTGGCGGCCCGGCACGGCACCGCGCATGTGGGCTTCGGTCTCGGCCGTACCGCCGCGGAGGCCGAGTCGCTGGCCAGGCGCGCGGTCAGACGGGCCCGTTCGGCGGGCGCGGTGGCCGGAGTCGTCTCGATGACCGACGACGTCGACATCGTGATCGACGGCGAACGGTCCGCGGACGCGCCGCCCGGACCGCCGGCGGGCCCGGAGAGCACGGTGACGCTCGCCCGCCGTGTCGGACTGAACCCGGGGACGCTGGACCGGCTGCGCGAACTGGCCGCCCAGGACCCGGAGTCGGGCATCACCGCGCACCGCGTGGCCGAGCACCTCTCCGTCCAGCAGCGCACGGCCCGCCGCATCCTCAAACGTCTCGAACGGGCGGGCCTGGCCGTCCCTACGGCCGACCGGCAGCAGGGCCAGACCGGCCGCCCTCCGATCGTCTACCGCGTACGCATCTGAGCCCGGTTTTACGGTCCGGGCCGTAAGTCGAAGGAGCCGCGCGTGAAGATCGCCTCGATCAACACCCGTGTCGTCAGGGCCCCTTACCGGCGCCCGTTCGTCATCAGCAGCGGAACCAGCCCCGAACTCATCAGCCTGGTTGTCGAAGTACGTACCGCCGACGGCGACTACGGCCTCGGCGAGGCCTCTCCGATGACCGCCTACACCGGCGAGACCCTCGCCGGACTCGAAGCGGCCCTCACCGAGCACGCCGCACCCGCGCTCATCGGCCGCGATCCCCGCGACCTGGCGGGAGCGCACGCCGCCATGGACACCGCCATCCGCGGCCAGCACCTCGCCAAGGCGGCCCTCGACATCGCGCTGCACGACGTGGCGGCGCGGGCGGCGGGCTGGCCCGTGCACCTGCTGCTCGGCGGCTGCGCCCGCCCGCGCGTCCCCACCACCTGGGTGGTGGGCCTCGGCACGGTCGAGGAGATGGCGGAGGAGGCGACCGTGTACGCCGCGAAGGGCTTCACCCACATCAAGGTCAAGGGCGGCGAGGACCCGGAGCTCGACGAGCAACTGGTCCGTTCCGTGCGCAAGGCGGTCCCGGACTCCGTCGAGCTCTCCCTGGACGCCAACGAGGGCTACGACCCCGGCACCGCGGCCAGGACGGTGGCCCGGCTGGCCGACGCCGGCCTCGACCTGGTCGAACAGCCGCTGCCCCGGTGGGACTTGGCCGGCATGGCCGCGCTGCGCAGCAGTGGGGGTGTGCGCGTGATGGCCGACGAGAGCATGCAGTCGCTGCACGACGCCCTGGCGATCGTCCGCGGCGGCGCCGCCGATGTCCTCAACATCAAGATCCTCAAGGTGGGCGGGCTCCACCGGGCCCGGCAGGTCGCCGCGCTCGCCGAGTCCGCGGGCCTCGCCGTGAAGATCGGCACCATGCCGGAACTGGGTGTCGCCACACTGGCCGCCGCCCATCTGGCCGCCGCACTTCCGCATGCCACGGTTCCGGCGGATCTGGTGGGGCCGCTGCTGGTGGACGCGGAGCCGCTGGCTCCTACGGCGTTTGCGGGGGTGGGGGACACGGGGTGGATCGACGTGCCGGTGGGGCCGGGCCTGGGCCACGACCTGTAACGCCTGCGGCGGTCTCTCCCCAGCCGGACGGGCTCACTTTGAGCCCCGCCGGCGATTGAGGCGCGGGGTCCGGGGCGGAGCCCCCGCGCGGCGGAGCCGCACATCGGCACAGCGGGAAGGGGGGTAGGGGAACAGGCCCGCCGCAGGCGTCGACCCACCCCGACGGTTGCTATCGCAGGTGGTCCGCGGCCGACACCACCGGCCCCACCCGCCTCGCCAGCGTCCCCACCGGACCCGTCGGCGTCTCCAGCGCCACCAGGTCCCGCATTGCTCCCGCCGTTTCCTCATCCGTCGCCGCCGTCGCCACCAGCAGCGCGATGAGATGGTCGACCAGCCAGTGACGCAGCTCATCGGCCGACGGCTGCTTGCCCTCGTCCAGCCAGATCAGCGAGGCCGCCTCGACGGCCGCGATCCAGGTGCGCACCATCAGCCGCAGCCTCAGTCCGGGACGGGCCACCCCGAGATGGACGAGGACATGCTCCGCCGCGGCCCGCCGCACCTCGTCGACGATCGCGGTCGTACGGGACGTCTCGGCGACGCTGCCGCCGCGCAGCAGCGCGCTGAAACCGGCGTCGTGCTCGTCGACGAAGACGAGATAGCGGTCGAGCACCCGGGAGAGCCGCTCGGTCGGCGCACCGGCGGGCAGCTCGGCGAAGCACTGCTCCAGCTGGTCCGCGGCGGACCGCAGTGCCGTCTCGTACAACTGCTGCTTGCCGCCGGGGAAGTAGCGGTAGACGAGGGGCCGGGACACACCGGCCGCCTCCGCCACGTCGTCGAGCGAGATCTCGTCCGGCGGCCGGTGCGCGAAGAGCGTGAGCGCAGCGGCGAGAAGCTGCTTGCGGCGCTCCTCGACGCTGAGCCGTCGGTACGCACGGGTCGCTGGAGCGGGACTGGTCATGCTCCGCAGCGTAACCGCACTGTTCGCCACCGTACGGGCCGGCGACGAGTATCACGCCAGCAGGCCGGACGCCTTCCACAGCCGTCGGCCGGGCCCCCGCAGCACCCCGATGTCGTCCAGGAAGTCGGTGAGCCGCTTCGCGCCCGACTGCATCACCTCGCGCCGGTGTCCGCTCGCCTTCACCTGCGCGACCGCCTCGCGCCGGTCCAGGCCGATGTTCGTGTACACCTGCGGATTGACGAAGCAGACGGAGAAGACCCGCGCCGCCTCTCCGCTGCTGATCCGGGTGAACTCCTGCTCCCAGCGCGGCGCGGTCACCATCTGGCGCCGCAACTCCTCGCGGGCGTACCGCACGTGCCGTGCCTCCTCCACCACATGGATACGGGTGACGCCGCGCACCAGCGTCTGCACGCGCTCGTCCGGGAAGGTCAGCCGCTGCATCCAGTCGAGGATCTCCTCGCCGAGCAGTGTCGCCGCGAACGAACCGGGCGTGGTCGAGACGGCCTTCAGCACGCGTGCCAGATTGTGGTACATCCGCGGCACCGGATAGGCGGGCGCCCCGCTCTTCTGGATCATCCTGGCGAACATCATCGAGTGCCGGCACTCGTCCGCGATCTCGGTGAGCGCGTAGCGCACATGGTTGCTGGTCACGGACTTGTCGTAGATGTGGCGCACCAGCAGCTGCATCAGGATGATCTCGAACCAGATGCCGAGCGAGGCGAGCGACGCGCCCTCGTGCCTGGCCAGTTCCAGCCGCTGTTCTTCGGACATCTTGTGCCAGAGCGGGGTGTCGTAGAGGGAGAGCAGCTCCGGCGGCCAGAACCACTTGCCCTCCTCGATGGGAGACTCCCAGTCGAGCTCCTTGTCGGGGTCGAAGGAGTGCTTGGCGGAGGACTCGAGCAGCCGCTCGGCGACCTGTTCGCGGTCCCGGAGCGGGCCGAGTGCGTCGCGGAGCAGCTGCACATCGCGTTCGGTCACGGTCGTCATGGCGGAGGGCACCTCACGGGTCGGCATCGGGTCCGGGAATCGCCCCCGGGCAGGCCGAGGCCCGGGGCACGCCTTATGAGACTCCATGTCAGCAAGGTCGTCAATCCCTTGCGCGCGACTTGTTGACTCTTCGTCTACCAACGTGTGAGCCTGCCAACTGTCCTTGGTTGTCACGGGATATGAGGCGAAGGAGCCGTCAGTGTCGACGCACGATCGCTATACACGCGCCCCGGAACACTTCCTCTGGCAGGTCCCGGCCTCAGGCGCGGCCCGCTTCAGCTGGGAGTACGAGGACGGCCGCGACCGTCTCCTCGCCCTGTACCAGAAGGGCAAGGACAAGCAGTGGGACGGCGCCAAGCGCATCGACTGGGACCTGGAGGTCGATCCGTACGATCCGCTGGGCACCCCCGACGAGGCGCTCACGCTCTACGGCTCCCGCCACTGGGCGAAGCTCACCGAGAAGGACAAGGGCGAGCTGCGCAGGCACTACACCTCCTGGCAGTTCAGCCAGTTCCTGCACGGCGAGCAGGGCGCGATGGTGTGCGCGGCGAGGATCGTCGAGTCGGTCCCGGATCTGGACGCGAAGTTCTACTCCGCCACCCAGACCATGGACGAGGCCAGGCACGCCGAGATCTACAGCCGCTTCCTGCACGAGAAGATCGGGATGCTCTACCCGATCAACGACAACCTCCAGGGCCTGCTCGGCGACACCCTGCGCGACTCCCGCTGGGACATGCCCTACCTCGGCATGCAGGTCCTCATCGAGGGCCTCGCGCTCGCGGCGTTCGGCCTGCTGCGCGACACCACGGACAAGCCGCTGCCCAAGCAGATCCTCGCGTACGTCATGCAGGACGAGGCCCGCCATGTGGCCTTCGGGCGGATGGCGCTGCGCGACTACTACAAGGAGCTCAGCGACGCGGAGCTGCGTGAGCGCGAGGAGTTCGTCATCGAGGGCTGCTACCTGATGCGCGACCGGCTGAGCGGAGTGGAGGTCCTGGAGAACTTCGGCATCCCCAAGCAGGAGGCGGCCGAGCTGTCCGAGCAGTCCGAATACCTGCAGCTGTTCCGGAAGCTGCTGTTCAGCCGGATCGTGCCGTGCGTCAAGGACATCGGGCTGTGGGGCGAGCGGCTGCAGAAGGCCTATCTGGACATGGGCGTCTTCGAGATGGGCGACGCCAACCTCGACCTGCTGATGTCCCAGGACGAGGAGATCGCCGAACAGCTCGACCGCGAGCGCTTCGCGGCGGAGGAGCAGGCACGGGTGTCCGAGGTCGAGGAGGCGATCGCGGACGGCGCGCAGCCCGCCTAGGCCGGCGGGCCCAGGAACCGGCGCACCAGCGCGGCCACCGCCGTGGGCTCCTCGAGCAGCATGGCGTGCGTGGCGTCGATGTCCTCGACCGTCGCCGTGGGGCGCTCATCCGCGAGCCGCGCCAGCTCCTGGTCGAGGCCCTTCGCATACGCCTCCAGCAGCTCGTCGAACCACGCCATGCCGGGCATCGGCGGCTGCGGCCGCCGGGCCCGGACCAGCAGCTGCGGGCACGGCACGCGGTGCAGCAGGGCGCACACATCGAGGCCGTCGATGGCGTCGTACATCTCGAGCGCGGCGGCGCGCCCGGGCAGCGTCTGCCACTGCCCGTCGGGCAGTTCGCGCACCGCACCGCGGGCAGCAGCCTCGGCCCGCTCGTACGGGATCCCGAACTGCCCGGCGTACTCCGCCTGTTGGCGCGGATACCCGGCCGGGACCACCGCGCCCGCGGCGTACCGCGCCGTCTCCTTGACCCGCTCGGCGCCCGGGTACTGACCGGGCCGTCCCACCAGAACCCGTCCAGGTTCACGGCGGCGGGGGTGGTGCCAGGGTGGGCGCCGGCGTACAGCGCGGCGATCATCCCGCCGAGCGAGTGCCCGACGGGGATGGCGTCCGGGACGCCGTAGGTGTGCAGAGTGGCCTCGATGTCCCGGAGCACGGTCTCGAAGGTCCAGGGCGTGCGGTACGCGGAGCGGCCATGGGAGGGCAGATCGACGGCGAGGATGCGGTGCTCCGCGGTGAGCACCGGCCCGACGGCTTCCCAGTCGCCGTGTGAGCGCCCCGTGCCGTGCGGGTCCGGGGGCGCGCGGCCCGAGCCCGGCCGGTCACTCGTCTCCCGGTGGCGGGAAGCTCGTCCGCAGGGTGAATGCCTCCGGCGTCGGCCCGTGCTCGCGTATGTGCAGCAGGCGCCTCTCCGCCTCCTCCACCGTCGGGCGGTGGCCCGGCTCCACCCACCACAGGGTGGTCATGATCTCCTGCATCCGCTCGAACCACTCGTGGCGGCGGCCCAGCAGCTCCCGGTGCTGTCCCTGGTACATGAAGGCCGTCAGTGCATTGGTGTCCCGCCACACCGACATGTTCACGATCAGCCACTCGTCCCCGAACACCGGCACGTCCGTGGCATTGCCGGTGTCGCTCTTCAGCCGCCAGATGAAGCCGTCCGCCGCATCCGCGACCGCGTTCACCGGATCGAGGCCGTCGACGAAATCCTTCAACTCCGGGGAATCCAGCGGGAATTTGAGTCGGGCTATGTTCACCTGGGCGAGTTCGAAGGTCATGGGCGCACGATAGTCGTGCCCCGCTCCGCCGCCACCGCCATTTCGAGGAGCGAGACGTCCGCGCCGCGCGCCGCCACCAGCTGCAGGCCCACGGGGCAGCCGTCACTCGTGAAGCCGGCCGGGATGCTGGCCGCCGGATGGCCGCTGAGATTGAACGCCCAGGTCAATGCGGTGGAGTAGAGCTCGCCAGGGCCGTCGTGGCCATGCGGGCGGTTCGGGGTCGCCGGAGTGAGCAGCAGCTCGGTGTCCGCGAAGAGCGCATCGAGCCGGCGGTCGTTCTCGCCGCGCACCGCTGCCCCCGCCGAGGGCTCCCCGCGCCGCACCGCCTGCCAGGCCTCCCGCGGGTCGAGCAGGGCGAGCGGCCGCTCGTCGAGGCGTACGATTCCGGCCGCCGCCAGTCGTTCTGCCGCCGCCCGCGCCACCGACTCCGCCTCAGGTTCCGTCCGCGCGAAGCCCAGGTCCGCGGACCAGCGCGCCCGTACCGGCAACTCCAGCCGCACGTCCTCGTACCCGTCCAGCACGCAGCGCAGATACGCCCGCGCGTCCGTCGCCGAACGGGTCAGCACGCCCGCCGAGGCCAGACCCGTCCGGTCCGGCGACGGCAGCAGCCCGTTCGTCGTCTTCAGGCCGAACACCCCGCACCACGCCGCCGGGATCCGCACCGACCCGGCCCCGTCGCTGCCGGTGGCGAGCCCCACCATCCCCGCCGCGACCGCCACGGCCGAGCCCGCCGATGAACCGCCCGGCGTACGGTCCGCACGCCACGGGTTGACCGTACGGCCGTGGGCGCCGAGACCCCAGGTCTGCCAGTACGTGCCGGGGCCCGGCACCGCCGTCGAGCCGACCGCCACCGCGCCCGCCGCGATCAGCCGCCGGGCCGCGTACGAATGGATGCCGGACGGTCCCTTGACCGCGAACGGGCGTCCGGCCAGCGGGAGTTCGTGGTCCAGCTCGCGCGCGAGCGCCTGCTCGGGCCACACCTCGACGAAGGCGCACAGTTCAGGGTCCAGCCGCGCGATCCGCTCCAGCGCTTCCACCACCGTCATGGGATCAGTCTCGCAGCGCCGCCTCCATCACCGCCCGGGCGATCGGCGCCGCGCTGCCACCGCCGCTGATCTCGCCGCGCACCGCTGCGGCCTCCTCGACGACCACCGCGACCGCGACCGCCGGCCGGGCCGCGCGGTCCGCCTGCGCCCAGGAGATGAACCAGGCGTACGGCGTACCGGAGTTGCCCATGCCGTGCTGTGCCGTACCGGTCTTGCCGCCGACCCTCGCCCCGTCGATCCCGGCCTTCGCGCCGGTGCCTTCCTCGACGGCATCGACCATCAGCTGCTGGAGCTGCTGCGCCGTCGAGGGGCTCATCGCCCGGTGGTACGACTTCCGGCTGTGCCGGGAGACGGTGTGGCCGTCCGATGTGGTCACCCGGTCCACCAGAAAGGGACGTCTGATGTCGCCGCCATTGGCGACCGCGGCCGCGACCATCGCCATCTGCAGCGGCGTTGCCGCGGTGTCGAACTGCCCGATCGAGGAGAGCGCCAGCTGGTCGACGGTCATCCGGGTGTCGAAGTTGGACGCGGCCACGCCTGAGGGAATCGTCAGCCCGCGGTCGTTGAAGCCGAACCTGTCCACCACGTCCAGCATTCCGGGCATTCCGACCTGCACCCCGAGATGTGCCATCACGGTGTTGCACGACCACTGGATGGCGTACGCGAGCGAGGCGTTGCCGCAGCCCTTCGCCTCATTGGGGAGCGTGGTCGAGGTGCCGGGCAGGACATACGGATCGGGCGTGCCTGTCGGCGCGTCGACGTCGGTGACCACGCCGGCCTCCAGCGCGGCCGCGGCCGTCACGATCTTGAAGGCGGACCCGGGCGGATAGGTCTGCCGGATGGCCCGGTTGAGCATCGGCTGGACGCTCGAACCGTTGAGCCTGGTCCAGGCGTCGGTGACCTGCTTCCCGGTTCCCGAAAGCAGACCGGGGTCGTACGAAGGGCTGCTGACCAGTGCCAGGATCCTGCCGGTCGACGGCTCGATCGCCGCGACCGCGCCCCTTCTGTTGTTGAGGCCGCTGAACGCGGCCTGCTGCATCGAGGGCTTGATGGTGGTGACGACATTGCCGCCGGGGTGCTGCGTGCGGCTGAGGTCGTTCCAGAACGGGATCCGGGTGAGCAGCGAGGACGCACCGGAGAGGATGGAGTCCTCGGCGTTCTCGATGAGCGAGGTGCCGTACGTCTGCGAGGCGTAACCGGTGACAGGTGCGTACAACGGCCCCTGCGGGTAGGTGCGTTCGTAGCGCAGCTGCTCGCCGGTGTCCTGGGAGCCGGTGACCGGTCCGCCGCCGGCCAGGATGTCGCCGCGCGGCTCGTCGTAACGGTCGATGACCAGTCGGCGGTTGGCCGGATTCTTGTCGAGCGATGTTGCCTCGATTACCTGCACGCGAGCCGCGTTGACCAGCAACGCGACCAGGAGCAGCAGACACAGGACGGCGGCCCGCCGGATGTAGCGGATCACCGCTCGCCCTCCAGGACCGGTGCGACGACACCTGTTTCGACCGGCTCGGGCTGCGGCGTGCGGGCCGAGTCGCTGACCCGGATGAGCAGCGCCACGATGACCCAGTTGGTGACCACGGACGAACCGCCCTGCGCGAGGAAGGGCATCGCCATCCCGGTGAGCGGGATCAGTCCCATCACGCCGCCCGCGATGACGAAGACCTGGAGCGCGAGGATCGAGGCGAAACCGATGGCGAGCAGCCGTCCGAAGAGGTCGCGCAGTGCCAGTCCGGCGCGGTAGCCGCGGGCCACCATCAGCGCGTACAGCATGAAGACCGCGGTCAGGCCGACCAGGCCGAGCTCCTCGCCCGCGGTGGCGAGGATGAAGTCGGACTTGGCGGCGAAGCCGATGAGGATGGAGTGGCCGAGTCCCAGTCCGGCGCCGAGCATCCCGCCGGCGGCGAAGGCGAAGAGCGACTGGGCGAGCTGGCCCGGGCCCTCGCCGGCGTCGATGGAGGCGAAGGGGTCGAGCCAGTCCTCGACCCGGCTGTGGACATGCGGTTCGAAGGAGCCGACGGCGACTGCGCCGGCCGCGGCGAGCAGCAGCCCGACGGCGATCCAGCCGGTCCGGCCCGTCGCCACGTACAGCATGATCACGAAGAGCCCGAAGAAGAGCAGTGAGGTGCCGAGGTCCCGCTCGAGCACCAGAACGCCGACGCTGAGCAGCCAGATCGCGACGATGGGGCCGAGCACACGGCCGGTGGGCAGCTGGAGCTTCCAGATTCTGCGGCCGGTGTACGCAAGGGCGTTGTGGTTGGCGGCGAGATACGCGGCGAAGAAGACGGCGAGCAGGATCTTGGCGAACTCGCCCGGCTGGAAGGAGAGTCCGCCGATCCGGATCCAGATCTTGGCCCCGTTCACGGCGGGAAAGAGGATCGGTACGAGCATCAGCACAAGGGCAGCGACGACCGAGAGATACGCGTACCGCCGCAGAATCCTGTGGTCGCGCAGGAAGACGACGACGGCGATGAACAGGGCGACGCCGAGCGTGGACCAGATCAGCTGGGTGGGCGCGGCCGCGTTGCTCGGGGTCTCCAGGTCGAGACGATAGATGAGCGCCAGGCCGAGGCCGTTGAGGAGGACCGCGATGGGCAGGAACAGCGGGTCGGCGTACGGGGCGCGGTAGCGGACGGCGAGGTGGGCGAGGAGGGCCAGCACGCCGAGGCCCGCTCCGTAGTGCGCGGCGTCCGGCGGCACTGCGCCGCTCTTGGTCAGGCCCACGTCGATATAGCCGTAGACGGAGATGAGGACGGCGCAGACGAGGAGCGAGAGCTCGACACCCCGCCGCTTGGGGAGGCGTAGATCGGGCGGGGGAGCGTCCGCCGTCGTTGCGGTCATGCCACGCAACGTAGCAAGACGCAAGCCTTATGTCCCTTTATGTCATAGGGCGTCGAGGAAGAGTGTGCGGAAGAGTCGACGGAGCGTCAGCGTATGGATACCAGCGGGGCGCAGAGCCGATGTTGGCGACGCGTCACTCCGCGCACGGCTGAGCGGCGGCTTCGCCGTCGCTCGCGAACTGTATGTACTCGGGAAGCGTGAGCCGGGCGACCGCACCGCCCTCCGGCGCGTTCAGGAAGCGCAGCTCCGCGCCGATCACCGCCGACTGCCCGACCGCGATGGTCAGTCCGAGCCCGTGCCCCTTGCTGCTGCCGTCCGTACGGAACCGCTGCGGCCCGTGCTCCAGCAGATACTCCGGATAGCCCGCCCCGTGATCGCCGACCGTCACCACACCGCCGTCCACGGTCAGCACCACCGGCGGCTGCCCGTGGTTGTGGGCGTTGGCGACGAGATTGCCGAGTACCCGCTCGAGACGCCGCTTGTCGGTCTCGACCGTCGCATCGCGTACGACCCGTACCTCCGTGTCCGTCGCGGAGGCCCGCACCACCCGCTCGGCCAGATGCGCCAGCTCGTGCACATCCAGGTCCACCGTCTCGCTGCCCGCGTCCAGCCGGGAGATCTCCAGCAGATCCTCGGTCAGTGAACGCATCGCCCGGACCCGGTCCCGTACCAGCTCGGCGGGGCGGCCCTCCGGCAGCAGTTCGGCCGCGGCGGACAGTCCGGTCAGCGGAGTGCGCAGCTCGTGCGCCACATCGGCGGTGAAGCGCTGCTCGCTCAGCAGCTTGCCCTGCAGGGACGATGCCATGGTGTCCAGGGCGCCGGAGACCGTCGCCACCTCGTCCTGGGGGCGCGAAGGGTCCTTGGTACGTGGGTCGTTGACGCGGGCGTCCAGATCGCCGGCGCTGATCCTCCGCGCCACCTGCGCGGTCAGATGCAGCCGCCGCGTGACCCGGGTGACGGCGAAGGCGCCCACCAGCAAGGTCGCGCCGATCGCCAGCACCGAGGAGCCGACGATCGCCTGGTCGAGGCCGGTGATCGTGTCGGCGCTGAGGGTGTAGTCGACCCGGACGGCGATTGCCCGGCCGTCGGCGGGCCCCGCCGCCCACATGGTGGGGCGGCCCCGGAAGTCGGCGACCATCGTGCCGCGCTTCCCGTCGACGGCGAGCTCACGCAGCGACCGGGGCAGGCCCGGCGGATCCACGTCCGCGTGCGGGCGCATCGGCTCGCCCGCCTCGTAGGCCCGTGTCACGTCGACCAGCCGGCCGAGAGCCTTCTCCCGCGCCTGATCCACCGTCTGCCGGGTCACCGCGACATGCACCAGCGCACCCAGCATCGCGGCGAGTGCGCAGCACATCACGGTGATGAAGACCGCGGCCTTCCACGTGAGGGTCGCGGCCCAGCGCGGTAGCCGCAGCCGTCTCACGACGCGCCCGCCGAGGCCTTGTGCGCGGGGGAGCGGGGCGGCTTGACCCGTACGATCTCGTCGCTGGTGGGAAGCATCGCACCCTGCTGGCCGTCCCAGGACCAGGCGGTCCGGTACTCGTATCCAGGGATGCCGGCCGAGACCGACCGCAGGATCACGTCATTGCCCGCGAGATTCACGCTGACAAGCTGGTCCGAGGTGGACATGATCCGGGTCAGCCCGCCCTTGGCGGGCATGTAGCAGCGCACCGACGTCTGCTGCTCGGGCATCCTGATGCCGACGATCAGCTCCTCCCGGCCGTCGCCGGTCAGATCGCGGTAGTACGGCTTGAGCACCGGGCAGGACTTCGGCTTGTCCTTGCAGGTGTGGAGTTTCGCGACGGTCTCCTGGTAACGCCCGTCCATACCGGCGTACTCGTCGGGGTAGGCGTCGGCCTCGGCCTGCACCACGGCGACCGGGTCCAGGGCGCGGACGCCGTCGACGTCGCCCGGCACCTTGATACCGGGGACGCGCTCCGTGTCCGTCTCGCCGAAGTCGTTGGGAGGTGCGGTGACGGGCGGCAGATCGGGCCAGAGGCGGATCGGGCCGATGGCCGTGGGGGTCGCGCCCGCGCTCTTGATCCGGCCCTCGTTGCCGCAGCCGGACAGCACCGCGGCCGCGGTCGCCGTCAGCAGCGCCGCGTACGTCGCGTACCTCAGGCGGTGCGAGCTCGGGCTCAAGGGTCTCCTAGCGGGGGCGTTCGGCCGTGTCGTCATGCGTCACCAGGACGGATACCCCCTTTCCCGCCCGGGGTGACGCTACCGGGGGACCAGCAGGCCTGCTCAGGCCGGTCCACCCGGCGGCGCCGGGCGCGGTGCCGCGGCCCGCCGTGAGCATCGCGGCGTTGCTGCGGGTGGTGATGTCCTCCCCACACGCCGGGCTGCCGCCCCGTCCGCCCCGAACCTCGCTGCCCCGGTCCGCCGCTGCCCCGGTCCGCCGCTGCCCCAGTGCGCCGCTGCCCTCGTCCGCCCCGATCTCGCTGCCTGCCCTCCCGGCTCGGCGTCAGTGCTGGTACGGCTGCTGACCGGGCTGCTGCTGCGGCTGCCCGTACGCCTGACCGCCCTGCGCGCCCGCGCTCTGGACCTGCAGCTGCTCCGCCGTCTCCTTGCTCACGCTCGCCTCCGCGCCGCAGAACGTGCACTGCGTCGCGTACTTCGAGGAGAACGGGAACAGCGGCACGAAGAACAGCGTGAATTTCGTGACGCGCTTCCTGAGCGTGTGCGCGGACGGGTTGCCGCATTGCCCGCACACCAGCGTCAGTATCGCCAGCTGGTAGAGGTATCCCCTGGTGCCAAAGATGATCATGCTGTTCCCTCCGTGGACAGTGCCTGCCGGCACAGGGCCAGCAGCTTCTCGTCAGTAAAGATGTCATGACTGCCGTATCCGCCGTCGATCGCGTTATGACGTCTCGCGGATCCCAGCTCGCCGCGGAGTATTCGCTCGGCGCCCTCCGCCCCGTCGGCCGCCAGCTCCGCCAGGCATTCGGCCGTCGGCACGCGGGTGTGCGCCTGCCCCTCCCAGGCCGCCAGCAGCACCGGCCACGGGCGCTCCGGATTTCGCGTCACGCGCCACAGCGCGATCGCCGCGTCCACCCGGGTCCATGGCTCGGCCGCCCGCAGCAGTTCACCCAGGGCCGGAGCGGCCTCGGCGGCCGCCGTCCCCAGCGTGCCGAGTACAGTCGCCGCCGAGCGCCGGGCCGCGGAGTCCCGCTCCGACAGTGCCGCGCGCAGCACCGGCAGTACGGCCCCGGCGTCACCCTCGATCGCCCAGAGCGCGCCGGCGGTCCGCGCCGAGAGGGCCGCCGAGCAGCCGCCGCAGCCCAGCATCGCGCGTAGATCCGGCACGGCTTCGACTGCCGCCGGTCCGAAGGCGGTGAGCGCCCGCAGCGCCGACTCGGTCACCCACTCCTTGCGGTGCTCCGGCGCTCCCCGCAGTATGCGCAGCACCTCGGGCACCGCATCGGCGGCCCGCAGCGCGGTCAGTCCGTACAGCAGTGGTCCCGCCCGGTCGTAGAGCCGGGCGTCCAGCTCCATCTCGCCGAGGCGGTGGCGCAGTGCGGGCACGAGTGGTGCTGCGGCCGCACCCAGGTGGTCGAGCGCGTACCCCAGATCGTTCGGCGCCTCGGGGCGCTCCAGCGCCCGCGCGAGCACCGGCACCGCGCGCCGGTCGCCCGCCCGTGCCAGCGCCGTGACCGCGCTGCCGAGGGTCGGCGGCCCGCCCGCCCACTCGCGCACCCAGGCCGCGGGGTCCGCGGCGACCCGGTCCGCCAGTGCGTCCGCGGCGGGCCCGGCGAGCGAGAACAGCTCTTCCAGCGCGTCGGCAGCCGCCTCGGCCAGCCGTGGCTCCGGGTCGCCGAGCTGCTCCCCGATCAGACCGACCAGTTCCTCGTACGCACCGCGCCAGGTCCGCAGCAGCCCGCTGCTCATCCGTACGGCGTCGATCCGCTGCCCCCAGTCGGGGCTGCACAGTTGATCGGTCAGCAGCGCTGTCCGGTCGTCGACGCGATCGCCGAGACCGGAGTGCAGCGTACGGAGCAGATCCGCGGTCCAGGGGGCGTGGCGGCCCGCCGTATCCGCATCGTGGCGCTCGCGCAGCTGCCCGATGAGCGTCGGCGTCGACGGGCGCTCGGCGGCCTGCGCCGTCACCACCGGCTCGGCGCGCAGCTCGCGCAGCAGGCCGGCCACTCTCGGTACGACATCGGTGGGCAGCGCCCCCGGCGCGCAGCGGGCGAGCTGCGCCAGCGCGGCCAGCCGCAGCCCCGCGCCGTACGACACCCGGGTCAGTCCGGAGAGCCATTGCACCACCTCGGGCGCCAGATACTCGTGCCGCAGCGCGATCCGGCCCGCGGCCTCGACGCAGGCGAACCGCACTTCCGCGTCCGGCTCCACGCCCAGCCGGTCCCGCAGCAGACCGAGCACCAGCTCGGGATCGTCGTGCAGCGTGGCGAGCGCGAGCGGCGCGGCGAGCCGCACCCCGCGGTCGTCGGCGTCGACCAGCCCCAGGAAGGCGTCGGCGCCGGCGGTCACGGCCGACGCGGCCATCGCGTAGTTCGCGGCGTACTCGAACTCCTCGTCCTCCGGGTCCAGTTCGTCGTCGCCGTCCAGATCGATGCCGCCGATGCTGGTCAGCAACTCGACGATGCCGCCCCGGTCCTGGACGGCTGGATTCGCCACGAGCTCGAGAAGGAACGGGATACAGGCGAGCGTCGAGTCGTACACATCGCCCTGGTGGTGCACCGCCCCGTACATCCCGTCGAGCGCCGTCTCGCGCTCCGCCGGGTCCGCGGAAGCCAGTCCGCGCAGCATTTGCGGCACATCGTCCGCCGGGCCGTAGGCATGCCCCAGTGCGGCCCACTCGACCTCGTCGATCCCCCCGAACACGCTTGCCCCCTCCCAAGAACTGTGCGCTTGGGGAGAGTGTGCACCACAGCTCGGACATCGCGGGGTTATTGCCCCGAAGGCACGTGGGCTGTTCCCATGGTCGGGGGGTGGTGGCATGACGGGACTGCGCGTCACACCAGCACGCAGCCAGGGCCGGGACCGGCTGTACGTCAGCCTGCCGAACGGCCGGAGCGTCGCCTGGTACGACCGGGACACCGGCCGGGTCAGCCTGGTTTCCGACCGCCACCGCGCCGATGTGCTGGCAGCCCTCGCCCCGTATCTCACCGACGATGTGACCGTCGGTCCGCCGCCCGTCCCCACCTCCGCCGACCTCGCCAGGCTGTCTCTGCACCCCGACGACGACCTGGCCCCCAACCGCCCCGGCGAGGTGCTGCACGCCGAACTGGACCATCTCCCCGCCGGGCACCGTTTCCGCCAGGATCCGCGCCGCGCCGAACTCGCCGCGCAGCAGCTGCTGGGCGGCGAGTTCGACCGGCTGGAGGGCGCGGGCTGGCGGATCCTGCACTCGGTTCCGCTGCCCGGCACCGAGCACATCGACCATCTCGTCATCGGGCCCGCCGGGGTGCTGGCCGTGCACACGCTCCAGGCCCGCCGGCTGCGGGTGCGGATCGCGGACCCCATGGTCCGGGTCGGCCGCGGCGAGCCGGTTCCACAGCTGCGCCTGGCCCGCCGCCGGGCCGAGCGCGCCGCGCTCGCGCTGACGGCCGCGGTACGCCCGGTGCTCGCGGTGGTCGGAGCGGCGCGGCTGGACGTGGTGCCCGCACCGCCGGACGTAAGGATTCTGCGGGACGACGAGGTGCCTGCGCTGACCAGGCTCGGCGGCGTACTGAAGCCCGCGGACATCGAGGCGCTGTACGCGACGGCGCGCGACCGCCGCGCCTGGCTGCGTGTCTGACGCTGCTTCGCATCACGCGTCGGCAGTCAGCAGCCGGCATCGAGTGGTCTGCGGTCAGCGGAGGTTGTCGCCCCAGCCGCCCTGGAGCATGGTCTGGAACGCCCACGTCCCGTCCCGCCTGATCAGGATGTCGGCGTACCGCAGCTGCTGCGTCTGTCCGTCCATGGTCATGGTCGAGTCCGTGAAGACGACGGCCATGGCGGGGGAGAGGAAGACGGGCGTACGCGTCGACTCGAAGGTGATGTCGTCACTGCCGTCACCCATCACCTGGCCCATGGTCTCGATGAACTGCTGCCGGTCCCACTGCGCGGAGGCGCCGTTGCCCGCCGAGTCGTCGCTGACCAGGTTGAGCGGGAAGACGGCGAGGTCCGCCATGCGCTCCACCTCGCGCTTGGCGCTGTGTGCGTCGTACACGGCGAACCACGCCTCGATGCTCGCCAGTTCTTCGGGGGTGGGGGTGTATCCGGTGTCGGGCAGAACGGTCACGCCGTCTCCTCTTCAAGTTTGACTACTTGAGGAAGGTATCCCCGGTTGTCGACTAGTCAAACTTGATTAATTCCTTTCCTGATCCTGGCTCAGGTCCTGATCCCGATCCTGATCCTGAGGGAGCCGCAGCCGCAGCACCGTGGTGACGGTGTGCCGCGTCGTCCCCTGCTCCACCTCGGCCGTCACTCCCGGCTCAACGGTTCGGTACGCGATCTCGCCCACCCCGATCGCCATCGCCGTCCCGGTCCCGCCGGTCGCCCGCCCGTGCAGTGCGACCGCCGCCTGTGCGCGCAGTGCCGGAGCGAGCGGACTCGACACCACCGGGGCGTCGTCGTCCGGGAGTGCCAGCGCCAGCGCGGCGGGCCGCGCCGGAGTGCCGGTGAAGCCGACGACCGCCGCATCGCGCGCATACGTGTGCCGCAGTTTCAGCCACGCGCGCGTGCCGCTCCGATAGGTCTGGTCGAGGCGCTTGACCACCAGCCCCTCGACGCCGATCGCGGGCAGGGTCTCGAACCAGGTGGCCGCCTCCTCGGCGTCCAGGGTCATCGGTACGGCCTGCAGCGGCGGACCGAGCGGGTCGAGCAGCGCGACCAGCCGCGCGCGCCGTTTCTCGTACGCCAGCCGCCGCAGATCCTCGCCCCCTTCGGCGAGCAGATCGAAGGCCGCGTACGAAGCGGGCAGCCGGCGCGCGAGAATGGGCGCGCGCCCGGGTGTGGCGGCCGCGCGCTTCTGTACGGCGGCGAAGTCCGTACGGCCCTCCGTCCAGACCACCACCTCGCCGTCCAGAACCGTGCCGTCCGGCAACTGCCGTGCCGCATCCTCGAGATCAGGGAAGGCCGAGGTGACGATCCGTCCCGAACGGGCCTGGAGCACCACCTTGCCACCGGCCCGGAAGATCACCATCCGGTGGCCGTCGAACTTCGGCTCGTACGCCAGGCCGTGGCCGCGCGGCAGCACGCTCACCGATTCGGCGAGCGCCACCTTCAGCGGGGGCCTCGGCGCGCTGCTCATGGCAGTGGCCCGGCCCGGTTGAGATTGATGAGCGGGCCGAGCAGATCCCCGTACCGCGCCAGCCGTGGCGCGATGTCGCCGATCCGGAAGTCGAGGTTCTGCTCTGCCTCGACCTCTTCCCAGGTCACCGGCGTGGAGACGGTCGGCTCGGCGCGGGCGCGCAGCGTGTAGGGCGCCGCGGTGGTCTTCGCGGCGGCGTTCTGGCTGTGGTCGACGAAGACCTTCCCGGGCCGCAGGGAGCGGGCCATCCGGTGCAGGATCAGCCCCGGCAGCGCGGCCTCGCCCTCGACGGCCAGGCTCTTCGCGTACGCGGAGACCTTCTCGGAAGGGGTGGGCTCCAGCGGCACGAGGACGTGCAGCCCCTTGGAGCCCGAGGTCTTGGCGTACGCGTGCAGTCCGTCCGCGGCCAGCCGCTCGCGCAGCCACAGCGCAACGGCACAGCACTCGACGATCGTCGCGGGCGCGCCCGGATCGAGGTCGAAGACCATACGGTCGGCGACCGCCGGCTCGTCCGCCTGCCACTGGGGCGTATGGAACTCCACGACGAGGTTCGCCGCCCACATCAGCGACGACAGGTCCTGGATGACGACCTGCCGCGCGTTCTTGTCCTCCGAGCGGGGTACGGCGGCGGTGCGTACCCAGGACGGCGTACCGGGTGGCGGGTTCTTGGTGAAGAACAGCTGCCCGTCCGGCCCGTCCGGGTACCGGAGGAAGGACACCGGACGGTTGGCGAGATGCACGAGGATCGCGCCCGCCGTGGTGGCGTAGTAGTGCAGGATCTCGCCCTTGGTGGTTCCGGTGGCGGGGTGGATGACCTTCTCCAGGTTGGTGAGCGCCAGGCGTCGCCCCTCCACTTCCGTGATCGGCGTCATACGATGAGAATCCCATGAATCCCAAGATTTCGGATGAAAGGGACGAAACGTGCGATCCATATGGAACGGCGCGATCTCCTTCGGGCTGGTCAGCATCCCCATCAAGCTCGTCAACGCCACAGAGAACCACTCCATCTCGTTCCGCCAGATCCACCTCGCCGACGGCGGCCGGATCCGCTACCGCAAGGTCTGCGAGCTGGAGGAGAAGGAAGTGACGGCCGCCGAGATCGGCAAGGCGTACGAAGCCGCCGACGGATCACTCGTCCCGATCACCGACGAGGACCTCGCCGCGCTCCCGCTGCCCACGGCGAAGACGATCGAGATCGTCGCCTTCGTGCCGGCGTCGTCGATCGACCCGCTCCAGATGGACGCGGCGTACTACCTGTCGGCCAACGGCATCCCGGCCGCCAAGCCGTACACACTTCTGCGCGAGGCGCTCAAACGCAGCGAGAAGGTCGCCATCGCCAAATTCGCGCTGCGCGGCCGGGAGCGCCTGGGCATGCTGCGCGTCGTCGACAATGTGATCGCCATGCACGGTCTGCTCTGGCCGGACGAGATCCGCAGCCCGCAGGACGTCGCGCCGGACACCGAGGTGACCGTCCGTGAAGCCGAACTCGACCTGGCCGACGCGCTGATGAACACCCTCGGCGAGGTCGACCTGGACTCGCTGCACGACGACTACCGGGAGGCGGTCGAGGCCATGATCGCGGCCAAGGTGGAGGGTGGCGGCGTGTTGCCCGAGGCGGCGTCGACGGAACGCGCCCCCGGCAAGGTCATCGACCTGATGGCCGCGCTGGAGAGCAGCGTGCGCGCGGCGAAGGAGGCGCGGGGCGAGGAGGGCGGGGAGGTCGCCGAGGTCACTCCGATCAAGGGGCGCAAGCGGGCGGCGGCCGCGCCGAAGTCGGGCGGTGCCGACGCGAAGAAGTCCACGGCGACGGCGGCGAAGAAGACGGCGGCGAAGAAAACGGCGTCCGGTGCCACCAAGTCCGGTGCCACCAAGTCCACGGCGACCAAGTCCACGGCGAAGAAGGCGACCGCGACCAAGTCCACGGCGGCCAAGTCGGCGGCGAAGAAGACCACGGCCAAGAAGGCCACCGCGAAGAAGCGCGCCTCAGCCTGATCCTGGTCCGGTCCCGGCCCGGGGTCTCGGGCTGAGCCGTCCATGCGCGGCGCAGCTCTGTAGGCGGCGCAGCTCTATGCGCGGCGCAGCAGGGTGTCCATCATGGACTCCAGATAGTCGCCGCGCTCGGCCCCGACGGGGAGGGCCTGCGGTACGGCGTGGCTCAGCTGGGTGTGCCCGAGATAGCTGGTGTACGCGAGCAGTCCGCGCTGCCGCGCCTGGTCCGGCGGGAAGCCCAGTTCCTCGAAGAGGTGCGCCACATAGCCGACCCGACGCTCCGTCACCCGCCGTAGCACGAGCGCGACTTGGGGATGGTCGACGGTGGCGAGCAGGGAGACCTCGAGCGGATCCTCGGTGGCCGAGGCGGTCACCTGGGCGAAGAGGGTGCGCAGCCGCTTCTCGGGGTCCGGCTCGCACTCTATGGCGGTGATGATCTCCTCGGTGCAGATCTCCTCCCACCGGCTGAGCGCGGCCTCGATCAGCGCTTCCCGGTTGGTGAAGTGCCAGTAGAAGCTGCCCTTGGTCGTCCCGAGCCGGGCGGCCAGTGGTTCCACCGCGACGGCCGCGAGCCCGCGCTCACCGATGGCGGCGAGCGCCGCGTCGGCCCAGTCGCGCGCCGAGAGTCTCTTGCGTCCCCGTCCCCTTGACTGCCCTGCCTGCTCTGCTCGTGCCATGTCCATACGCTACCGTACGGTGAAACATACGCCACCGTACGGAGGTGCGGGATGCGCACGGTACGAAACGTCCATGAACGCATAATTCAGGCCTCACCGGAGGTGGTCGGAGCCCTGCTCGACCGCCTCTCCTCCCAGGACGACCCGCTCAGCCCGAGCCCCGTCTGGCCGCCGATCCTCCTCGACGGCCCGCTCGCTGTCGGCGCGAACGGCGGTCACGGCTTCATCCGCTACTCGGTGAGCGCGTACGACCCCGGCCGTGGCATCCGCTTCGACTTCGCCCCGCCGTCCAACGGCTTCCACGCCCTCGCCGTAGAACCGCTGGAGGGGGACCGCTGCCGCGTCCGCCACGTGCTCGAACAGGAGCAGGGCCTCAGATCATGGCTGCTCTGGACCCTGGTGATCTGCCCGATGCACGACACGATGGTCGAGGAGCTCATCGACAACATCGAGCGCGCCGCGTCCCCGTCCGGCCTGCGCCGCCCGTACCGCTGGTCCCGGCGAGCACGTCTGATGCGCCGCGTGATCTGGGACCGCCCGACCGCGACGGGTGTGCCGCGTGAGGCCGAACTGGCCCACCGGGCCTTCGCCGCCCCGGACTTCGCGGATGCCTGGCAACTCCCTCTGAACCCGGGCATGCCCCGCGACCCCGAGGCCTGGCGCGGCGTCCTCCCTTATACGGTCCGGGCGACCGCGTCGAACGAGCTCCTGCTGGGCGAGGACGCGAGCCACTTGGACTTCCGCGCCTCGCTCCTGATCGCCGACGACAAAGTCACGCTCACCACAGTGGTGAAGACCCACAACAGGCGTGGCAGGCTCTACTTCGCGGTGGTCCGCCGCTTCCACCCGTTCATGTCCCGCCTGATGCTCCGTCGCGCTCACCGCCGCCTGGCTTTCGCGGCGCCGCCGGCCCCGGCACGGACGGCGCCGGCGAGGTGACTCGGAGTGCCGGGACGGCTCAGGACCGCGGAGCGTGCACAGCGACGACATGCCCTTGCGCATCGACCGTGAGGGCGACCCGCTCGACCCTGTTCACCACGGTGAGCACGGCCCATACGACGACCCACAAAAAGCAGGTGACGAGGCTGAGGATGGCGTGCAGCACATGGTTCACCGGCTCGCCGCGGACCATGACCGCCTGCGTCTCCGAGCGGGATTCGACGTGCCAGCCGCTGGCGATCCGCTGATTCACCGCCCAGTCGAGGACGAGGCGCCGCCGCGTCTCGTCGGGCGGGCTGTCTTCCGCTCCGAAGTAGCCGGGTGGGGGCTGGAGAGGCTCCGCCCACCGGGCCGGCACCTTGCGGGGGTTCATGAGCTCACCTCCAGAGGGAGCCTGTCCCGTCAGTCGGACCGGCCGCCTGCGCGGGCCGACGGGCGGGACGGGAGTCGAGCGGCGACACTGCCGCCCGAGTGGACCGTCAAAGAGTGACCGCACGTCAGCCGCACTGCCGGGCGTACCGTCCGGCCGCATTGCGTCAGCCGAGTGCCCGCGCCGTCGGAATCCCCGGCGCCTGATGTCCTCCACTGGCCACCATCCGTACCTCTCCTCGGTCGCTGATCTCGGCGCGCACGATCCCCGTCTCGTCCTCGTAGATCGGGTATCCGCCCGCTCCCGCTCTCTCGGTGCGCCGGACGATCACGACGTCGTCCTCCACGGCGGACGCCTGAAATATCAGCTCGTACCTTTCCGGGTACTCCATAGGGCCTCCCGACAAGGCTCGGCAGGGGCCTGGAGCGTCGCTCCACGTCTCGCCGCTGCATCTGATCCCCTCCATGGTCGCCCACGCCCGCCCACCGCGCCTCAGGAGCGGCCCGAACCAGCCCGGACCAGCCCGGATCCCGCGACTGCCGCACCCTGCGAGGCTGCCCGCGACACCGCGGGCAGCCGCGCCCCGCGGCAATACCGTCGAGCGGCACTACTGGCGCGGTGATGGATTGCGGTCTTCGAGAACTCCGCTGCTCCTGGGACACTCGCCGTCGAGCCGTCGAAACAGCCGGCCGTATTCGGGTCGGTAAGCAGCGGAAAGAAATGCGGTCGGGATCATCCTCCTAAAACCTGATGACAGTTGTGGCCGGAGCCGGATGGTCAATCCGGGCCGGTTTGCACACCACCTTCGCGGGCACGCCGGGTTGACGCGGGAACGGCGCGTGTCGGCGTAACCGATCCAAAGGCGCCTGGATACGCTCCGTTTCGCATCATCCACCGCCACCCACCCACATCGAGGCTCGAATGTCCATCAGAGATTGGCCGGGAAAGCTGAATGAAGTCACAAAGAGCAGGAGGCGCATGGCCAGGGCGGCGGCGATTGCGCTCGCAGTCACCGCGTCCTGCTCAGGGCTGGTCTGGACAGCTGTCTCCCTGACCGGCAACAGCGCCGATGCGAAGTCGCCGGCGGCCCCATGTTCCTACACGCCGACCGGCGGTAAGAAGTCCGTGGGTATCCCCGCCTTCGACGCCAAAACGGCGGCCCGGCCGTACGAGGCCAAACTGGCCACCAACATGGGAACCGTCACCATCGAGGCCTTGACCGGCAATGCGCCCTGCGCCACCAACTCGTTCTCCTTCCTTGCCAGGAAGGGGTACTTCGACGGCAGTGAGTGCCACCGCGTAACCACCCAGGGGATTTTCGTATTGGAATGCGGGGACCCCGCGGGAGAAGGCAAGGCTGATCCAGGGTACTTCTTCCGGGACGAGAATCTGGACGGAGCCAAATATTCGGCCGGCACCGTGGCGATGTCCAAGGCGGTTCCTGGCAGGAATGGCAGCCAGTTCTTCATCACCTACGCCGATCCCCAATACCGCATGCAGCCTGGTTGGACTCCGTTCGCGAGAGTCGTCGATGGGTTGGACGTATTGAAGAAAATCGCCGAGAACGGGACGCGGGACGGATCCACCGATGGCAGGCCCAAGGAGGCTGTCATCATCAAGTCGGTAAGGGTGCGGTAGGCGGCTGTCAAAAGCCCGCGTGAGAGCAGTGGGTGACGTCCGGTGGGGTGCCGGCCAGTCCGACCAGCGCCCCACTGACCGCCTTTGATGCCTGACTAGCCCGTGCGGTTGAGCAGTACGAAGCCACTTTGGTCAGCCACGGTGCGATACCCCTGATAGCGGGCGCGGTCCAGGGACATTTTCTCCTCGATGACATTCAGCGGCCATCGCTTGTCCGGCGGCACCCAGGTGTCTACGATGATCCACTGAGGATTGGGGCGGCTGTCGCGATAGCCGTAGAGGCTGACGCTCGTACGGTTGGTGAGCTGGGGTACCAGTTGGCTGGACGCCTGGACCGTGGCGCCGTCGGGGATTTGGTCCATCAGCCTGTGGGCCACGGCGATGCGGGGATCGGTTCGCCAGGTTTCCGGCTGGACCAGTTGCCACAACGGAAACTGCGGAAGAATCAAGAGGCTGATCGCTGCAGAGCCCGCGAGGTAACGACGCAGACTGCTTGTACTGGAGCGCCGTCGGATCAGGGCGTCGAGGAACGCCGCGAAGACGATGGGCATCAGCACCAGCGAATAGTGGTAGCCGGTTCCCCAGTGAAATGCGTTGCCTGAGGCGAAGCGCCACAGCAGAGTCGGCATGGCAATCCACAGCAGCGGGGATCGCAAGGCCAGGAACAGGGTTGGGGCCAGCATGAGCACGAAAGTCGAAATCTTGGCAGCGGGGGTGATGAGACCGATCGTGTTTTTGTACAGCAGATCCGTCAGCCCGCCTTCACTGCCTCCGGGGCTGTCCAGCCAGTACCAATAGGCAAAGGACCCACTCGGATTGGCGGCCGGCAGAAACACCAGCAGCGCCAGCAGGGAGCCGGCCAGACCGGCTGAAGCGGTGATGATCCCGAGCTTGCGGTCGCCGCGCCGGGCAATGACGAGACCGATCATGGCCACTGTGAGCCCGAGGTCCTCCTTCACCAGCAGCAAGGGCAGAGCCCAATACGCCGCGGCGCGCAGTCGGTCACTCCCGAGAGCGGTCAGTGAAAACGCGAGGAGGGGTACGGCGAAGGCCACTTCATGGAAGTCGAAGCCGACCCCACTTGCGAGACCCCAGGAGATGCCGTAGCAGATGCCGATAACCGCGGCGGCCGTGGAGCCCAGCTTTCGGCGTGCCCAGACAGCCAGCGGCACAACGCTGGCAGCGACCAGCGCCGCCTGCACCACAAGCAAGGCGTTCGGCGATCGCCACAGCCAGTAGAGAGGTGCCACAAGAGCCAGAATGGGAGAGAAGTGATCCCCCAGGACGGGAAAGTCCGGTGCCTTCAGCTCGGAGACGGGCAGGTGCCCATCCGCATAGGAGCGGACGACCTGTTCAAAGATTCCCAGGTCGTAACTGTTGGAATGCAGCCGTTGATGGATACGCAGGGACAACGCCATGTACGCGAAGAACAGCGCCCCCGCCATGACCCAGATCCACCATTCGACTTGAGAGTGGCTTCTGTGAGACGGCTTCGCTTCCGCCTGATTGTCGAAATCTGATTGTTGCGGTGGGCGCGTGGCGGTGCCGGCGGGGGGTGCTTGCATGACCGTGCCTTCCAAAAGCTGAGGCTGAGGACCCTCAAGATGCCAGCAACCTCGAATACTTGACTCCGAGTTACCTCCTGTGTGGTCAGAATCCTCCGAATGGCCGCACCCCTGGCGCGGGCGCCATCGAACCGAAGAGGCCATCTCATTTGCTACTCAATGAACGCCGGCCGCTCCCATGTGTGTGCCGTTCTCAGGCGTGTGCCGTCAAGTCCCCCACGCCACCGCTGACCACGGCCCTCACGGGGATGCCGACCCGGTCGAGCAGACTGGCCGCGGCGGTCGCCCGGCGGCCGCTCCCGCAGACCGTCCAGATCTCGCGCTCCCTGGGCATCTCGCCGAGCCGCCTGGGCAGTTCGGCGAGTGGCACGCCGATCGTGCCCGGAATTCCGCCTTCGGGGCGCTCCGGCGTACATCGAGCACCAGCCGTTCGGCGATGTGCCCGGCCAGTTCGAGCACGTCCGCGGTACGGAAGGAACGCAGCGGGCGGCCGGCTGCCTGCCAGGCATCGACACCACCCGCCAGATATCCCGCCACGTTCTCGTATCCGATCCGCAGCAACTGGATCATCACCTCGTCGGCCGCGCTCTCGGCACCACCCTCGGCGTGAGCGCCCGGAGCGTGGGCGGGCCACCGAGTACCTCCGGTCCGGACCGGTTGATCGGTGCCATGCAGTGGTAATAGGCGGGGTACGGCGGCAGGCCCGACAACCGTTGGCTGACGAACTTCTTCTCGTCCTGTCGGTCAGCGTGGGGTTGGTACGCCGCTCGGCGCCCATGGTGGTGGTCCTTCCCCCTGACACCGGTCCGGCCGCGCAGGAGCTGCCCGCTCGGTTGCGTCGGCAGCACCCGGGAGGCGTCCGGCAGCAGCGAAAGTCGCCTCAGCGAACGGAACTGTGCCCTGGCCAGCTCCTCCGTACGGTCGTCACCGGACAGGTCGGTACGGCCCGCGGGCCGGGCCGGCCACCGTGGCGCCGGTCGCCGCGCGGACCAGCGCGGCCTCGTCGCCGTTGACGAGGAGATAGCTGGTGTCACCGAGCGATGCTGTGGTCATGATCTCGATCCCGTTCATGCCGTCGCCCCACACGTCCGGGCGCCGGTCTGGAATGGCCGGATACCGACCCAGGGAAAGTAGGGCAAAAGTATTGACTAGGGCGAAATAGGGAGGAAACTCATCAATACACCGGACAACCGGAAAGAGTCGCAGCGCCTATGGAGACGTCCAAAGGCCCGTGCGACGCTTGCCCCGGCTCTGGCCAGGCCCCCGGCAGATTCTGTCGGTGAGGGAGCCAGCAGCGACGACTGAGACTCTCCGCATCGGCAAGGACCGCCGGGGACTGCATGTCCGCACCCGGGTCTCTTGCCAGGTCAGGGGGTGTCCTTCTGGCGGGAGTCGGCGATCGGACGCGGACGTCACGGGTCGGGACGGTTCGTCCAGGACGACGTCGGGGGAGTTGCCCTCCGCGCGGCGCTGCCTCCGCGCCTGCGGCCGTTTGGGGGAATCTGACAACGCACGATGCGCTCCGGAGACGTGGGTCGAACCTTGCTGGCATCTTGATGGCCTCAGCCTCACCTCGCGGAAGGCACGGCCATGCAAGCACTTCCCACCGCCACCCTCACGGGGCGGCCGGAGCACTCGGCCGCAGAGGGCGCGGTGGCCGGCGGCCCCGCTGGTTACGATCGTTCCCACCTCGTGTGGTGGATGTGGGTTCTGACCGGAGCGCTGTTCGCCACGTATCTGCTGCTGTCGCTGCGGCTCCACGAGCGCCTGCTCAGCAATAGCTTCGACCTGGCCATCTTCGAGCAGGTCGTGCGCTCCTACGCGGGAGGGCACCTGCCCGTCTCCGAGGTAAAGGGACCCGACTTCCCTGTTCTGGGGGACCACTTCTCCCCCATTCTCGCCCTCATCGCCCCTCTCTACTGGCTCTGGCCGTCACCGAAGGCCCTGCTCGCAGTGCAAGCCGCATTGATCGCCGCGAGTGTTCTGCCGTTGACGCTCTGGGCGCGCCGGGCGCTGGGCTCCGGGGCGGCCGCAGTCATCGGCATCTGCTACGGCATCTCCTGGGGCATCGCCAGTGGGGTCGGCTTCGACTTCCATGAGGTGGCCTTCGCCGTACCCCTCGTCGTGTGCTCGCTGACTGCCCTCGCGAACGACCGGCTGCGGCAGGCGGCGTACTGGGCCCTGCCGCTGCTGTTGGTGAAGGAAGACCTGGGGCTGACGGTGGCCGTGATCGGAGTCCTCATCGTACGGAGCGGCGATCGCAGGCTCGGCATCACCACCGCCGCGATCGGTCTGGGCGGAACCCTGCTGGAGGTGCTGGTGATCCTGCCGTCCTTCAACCCCGCGGGCGGCTTCGGCCGACTGGAATGGCTGGGGGTATCGGGCGGGAGCGGGGGAGGGCCGGGGGGCCTGCTCCACCAGTACACGATCGGTCTCATCACCCCCGCGACCAAGATCATCACGCTCATTTTCCTGCTGGCGCCGACCCTGTGCCTGGCCTTGCGGTCCCCGCTGATGTGGGTCGCGCTGCCGACTCTGCTGTGGCGCTTCGCTTCGAGCTACCCCGAGCCCTGGGGCACCGGCTACCACTACTCGCTCGTGCTGATGCCGATCGTCTTCGTGGCCTTCATCGATGCCCTGGTCCGTCGGCACTCGAGCAAGAAAAGCGTGCGTCGGTACGTCGCGGCCTGTGCCGCGATCAGCCTGCTGCTGCTGCCGCAGTTTGCGCTGTGGCGGCTGTTCGAGCCGGCCATGTGGCGGACCGCCCCTCGCATCGCTGTCGCCCACAGGCTGATGGACCAAATCCCTGACGGCGCGAAGGTCCAGGTGTCCAACGAGCTGGTACCCCACCTCGCCAACCGTACGAGCGTCAGCCTCTACGGCTGGCCGGAGAGCCGCCCCAATCCGCAGTGGATCATGGTGGACACTCTGGCGCCGCCGTATCGGCTGAAGGTCAATGGGCTGCAGATGAGGGAGAGCAGTCTGGATGATGTCCGCAGCAGGGGCTACCGCACGGTCGCCGAGCAGGACGGCTTCGTACTCCTCTGGCGCCAGGGATAGTGCTGAGCATCCGCAGGGCGGGCAGGTTCATAGCTTGGTCTGTGCCGCTGCGCCGGCAACGGGGAGGACGCGGGCGGGCCGCAAGGGAGCCGACTCGTTCGTCTCACGCACCACGTAGTGCGGGCGGCGCTTCGCCTCGTGGTAAATGCGGCCCACGTACTCCCCGATGATGCCGAGCACAGCCAGCTGGATGCCGCTGAGCGCGACGATGGCGGTGATGAGTGTCGCGTATCCGGGCGTGTCGACGCCGTTCACCGCCGCGTTGACGACGATCCAGAACGCGTAGACAAGGGCGGAGAGGAACAGCCACATACCGGAGTGGATCGCGAGCCGCAGCGGACGGCTGTTGAAGGAGAGCAGCCCGTCGATGCCGTAGTCGATGAGCCGTCGGCCGCCCCACTTGGACCGCCCGGCCGCCCGACGCACATTGCGGTAGGTGAAATTGACCGTGTCGAAGCCGACCCATGAGAAGAGCCCCTTCGAGAAGCGCTTGCTCTCCGGGAGCGACAGGACGGCGTCCACCGCGCGCCGCGACAGCAGGCGGAAGTCGCCCGCGCCGTCCACGACCTCGACGTCCATGAAGTGGCGCACGAGACGGTAGTACACCCGGCTGACCGCGGTCCGCACGACGCCCTCCCCGGCGCGGTCGCGGCGTGCGACCACCTGGTCGTAGCCACGCCGGAACAGTTCCAGCATGCGGTGCATGAGCTCCGGGGGGTGCTGCAGATCGGCGTCCATGAGGATGACCACGGCGCCCCGGGACATGCGCATGCCGGCGAGCAGTGCGGCTTCCTTGCCGAAGTTCCGGCTGAAGGAGGTGTAGCGCACCTGCGGCGCGGTGGCCGCCAATTCCCTCAGCCGTTCTGCCGTACCGTCGCCGCTGCCGTCGTCGACGTAGCAGATCTCATAGGGCTCACCGACCAGCTCGAGTTCAGCGGTCAAGGCGGCATGAAAGGTACCGATCACTTCATTCTCGTCGTAGCACGGCACGACGACCGAAATCCCGATCTCCGGCATGCCCATAGTGGAACATAACTGGTGGTATCGCATCGCCGTATGTGCCCCCTGCGTGTCGGTGGCGTCCACACTCGGCCCTTCCGCCGTGCCCGCGTATTGAAGTGGCCCGCGGGCGAAGTGGGGTCTGCGCCGGCGGCGGTGGAAGAACCTGCGGGTCTCGACAGCGAGTTGGGCCTGATCCCGGGCGCGGCTGCTCATGGGCAGGCTGCGTTTGAGGGTCGGCGTTGACGAGCTCGTCGGGGTTCAGCTCGGGCGAGTACGAAGGCAGGAAGTGCGGCTCGTCGGCCGATTCGAAGATCTTGTCATCGGTTCCCCGACAAGGAGCTCGGCCCAGACCGGCTTCCCGGACGGCGGCCGTGGGTCGACGCCCCAGCGGTCGGCGAGCGCTTCGATCAGCCCGCGCCCGCACTCCTCGGCCGGCCGTGGGGCGAGCCGGGCCGGCGGCCATATGAAGCGACCTCCGAACAGGCTCGCCCTGTCACAGGAGCCATCCCGAAGTACCCCCGGCACAGTTGGACCCTGGCGCCCAGGGGTTCGGAGGCCCCATGCGTCCCGGGCGTTCGCGCTGGCCACAGGCCTGGCGGTGAACCTCTTGCGTCATTCTGTCCACGGATAGGCCTCAGCTCGGTGATCAGCGTGATAGTCAGCTGTGGGCGACCTACTTTGAGGATCTGACGCCGTACAGGTACGCCAACGAGCGGATGACGGAGGAGCCATCCACGGGCCTGGCGAGGCATGCCAGTGCTCAACGTCGGCTGGCTCTCGTGCCGCAAGCGGTTCCCGAATTGTGCTCCTGCGCAAGGCCTGGTCGATGCCTTGGAGTACCTGCCGCGCGAACGTGCGGTGCTGCAGACGCGCGGCTGCCACTTCTGCCCCTGGTGCTCGGGATGGCGCTTGGGTCCGCGGGACGTGGCCGTTGCTTTCCTCGACCGCGACACCGGCAAGGTCACGATCCTGCGCGAGGAGAATCGAAGCGCGGCAATGGAACTCCGCGCACACCACTTGGCACTCGCGAGCCCGACTCCTCCTGCACCGCCGCGCCCCACGGCAAGTCCCTTTCCTGCGCTGACCGTTCAGGACGATCTGGCGTTGACCCGGCTTGCAGCTCACGCGCCACACGCACCCTTTGCAGCGCCTACGGCATACCGCCGCAGGACTGCCGGGGCAGCAGACCCTCGCACCCACGAAGTCGACTCGCGGCTAAGGAATGTGTGAACCGAGAGCTAACGACTTCCCGGCGAGATCCCGCAACCCTTGACGTACGCAGGTTCGATCCATGCCGCGTTGACCGAGCTCAGTAGGTGTGACGGGGCTGGTAACGCCACACACCCATGAAAGGGACATACGTGACTATGCGTACTCGTGCAGCATCGTTCATTGCCGCCACCGGCCTCCTCGCCGGCGCCTTCACCGGGCTCAATGCCGCCTCCGCAGAGGCAGCACCCAGTGCGTCCATCCATGCTGCCGAGCCCGCAGCCGCCTCCATCACGTGGGGCTCGCGCGGGGACATCGGCGGCGACGGAACCGTCTGGGCCAAGGAGAACGGCGAGGTCATCGCAGAGGCTCACTGGCAGGCCGATCCCGGCGGCACTGCCAACCCCAAGGGCGACACCCTGTGCGCCAGTGACTACTCGGGTGACGGCCGCTCTGTGCGCGCCGAGGTCTCCATCCCCACCACCGTCAGCACCAAGGGCCTGACGGCCCCCGCCAAGCGGTGCGTGACCAAGGATGTCGCCGAGGGCAAGTCCCTCCACATCAACCTGTGCCTGGTCTCCTCCTCCGGCACCATCTGCTCGCCCGGCTTGGCGGTGAAGGCGTGATGCGGCTTACGCGGGCGGCCGGGGTAGTGACTGCCTGCGCTGTGCTCGGCGCAGGGGTCTTCACCTCTTCCGCCGCGCACGCTGCCCCCGTCCCACGGTTCCTCTACCAGCACGCCAACGGCACGGATGAGTTCGAGGTGCTGGTCGGTGACCGGATCGTCGGGCGCGGTCAGTGGATCCAGGATCCTGTGGGGGACCTTCCTGGGGACACGCTGATCGCGTTCGACTCGGTAAAGGACGGCTCCTACATCCAGGCGGACATCGACGGGCTGCGGATCGCGTCCACCAAGGGGAAGAACGCGCCTGCCAGTGACTGGAAGGGCGGCGACATCAAGGAGGGCGTGCAGCACTCCTTCGAGGTGTGCATCATCGGGGGTGGGCAGAACATGTGCTCGTTGCCGGTGAAGGTCTGGTCCTGACACATTCCCTGGCGGGGATGAGAGGAAGGCGCAAAGGTGCAACGCGCACCTTGCGCCTTTTTCGTGTCGATATGTTCTTTATGTATGGGAATCGTTAGGGGTATGGACAGGCGCCGTTTCCTCGCGACGAGCGGCAGTTCGTGGACGTCCAGGCAGTCAGCTGGAGACTTGATCGTTGGCCGCTCGTCGGCTGGCATCACATCACCTTTGGGCTGGTGGATCAGGAGGGAGTGCCACATTCCCAGGCGTAGTCGAAGCTCCTCATGTAGTGCCGGAAGTCTCTCCGCGTAACTCAGCGGGCGGGGGTGAGCGCGTCCAGCTGGTCCAAGTACTCACGGCCTGCTGCTTCGTTGGCGTAGTCACGGTTGACGATCGCGGCGAGTTTTCGACTGACCATGAGGAGTGAAGGCAAGGACTGCCGGTCTCCCCTGAGCGCCCAATCGCCGTAGTTCACGGCCTGATCGAGGTCTCCCCGGCGAGCTGCGACCACGCCGAGAGTGATTCGGGCTTCTGCCATCCTCATGGGCGACCGCTCGGCTCCATCAAAGTCGGTTCCCGCGCGAATGACTTCGTGCGCACGCCCGCTCTCTGCTGCATGCGGTTTCTTGCCTCCGTGGCTATCGGCGGGCCGGCGGCCGGCGCCTCGTGGGCCTGTTCGCCGAGATGTACTTCGGAAGGTTCCGGCCCGCTGAAGGGGTGGGTCCTGCTGAGTCTGACCTCACGCTTCCTGGCTCCGGGTGGGGCGCCGCGCTCTACTTCTTCCGGATCCCTGAGCGCTCGCGCGGCCACAGCGTAAGACCGCCGCCGCGGTCGGCATCGACCCAGACCGGCTGTTGTCTACCTTCGCCCTGAGACCCGCTTGCCGCACCGATTGCGGCCGTGCCTCGGTCATGGGCGACCTGATTGCCGCCCTGGTCGACGCACGCAAACTCGCCCGCCCTACGAGGCCGTGCACGGATCAGCTCCTGTTACGTGGAACGCACTCGGTCGCCGCTCTACGCCTACAACAAGACCGTATTCGAAGTATGCGGTCATCTCATTTGGTGGGGTGAGTCCCCGTCTTCAACCTCGATCTCGATACGAGTTGTCCGTGGTCTCGTCCGCAATGGTTCCCACCGGCAATGGTCCCGTCCGGGTTCACTGACCGCCGCTGGTTCCGACATGGAACCTCGTCAGCGCAAACACGATCATGAGGTCGAGTGTCATCACGAAGATGGCCCACGCCGGGTAGTACGGAATGAACATGAACTGGGTGATCAGGCTGATCCCTGCCGCTGCTGCGGCGGCCCCACGACCCCAGCTCTTGTTCGTCAAGACTCCCAGGCCAGCAATGACGAGCGCCACTCCGCCCGCTGACGTGTGGCATTGATAGCGTGCGTGGCCAGCGCAAGCGGGTCGAAAACATGCGCAAATTGCTCATTGTGGACGCAAGGTCCGTCGATCATAATCCGCGTGTCAGGTTCGAGTCCTGCCTCCGGCATCCGGCCGTCGGCACGATCGAACTTGCGATACCACTCGCCGTCCCCGGCTCGTTACGTTCGCCCGCGACCAGCTCATCGCGGAGACGAAGGCCTTCGAGGAGGAGCTCGACAAGATCCGCAGCGGGCAATGAGCATGCAGAGCCATCGGCCCGCATCTCCGGCCGTCCCTTAAGGGCGCGGGCCTGTGATCGGTAGCGACGCCTGCTGCTCAAGCCTGTTCCTCACGCCTGTGACTTGCGCCGACGCCTCGGCCGTCTTGGGGCCACCCGCTCCGCCGTCGGCGGTGGCCGAAGAGGAGGCGGACCCCGGGTCCAGGGCGTCGCGGACGGCGGTCAGGATGTCCTCGGTGTCGGCGCCGAGCGCACGGGCGGCGGAGGTGAAGTGCCGGGCCAGAGTGGTGAGTTGGTCGGCATCGTGCGCGTGCGGCTCGGACGGGAGCGCCGCGACCCGGGTGCCCGCGCCACGGCGGGTGCGGATCAGCTCGGCGGCCTCCAGCTCGCGGTAGGCGCGGGCCACGGTGCCCGGCGCCAGACCGAGGTCGGCGGCGAGCTGGCGCACGGTCGGCAGGCGCTCGCCTTCGGCCAGCCGGCGGGTGCGGATCAGCGCGGCCAGCTGGGCGCGGATCTGCTCGTACGGCGGTACCTGGCTGGTCGTGTCGACGCGGACGGCGGGGTCACTCATCGTCGAAGGTCCCATCGTCGGCTGTCTCGTCGTCGACCGCCCGGGGTGCCACCACGGTGACCAGGGACCATCCGAAGGTGAACAGGCTCAGCAGGCCCAGGGGACAGATCACCACGATGGTGGCGGCGCCCAGCGGACCGGCGCAGGCCTTCTCCGTGAGCGCGACGAAGATCATCAGAACGACGAGCAGCACCTGGCTCGACACCATCAGCCCCCAGGCTCCGGTAATCGCCCACGCGCGGTCGCGGCGCTGCTGGTCGTCGCCAGGGCCGTGGGCGATACGGCGCAGGGCCCAGACGCAGGCGGGGGTTCCGACCGCGAGGGCGGCGAACATCGGGCCGCTGTAGTACAGGCCCGGCCAGGGACCGAGGGAAGCGCGCATCCCTTCGCAGGTGACGGTCATGACACGTCCCGCTCCGCCTATCCGGTCGGGGGCGGAGGAGGCCGTGACCGCACCGATCACCAGCAGGGTGACGAGGGACGCCGCCTGCAGAAGAAGCAGGGGCGCCATACGGGGCGGCACGTGGGCTCGGACCAGGCGCGGGGCGAGACTCGCGGTGCGTACCGTTTCCTGGGGATGCAGCGTCAGGGCGTCGCCGAGCAGAACACCGCCCACCGCGCACAGGCCGAAAGCGGTGATGGCGAACACGAGGGGCATCGTGATGTCGCCGCTCTCCATCGCGACCAACTGCTGTGCGGCCACGATGCCAATGGCCAGACCGGACCAGCGGGCGTAGTGGTCGGCGTGGTCGAGGAACCGGGACTGGAGCGGGACGGTGTCGAGCATATGGAGATCCCCCCAGATCATTTTGTATCAAGCGGTGGGTACAAGATGCCCTGGCCGGGATCTTGTGTCAAACGCTCGATACAAGGCGATGCAAAGGGAGACGGCTTCTGGCACAAGGGGGTTCCCTCGGGCGCAAGGAGGGGACGCCCTCCGGCCCAGCGGTGCCCCTGGGCGGGCTCAGCCCACGGTGACGACGTGGGATTCCGCATCGCGCGTTCCCTCGTGCGCTGATCCACGTTGTGTGCATGACCGCTTCCCGCGCGTCGTACCAGATCACCTGAGACCAGAGGCGAATCGGACCAGACCACTTGAGACGCAGACCAAATCGACGGAGACGGGACACTTGACGAATCTCAGTGCTGTTTGACGACCGTAGTTTCGTCTCACCGAAGTTTCATCGCCCAGGTGAGCGGTGCCCCGTCTCTGCGAAGCGTGGGCGGTCTCCATGATCTCTGGACTCCTACGCCGCCGTCTCAGCCAAGTCGGGGTAACGGAGTTACCCGGATCCGCTGGTTCGTCCAGACTCGGGACATGGGAGAGGACAGCCGTGTTCTCCGAATGATGCGTGGGACTGGATGGCGGAGTGCGCGCGGGCTGCTGACGCGAGCGTGCGGGACACGGAGTCCTGGGTGGCCCGTCGAGGAGGAGCTGGTGGTGGCAGCGCGGGCGAGTGCGCTGAGCCGGTGGTATCCGTTCACCAGTGACAACTACCTCCGCTTCATGGACCGGCCCCCGTTGTGGCTGCCCGGAGGGGGCGACAGCGCGGACCTGCCGGGGTGTATCTCCTTCGACTGTGGTGGGCCGGACGGCAGTCCCGTCTTCCGTGTCTGGAGCGGGCTGCTGCTGCGGACCCCCGATCCGGGTTCCGTTGGTCAGCTCGGACGCTGCCGTCGCGATCGAGGCCCTGGTGAAGTCGCTGACGAGGGACGGCCCGGACGGGCGAGGCAAGGCGGGGTAAGTGGTCATGGCGCAGGCCGGCCTGGGGCGTTCCCTCGCGCCATCGGCTACGTTGCGGCCGATGGCTCTCCTGTCACTCCGGGCTTCGCGGGGGCCTGGCGCGGGCAGTCGCGGTGGACGGCAGCGGGGGCCGCCAACTTCAGTGAGATCGGTCAACGTTCGCTGAGACGGGGACAGTCGAGAGGGACGTAGCGGTTCCGTTGGTCAGCGTCGTGCTCAGACGGATCCTGGTCGCCCGGCGTCCGGACTCTGTGCGCACTGTCGGCGACCGCAGTTCCCCGCGGCTCCCGATCTGGCGCGGTTGTGGCACGGGGGACATCTGATCCGTAGCTCCAACCCGCCGTACAGTTCCTCGGCCGGCATGGCCAACCGGTACGCCTCGGCCGGACCAAAGCTGCGGATGGGGCATGGGTCTTCATGCTCTTCCCCACCGGGGACGACAGCGCACTGGTGGCATGCACCGGCGTACGCCAATGAGTTCGGCTGGGGAGATGAGGCATAGGCGGCTGCCGTAACCGGTGGACGCCACGTGTGGGACCCGAGATCTCGATCTCGGGTCCCACACCCTGGAGTTCAACTCAGCTCAGCCGCGTCAGAGTCAGCCGGCCCGGGGGCCTCTGGCCGAGCATGGTGAGCAGGAGGAGTACGCGAGCGGGGGCGGTGGAGGTTGCCGAAAGGCTGTTGACCGTGTCGATCAAGCGCTGGAATGGTCGTCCCCGACCATGATCTATAGGGGAACAGGAGCACCACCCTTGAGGACGAAACTAATCGCGCTCGGCGGCGCCGCGCTCATCGCGACGCTGCCGTTCGCCACCGAAACCGCCTCTGCCTCGCCCGCCTGCCGGGCCGGTTCGGTGTGCACGTGGTCTCAGAATGACTTCCACGGCACGAAGCGCACCAGCGGCCTGAATCCCTCGCCGGGCTGCAACCCCTGGGGCGCAAGACCGTTTCCAACCAGACCAAGAGGACGATCCGGGTGTACAGCGACGTCTCGTGCTACGGCAAGCACGTCGATATCAAGTCCAAGCACTGGGGGCAAACCAAGCCCGGGGCGACAATTAAGTCCATCGCGGTCCTGGGGCCGTGATCTCCGGCTAGGAATTGCTCAGGACCCGCAGAAACGGGGACACGGTCCCGGCCATCGCATCACGGCCCGGGGCCGTGTACCCGGCACGTCAGGGGCCGAGCGGGCTCATGACTTCGACCCCTAAGCCATCTCGGCTTGGGGGTGCCGGACTAGGGGACCTTGTTCGAACTGTGGCACCCACTCCGAGCGGCGCGCAGGCTGTCGGCCCACACGCCACTCACTCGCGATCAATGACAGACAACGACTGAGCCGGACCCAGTGGGACTGGGTCCGGCTCTTGAAGTCTGGCACTTCCGCAGGTCAGGTTGATCACGCTGGTCCGGATGAAGTGCCCCCGGCAGGATTCGAACCTGCGCACACGGCTCCGGAGGCCCCGTGAGTCCCGGGCATTCGCGCTGGTCACAGCCCTGGTGGTGATCCGCTTTCGTCATCCTGTCCACGAATAGGCCGCAGCTTGGTGATCAGGCTGATCACGCTGGGTGTGCCAGTCAACTTACGAGCTTGCGGAACCGCTCGAACAGCAGTCGGAACTCACCTGGGTAAGGCCGCTCCTGCTCCTCGTCGAGCTCGTTCGGATCGACTGGGGTGTGGGCTGTTACGACCTCATCAACAAGGGTTGAAAGATCGTCGTCGTCGAGGAGGAGCACAAATTCGTGTCGACTGAGCGCTGTGTCTCGGCAACGCTGCAGAAATCTCTCCTTTTCGGCGAGAGACCTACACAGTAATAGCCCAACCTTTCCGCGCAATGGTGAGAATCTTCCGCACAGCTGATCCAGCTCTGGATTACCGAGCTCAGAATGGTAGTTCTTACACTCGACGAATATGTGGGAACTTGGGTGGCCTTGTCGCATCACCCACCCGAAGAATCCGTCCTTCGCATTGTTCGTGTAGGTGATGTCGACGCGCTTCCTGGTTTGGTCCAAGGGGTGCTCGACAATGGGGTAGGTCAGCCAGGGGTAGAAGATTGCACTTAGGACTCCATGGACTCTGCGGTGATATTCCGTGGCGTGTTCTGCGCCTGACGGTGTGTCGAGGACAGCCTTGAGTAGCTTCCGGTAATTAACGGGTTTAGTGCCGGTCGCCTGACTTAGCTCATCGTGATCCAGAGGGTGAGACGGCTTTTTCCGTTTCTCCTCCTTGTAGGCGCGCAATACCTGAGTCCTGGTCACACTCAGGTCGACCATCTTTTCTTTTCCTCCGCCATACTCCATTTCAACGTCCATTTTGGTCACGAACTTTCGCCCGTTCTTGGCTGTTTGGACGAGCTTGCTGCCCGGATTGTCGAGCTCCTCATCTTGAAGTGTGGGCGCCAGATGGTTTCTGAAGTAGTCTTCTTTGGTTAGGTGGAGATCGTGGCGGACGGCCACCTTGGGTACCAATAGGAGCGGGTTGCCTAGGGGGACGAGCATCCTCGTATTCCCCTCTTCCCACTCGCAGACCGCAGGGTTCCAGACAAGTCCACTGTTAATTCCCTCGCGCAGCTCCATTTCGTACATTGACGCCATGGATTGGGTGTAGGAGATCAGCATTCCGCGAATTATGTTCGTGGTGACATCAGAAATTATGTCCTTGCCGATCCCTTCAATGAATAGTGCAGTGTCTTCCAGGTCCTCAAGTAGTCCGGTTTCTGCTGCTTTGCTGACGGTGAGGTTCTTGGAAATGCGTTGCACAAGGTACGGTCCCAGGCCGCGGCCGCGCGACTTACCCTTGGACAATCCGAAGTGAGTTTCGTTGGGCTCTTGGAGGCGGACAAGAAGTTCACGTAGTCGATGGGGGTCGCCGTGGGTGATTGCATCGACGACACTGTGAAAGAATGTCGAAAGCATTGTGTAGCACTGGCTCGACCACTCGTCCGGAAGGTTCTTTAGCGTGCTGGGGTCTATGTAGACTGGGGTGTCTGTTTCTACGTCCACATCGACAAAGTCGAGAGTTGGCTGAGTTCGACCCAGCTTGTAGTACTCGGAAACACGCATGACGCCCCCCAGGCTCGCCGAACGACCCTCCGTGGAACGGCATCACTACCCACGCCTAGAATTCTCTACGCTCTATGGCGTCGATTTGGCCGAAAGAGGCTCGGCGTTCGGGCTCTGGGCTGTGTTGGATGCTCTGCCTCCATCGCTCGCCTCGTGGCTTCGGGAGGCGTCCCCCTGAGTCAGCGGGGTCAAGCGGCTCGTGGACACTGAGAGCACCAGCCGCCCTCCCGTAAGTAGCGGTGGCGACGCGGCCGTGGGCACACCGGTGTTAGGGGCCGGCGCTGTGAGGCCCACGTGTCTGAGACGACCTCTTCGTCCCGAACTATCGGCGGGGCGATCTCTGAGGTCTGTTCGGCTGGTCCGTCGGTCGTCTGGGGATGCTGGCGGTCGGCTGTGGTCACGGTGGTTGCTGTACTTCGCTGCTGTACAGCAATCCATGGCTGATCACTGCCTTGTAGGCCTGGCAATGATCTCTGCCCCGTCATCCTGTCTCCGTGTTACCGCCGCCACGAGCCGCGTCCGGCTCTGTTGCTGCCCTCGGCTGGCCGCGATTTTGCCTGGTGGTTCCTGCACGGCGATGGGACGCCGATGGGCAGCGACGGGTGGGGTCGGTTGGTTGTGGTGAAGGGTGGGCGGGTGCGGGGTGGTTTGGCCTACTGTCGGTGGTCTCGTACAGGGGCGGCGTCGTAGGGGCAGGCGGGGCGGATGGTCGAGGTCGGCGGGCGGGTGTTCGTCAGTCATGCGGGGGCGGACCGGGCGTGGGCGGAGTGGGTGGCCTGGCAGCTGGAAGACGCCGGCTATGCGGTGGAGCTGGATTACTGGGACTGGCGCGCGGGTGAGAACTTCATTCTGAAGATGAACGCCGCGCTGGGCCGGGAGCGGATGCTGGCGGTGTTCTCCGAGGCCTACTTCGACCCGGACCGGTTCACCACCGAGGAGTGGACGGCGGTTCTGGCGGCGAAGGAGAAGGAGAAGTTGATTCCGGTGCGCATCGACACCGCACCGGCGCCGCAGATACTCCGGCCCTTACTCGCTCCCTCGCTGGTGGATCTGGAAGAAGAGGAGGCGCGGGCGGTACTGCTGGAGGCGGTGTCGGGGCCGCGGCGCCCTGACGGCAAGCCCGCGTTTCCCGGGGCTGGGAGCGGGGGGCGGCTGCGGGCCTTAGGGGCTTCCGGTCCGCGGTTGCCGGGGAGTTTGCCGCGGGTGTGGAACCTGCCGGGGCGTAATGCCGGGTTCACGGGCAGGGACGGGCTGTTGGTGCATCTGCGTCAGGCGCTGACCTCCAATGCGCGGGTGGCGGTGCAGGCGTTGCGGGGCCGGGGTGGGGTGGGCAAGACGCAGTTGGCGATCGAGTACGGGCATCGGTTCGCCGGGGAGTACGAGCTGGCCTGGTGGATCCGCTCCGAAGAGCCGGCCCTGATTCCCGACCAGCTGGCCGTCCTGGCGGTGAAGACCGGAGCAGCCCAGGCCGGTACCCCGCCGACCGAGGCGTTGGAGGCTTTGGCGGAGGAGTTGCGCACGCGGGGGCGGTGGCTGCTGGTCTTCGACAACGCCGAAGACCCCGCCGCCCTGGCCCCTTACCTGCCCGGTGGCAGCGGCCATGTGCTGATCACCTCCCGCAACCCCCGCTGGCAGGACCACGCCGCACCAGTGGAGGTGGATGGCTTCGCCCGCACCGAATCCATCGCACTACTCCAAACCCGCGTCCCCGGCCTGGGCGAGCATGATGCGGACCGGCTGGCGCACCAGTTGGAGGACCTGCCGCTGGCCCTGGTCCAGGCCGCTGCCCTCCTTGCTGACGGCCTCACCCTCCCCCAGTACCTGCGCCTCCTCGGCGAGAACATCGGCAGAGTTCTCGACAAGGGCCGCCCCCACGGCTACCCGGTGTCCCTCGCCGCGCAGATCCGCCTGAGCACCCAGCACCTGGCCAAGGCCCAACCGACGGCGCTGGCCCTGCTGCACGCCTGCGCCCTGCTGGCCCCTGAACCCTTCCCCCTGCACGCCTGCACTGGTCCCGTTGCCGATCCGCCGCCGGACGTGGCCGGGCTCCTGAACGACCCCTTCGAAGCCACCGATGCCCTGGGCGCCCTGGCCCGGCAGGGCTTGGCGCGGGTGCAGGACGGCACGGTGCAGCTGCACCGGCTCACCCAGGCAGTCGTCCACGATCAGCTCACCCCGGCCGAGCGCACCAGCGCCGCCCGCGCCGCGGAAACCCTCCTGATTTCCGCCCACCCCGGGGACGCGGCGGATCCGACCACCTGGCCGGCCTGGCCCGACCTCATCCCCCACCTCCTCACCCTCGACCCCGCCAGCCTCACCACCAGCGACGGCCGGTACGCAGCATGCGAGGCCTGCTGGTACCTCATGGACCGCGGCAACGCCCCCACCGCCCTGCCCCGCCTGCAACACCTCCACCACACCTGGACCCGGACCCTCGGCCCCGACCACCAACACACCCTCTGGGCCGCCAACTACCTGGGCCGCGCATACAACGACACTCAAAACCACACACAAGCCCGGGCCCTGGACGAGGACACGCTGGAGCGGCGGCGTCGGGTGCTGGGCGATGATCACCCCGACACCCTGGGCACCGCCTCCAACCTGGCGATCCGGCTGGCGGCGTTGGGGGAGGTGGAGGCTGCCCGGGCGCTGGGGCAGGACACGCTGGAGCGTAGGCGGCGGGTGCTGGGCGAGGACCACCCCGACACCCTGGCCGCCGCCTCCAACCTGGCCATCTGGCTGGCGGCGTTGGGGGAGGTGGAAGCTGCGCGGGCCTTGGGGCAGGACACGCTCGAGCGGCAGCGGCGGGTGCGGGGCGAGGACCACCCCGACACCCTGGGCACCGCCTACAACCTGTCCATCTGGCTGGCGGAGTTGGGGGAGGTGGAGGCTGCCCGGGTGCTGGGTGAGGACACGCTGGAGCGGCGGCGGGTGCTGGGCGAGGACCATCCCGACACCCTGGCCGCCGCCTCCAACCTGTCCATCTGGCTGGCGGAGTTGGGGGAGGTGGAGGCTGCCCGGGCGCTGGGTGAGGACACGCTGGAGCGTAGGCGGCGGGTGCAGGGCGAAGACCACCCCGACACCCTGCGCACCGCAAGGATTCTGAAGGGGCTGCGCGGCGATGCCTGACTCGCAGCCTGCTCGCCGGACGGCGGCGTACATGCCGTCCGATAGCCAGGGCGAGAAGCGCCAAGCGATCTTGAACATCGTCGTAGCAGCGATGTCACCGGTTGGCTCATGTCCCACACCCGCCGCAGGTGAACGGCCCTGGCCATCAGCTTGTTCGGGGGACAGATCGTCGAGCCAGGCGTTTCGGCCATGAGCGGATCCTGTCGGGGGAGGACGTGCGTGAGGTCGGTGGAACGGCTTTGGCCGGTGTCCTGCCCGGTTTGGGGTCGGGCATGATCAGGGGGCCGTACGCTTGCCGGCTACTCGGGCAGGCTTCACCCCTGCCCGCAATGTGTCCGAGTGGCCCCCTGGTCTTGCTCGACGCGGGACCCGAATCGGGGAGTGTGGGTAAAGCCGTGGAGTCGACCGTCCCCACCCCCGGCCTGGTCTTTTTTCGCCCCTTGTGGGCGCGGGCGGGCGACGACGTGCGGCCCCGGTGGCGTAGACATTGAGGGGCAAGCGCGTCGGCGTCCGGCCGGCGCCGCCGCGCTGTGCGCGGCAACCTCTGATCTCTGATCAGACTGCTACCGCAGTTCAGGAGGCCGGGAAAGCAGACGCCTCAAGCGTCAACTGTGGTGTTCTCCCGAGCTTCCGCCTGCTCTCCGGTGCGCTGGTGCCCTGGTGTCTTTGCAGCCTTCTGAGGGTCACTCGGACGGATGGCGAGCATGGGGCGGAGCTGGGCCGTTGTGGCTGTTCTGCGTTACGGCGGCTGGGCTGGCGAATGATCTGGCTCGCTGACCGAAGCCCGGTCGGGCAGCGAGCGAAGCGAGCACTTGATGATGTAGGGAAACTCTGTCCGCGCAGGCCCTCACACGGCCTGTGCAGCGTGACGCCCCCGGGAGGACCGTCCCCTGGCGCCGGTTACTGTTCCCGGTCCAGAGGGATGGCAGGACCGAGGGGGGACATCGTGGCGCAGCACCTGGGGCCGCTGGAGCTGGTCGGGGACCGGTGGATAATCGGGGATCCGAAGCGGAAGGACGGCTTGTGCGTGGTGCTCACGCCAGAGGGCATCGAGCACTACAGGCGCGCGGAGCCTGCGCCTCAGTCCGTCGTCCAGTGGGCCCAGTTCGTGCAACTGGGGGTGGATGCGACCTACTGGAAGTGGGAGGCCACTCGTAGCGGAGGTTTCGTCGGCGCGTTCGGCAACACCCCTTATGAGACCGGGCGTGACGGCTGCTCCCTGCAGGGGCTGCTCCGCCATCCGTACGCGCCGTGGTCGGTGCGGTACACGCACCACAAGCGCCACTACACCGGCAGCCATGTGTTCCTGCTGAAGGCCCTGGTTCGCAAGCTTTCCGAGGTGAAGGCACTGGATCGTCTGGGTGATCCACAATGGCTAGGCGCGGCCGTCGCGAAGTTGTCGCCGGTGACCGCATGGCTCCCCAGCTCGGGCAACCACCTGGTGCAGGAGACCATCGAGAGCCTCGGCGGCTGAGAGTCGTCACGGCCCGCACACTCCACGAGCGGGAGGCCCTGGCCCACTTGTCCACCGCTCAACCAAGTGGGGAACCCAGTTGAAACTGGGGAAATTCGCTGATCCCCATCAGTGCTGAACGGGCTTTGCAGAATGGAGCGTTTGTGAGAGGGCACACGAGGTCGTGAGGTGGCACTCCTGTCCCTGGGGTTCGAGGATGCTCGTATGAAGGTGCCGATCGGTCGCCCGAGTCTGCGGCCCTACCTGCCTTACCAGCAGCGCACTGCAGCGCACCGTGAGGGGCTGAGTGCTCATTTCTTGGGCACCAGTTCAGTACTGCTGTCGGACGGGCAGACATCGGTGCTCAGCGACGGGTTCGTCACCCGCCCGGGGATGCTGCGAGTGGGCATGGGCAAGATCGCCCCGAACCGAGCGCTGGTCCGTGCCGCCATCGAGCGCCTGCGGGTGGACACCCTCGCCGCTGTGGTGTGCGCGCATTCCCACTACGACCACGCCCTCGACGCACCGGTGTGGGCGCTGGAGACCGGCGCCGAGCTGGTCGGGTCGGAGTCCACCGCCAACATCGGGCGCGGCCTGGGGGTCCCCGAGTCGTCCTTGCGGGTGGTCGGCGACGGCGACACCGCGACCTACGGCAGCTTCACACTGACCTTCCTGGACTCCGTACACAGCCCGGGCGACCACTACCCCGGTACCGTCGATCAGCCCTTGGTCCCGCCGGCCCGCGCCGGTGCCTGGAAGACCGGCACCGCCTACTCCGTGCTCGTCACCCACCCCCACGGCCGCGTGCTGCTGCAAGCCAGCGCCAACTACCGGCCCGGCGCGCTGCGCGGTCACCACGCCGACGTCATCTACCTGGGCGTCGGCATGCTGGGCAAACAGCCCGCCGAGTTCCTTCACACCTACTGGGACGAGGTCGTGGCCGCGACCGGGGCCAGGCGGGTCATCCTGGTGCACTGGGACGACTTCTTCTTCGGCCTCGACCGGCCACTGCGCCCCATGCCCTACCTGCTCGACGACCTCGACACCACCATGAGCCGACTGCTGCCCCTGGCCCGCCGTGACGGCGTCGACGTTGTCCTGCCCGTCTCCTGGCAACCCAGCGCTCCCCTCACCGGTCTTGCGTGAACTCGGCCGCGTAAACCCCTGGAATCGGCGTGGCACGTCGATTACCCGGCCAACGATGCGAGACGAGCGTCTCGCGCACTGCGGAATCCGCCGCGGACTCACCTACGTCGACTCCACCACCGGGCAGTGCCCACAGGTCGTTGTCGCTTTTGTGGATCAGCAGTACCTCCCCGCTGGCGTTCACGGCCACCGCGGTGACAGAGGGAACGATGCTGTTTGCCGTCGGAGCTTTAGGGTCGTTGAAGTAGTCGACGCGAGCCATGCCTTCAGCGTCGCATGCCTACCCCTGGAGTCCGGCTTTACGAAATTCGGTCCGCCCAACTCAGCGGGCGCGGGCGAGCGTGTTTAAGTGGTCCAAGTACTCACGGCCTGCTGCCTCGTTGGCGTAGTCGCGGTTGACGATCGAGGCGAGTTCTCGACTGACCATGAGAAGCGAAGGCAAGGACTGCCGGTCCCCCTTGAGCGCCCATGCGCCGTAGTTCACGGCCTGATCTAGGTCGCCCTGCCGGGCTGCGACCACGCCGAGAGTGATCCGCGCTTCGGCCATCCGCATGGGCGATCGCTCGGCTCCGTCGAAGTCCGTTCCGGCGCGAATGACCTCGTGAGCAAGGTTCTCCGCGAAGCGGTCCTCTCCGAGTAGTCGGTAGCAATCCATCGCGTAGAAGTCGAACTTGGCTGGGTCCACCACGAAGTGGTGATCGAGGTTCTCGGGGTACGGCATCCCTTCGAGCAGCTTTCGGCCGCGGTCGAGCGCTACTTCCGTCTGTCGACGGTCACCAAGTCGGGCCCAACCTTTGGCTTCTTGCGCTGCGAGCTGTACGGCTACGCCGTGGGTCGGTGCCGCTTCGGTGCCCGCCTGGGAAGCGGCAAGGATGCCGCGGTAGTCGCTGGTTGTGAGGGCGAACCAGGCGCGCATCTCGTGTGCCCAACCGGTGATCTCGGAGTTGTCGGCCTCGTGGGCGAGGGACAGGGCAGCCCGGCGCGTGCTCTCGGCGGCGGCTCGGTCGCCCATGTCGTACTCGACACAGCCGATCAACAGGGCCAGCCAGCCGGAGAGCGTTAGAACCTCACGGTGCTGAGCAAGCGTGAGCCGCTGCGCCTGGAGGCCGGCCACACGCTTGAGCCACTGGCGCCCTTCCATCGCGAGCTGAGCGCTCGGCAGGTGGGGGTATTCCGAGCACAGCCGATCGGTGGTGATCCTCAACGCGTCGAGGGTGGCGCTGTCGACGTCGGAAGCCTGCAAGCGGCTGATGATGTCCAGCGTCTCCATGCCGCTGGCCGCGACGATTTCGGCGTTGCCGTCCCGTCGACTGGCGACAGGGAAGATCGCGTGTGTCACCGTGCCGAAGGTTGCAGCAATGATCGGCTGGTAGAACTCGCTCGGCGTGACCTCGCCGGACTCCCAACGCTTCCACTGCCGAACCATGCTGGCGCCTTCGGGCAGGCGCTTGGGGGAGTGTGCTCGCAACGCGGCTACGGCTTCGGCCTGTGACCACTGCCGGGCTTCTCGCTCCGCCGCGATGCGTCGCGCCCATGCCGGACGGTCGTCGCTCATGTGCCCTCCCATCGGGGTGCCTGCTTCGAGGATGGCATCCCAGAGGCCGGTGACATGGGGGGTGACAGGGGGTTGGCACCAGGGCTGTCCCCCAGTGACACCAAGCCTGTCACTAGTTGCCCGATGACGGAGCGCGCATGGTGGGTCACCAGTCAGGCGCTGCCCTCGTGATCGACTCGCTTCTCCAACTCGGCCACCCGGGCGGCAAGTCTTCGGATCTCGGAGTGGATTGCGTTGATCTCGTCCCGCTCAACAGCGCCCGTCGCCTCCACCGTGTCAGCAGGAGGCGTCTGCACGAAGTACCCACGCGTCGGTACGGACGTGACCAGCCCCTCATCCATGAGGATCTGGAGTGCATTGCCGATCGTGACTGTCGTGACCTCGAACCTTTCGGCGAGATCTCGAAGCGATGCAAGGCGATGCCCCGATGGAAGTGGGGCGGTCGTGATCTCCGTACGCAGGGCGTCGGAGATCTGCACCTTCTTGGGCCTCGGATCGTGGGCAGCAACGGTCATGGATCGAGGGTATCGAGCGGTCCGAACTAGCGCACTGTATTGCGCACTACCCCTTGTGCTCTAGCTTGCTATAGAGCAACATAGCTCATGGCATTCCAGTCGTGAGAAGCCGAGAGGGCGACGCCCAACCGCCAAGTAGTTCGCCGCCCTCCCAATCCCCTGAAAGGGAGTTCCATCATGCGCAAGATCCCCGTGAAAACCGAGGCCATGACGGTGATGCTCATCCAGGTCCCGGAGAAGAAGGTCAAGAACCGGGAGACCGGTGAGGTCGCGATCGACAAGCAGTCCGGCAAGGTTCTGTACAACGTGAACGTCGCGGTGATCGTGGACGGCCGTCCCGACGCTGAGACCGTCGTGGTCGCTGAGGACGGGATTCAGCCGGACCTGTTCCCCGGCATGCCGGTGGCTCTGCCGGGTCTGGTGGCCACTCCGTGGGAGAACGAATACGGGCACGGCATCAGCTACAGGGCAACTGCGGTGATGGCCGCGGAGGTTGCGGCCGCCCCGAACGGCCAGGGCTGATCGCCGTGACCGACCTGCTCTTAGTCGCTGCTGCGATAGCGGTACTCGCGCTGGTCACTCGCGCCAAGGCCCCGGCTCTGTACTGGGTTCTGTTCGGCCTTCCGGCAGCCCTGTACCGGGTGCTCTCCTCCTACCGCCAGACGATGGAAGCCTGCGAACTGACCGTGGCTCCGCCGTGGTGGCGGGTGTTCGCCCACAAGCTGTCCGCCGGCGACAAGGTGAGCCGCCCGGGAATCCCGAAGATCCGAGGGATACGCCCCACCAGCACCGGTCTCCGTCTTCGCCTGCGGCTGGCCGCGGGCCTGGCCCCGGAAGACGTGGTCAAGTCGGCCGAACGGCTGCGGCACGCCTGGGGCGTCTACTCGGTGCACGTCGCCGAGATCAAGCCCGGTGTGGTCGACCTGCGGATGACCGGCTTCGACATCCTCGACCACGTACGCATGCCGCGCCGCCTGCCCTCGGGACCGCTGTCCGTCGCGGTCGCGCTGCGGGAGGACGGCCGGCCGTTCGTCCGCGACTACCAGGACATCCCGCACTCCCTCACTCTGGGTGCGAACAAGTCCGGCAAGTCGATGTACCAGCGCTGCCTGATCAAAGCCCTCGCGCCCCTTGATGTCGCCCTGGTGGGCATCGACTGCAAGCGCGGCGTTGAGCAAACGGCCTTCTCACCGCGCTTGTCGGCCCTGGCCATCACTCCGGATCAGGCTGACGCGCTGCTCGATGCGCTCGTGGAGGAGATGGAAGAGCGGTTCGACCTGCTGTGCCTGCACCAGGGCATCTCCCCGGGCACCCCGCTGGAGGACATCACCTCCGACATCTGGGGCCTGCCGAGGAAGCTCCGCCCGGTTCCGATCGTGGTGCTGATCGATGAGATCGCCGAACTGTTCCTGATCACCTCCAGGGCAGACACGGCACGGCGGGATCGCATGGTCACTCAGCTGGTCCGTCTCGCGCAGCTGGCCCGTGCGGTCGGCATCTACCTGGAGGTGTGCGGGCAGCGCTTCGGCTCCGAACTCGGCAAGGGCGCAACGGCCCTGCGTGCCCAGCTCACCGGCCGTGTGGTGCATCGCTGCAACGACAAGCAGACCGCCGACATGGGCCTGGGCGACGTCAGTGAACTGGCCGTGTTCGCAGCGACCAGCATCGCTCCCGAACAGGCCGGTACCGCCATCGCGGGCGACTCCTCGGGCGGCTGGTCGCGCATCCGCACCCCGAAGACGTCGCTGGGTCAAGTCGCCGCGGTGTGCCACAAGTTCGGGCACCTCACCCCGCAGATCCCGGCCCTGGCACCGTTCCGCCCGCGCACCGAGGCCCCCGTACCGGTGACCGTGCCGATGGGTGCACCCAGCGCCTCGTAGCTCCCCGTTGCACTCCGGTCGGCGTGACCGTCTCGCGCCAGGTCCCTACCCCCGCCATGCCCGAAAGGAGAAGCCCGTGACGGCACCCAAGCGCACCGCCCGCCGCCCGGCCAAGAGCAAGCGCACGCCGTGTCCGGACTGCACGACCGGTCAGGTCTCCGAGTCCTTCAAGGTCGGCGCCCGCAGCAAGCGCGAGAGCTCTGACCGGCAGGAAGCCCTGTGCCTGACCTGCTTCGGCACCGGCCAAGCCCCCGAATAGATCCCCGCTGGGTGCCGGGCGGCAGGACGTATGAGCCCCGCCCGGCCCCGGCCCCAACCCCTTTGTGAAGGAGGTGAAGACCCGTGACCCGCCCGATCCGCCCGGACGCCGTGCTGGTGCAAGCCGTGATCGCCGGTGCGCTGTCCTTCGCCCACCTGCACGACATCGCCGCCGCTGCCGGACAGGACGGCTGGAAGGCCTGGGCCTACCCGATCAGCGTGGACCTGCTCCTGGTCGCGGCCTGGCGACGGCTGCGGATCCTGCGCACCGATGGCGGCCCGACCCGCGCCGCGTGGACCTGGTTCACCGTCGCCCTTGCCGCATCCCTCGGCGCGAACATCGCCACCGCGGGGCTGCTCGACCTGAATGCCGTGCCCGCCTGGCTGCGGATCCTGGTAGCCGGCTGGCCCGCCCTCGCGTTCCTCGGCGGAACCCTGCTCGTCCACACCCCACCGCAGGCGCGCACGCAGACCGCACCGACCGCGACGCATGCTGCTGAACCTGCCCCGGACATCGCCGTGACCCGTGACGAACCTGCTCCGGTCCCGGCGCCCGAGGCGGATCCGGTTCCGGCCCTGCCGCCCCCCGTCCCGGTGCCCGCTGCGCTCCTGGCGCACGCCCGCAAGGTCGCCCATGCACACCACACCGCCACCGGCAGCCCGATCGACCCCAGCACGCTGCGCGCCCGCCTCGGCGTCGCCCCGCAACTCGCCGAAGCCATCGCCCTCCAACTCACCGGAAAGGACTGACCAGCCGTGAACGTCGAACTGCCGCTGATCCTCGTCGTCGCCATCTTCGGCTACTTCGGAATCCGCCTGATGCGCCCGCCGACCTGGCTGATCGTCGTGCTCCTCCTCGGCGGCTTTCTCCTCGCCGACACCTTCGCTGCCCCGGCGATCGAGTCCGGCACCAAGGCCGGTGTTGACGTCGTCAACGGCACCGCCAAGTAGCCAGCCCAGAAGGGAGAACACTCGTGATACGCCCCGACGCCCAGCTCCGCAGTGGCCACATCCCGGCTGAACTGATTCCCCCGGGCACAGACCCCCGCTCGGTGGTCATCGTCCACACCGCGCCCCGCTCCTGGGTCGGGCCGGTGGTCCTGGTCCTGGTCGCCACGGTCGGCATCTGCGGCCTGGTCTACATCACCACCGTGGCCGTGCTGTCCCTGGTGAAGGTCGCCGCAACCACCGCAGCCGCGATCAAGACAGCGGTGCCCACCCTCATCGGCGGTGGCGGGCTCATCACCCTCGCCATCAAGACACCCAAGGCAGACCGCAAACGCACCACACGCTGACCGGCCCCGGAGCGGTCTTCAACCGCCAAGTATCCGCCCGCTCCGGCGCCGCGCCCCTACCCGATCTCTCAACCGGAAGGAATCTCCATGATGCCCGACCACACCTCTCGTGCTGCGCGGATCTGCCCCGACTGCGACGGCTTCCCGACCGTCGCCATCACCACCGGCACCCGCGACCAGGACGGCACCCGCACCACCGTTCCCGTCGTCTGCCCGGCCTGCCACGGCACTGGCACCGCCCCCCTCTGGCTCGTCACCACCCGCCGCCCGACCGTGAACTCCCACCAGCTGGCTGTGACCTCGTCCGGGCTGGAGGCAGGCCGGTGACGCGCCGATCCGCCACTTCCCGGCCGACGTCCATCCATCTGTTCTGCGGCGCCGGTGGGGACTCCGACGGGTTCCGCCGCGCCGGCTTCGACGTCGTGCTCGGTGCCAACCACTGGGACCGCGCGGTGGAGACGCACGCGGCCAACTTCCCCGACGCCGAACACCTCTGCGTGGACCTGGACCACTACGACATGCGACGCCTTCCCAAGGCCCGGGTCCTGGTCGGCTCCCCGATCTGCACCGAGGGCAGCCCCGCCGACGGCATCAGCCGCCCCAAGCCCCCGCCCACCCCCGGCCAACTGGACCTGCTGGAAGAAGGACCCATCCAGGACGCCGCGTGGGAGCGCACCAGGGCCACCGCCTACGACATCCTGCGCGCAGCAGAGGTCCACAACTTCGACGCCGTCGTGTGCGAGAACGTCCCCCGCTTCGCCACCGCCTGGCCGCTGTTCTCCTGGTGGCTGCACGCCTGGGAGATCCTGGGCTTTCGCCACCAGATCGTGTCCGTCACCGCCGCCCACATCGGCGCGGACGACAACCCGCACGCCCCGCAGTGGCGGGACCGCATCTTCATCGTCTTCACCCGCCACCAGCTGCGGGCACCGAACCTCGATGTCCGCCCGCCCGCCTGGTGCCCGGTGTGCGAACAGGACGTGCCCGCGGTCCAGTCCTGGCGCAACGGCCGCAAGATCGGCAAATACCGCCAGCAGTACGACTTCCGCTGCCCCCACCCCGCCTGCCGCCATCAGATCGTCGAACCCTACGTACGCCCCGCAGCGGGTGCGATCAACTGGGCCGATCCCGGGATCCGGATCGGTGACCGGCACACCAAGGGCATGAAGCCCCTCGCGGCCTCCACCCTGCGCAAGATTCGCCTCGGCCTGGACAAGCACCGGGTGCCGTCCGTGGTCACGGTCAACCACAGCGACCAGGGCGACGGCCGCGCCTTCCCCGCCTTGGCGGCGCCGTTGCCCACCCGCACAGTACGGATCGGCGACGGCATCGCCATCCCGCCGTTGCTGGTCCCCGTCGGCGGCAGCTGGAACACCGACACCACCGCGGTCACCGTGCCCATGCGGACCCGCACCACCCGCGAGAGCGAAGCCCTGCTGCTGCCCGCCCCGTTCATCACCGAGCACCGCGGCGGCGGCTCCACCACCCGGGGAGTCGGTGACCCGCTGGCCGCGATCACCGCCGGAGGCAACCACCACGGTCTGGTCATCCCCTACCGCAGGGGCGCACCGACCACGACCGGGACACCGCTGCACACCATCGCCACCCGCGAGTCCGCCGGCGTCGTCCTGGGCACCGAGCACGCCCCGGACCTGATCGAGGTGGAGGACTGCTACTTCCGGATGCTGTCCGCCCGCGAGCACCTGCGTGCCCAGCGCTTCACCGACGACTACACCGTGCTGGGCCACGGGGGAGAGCAGACCAAGCAGGCCGGAAACGCCGTGCCCGCCAACGTCGCCCAATGGATCGCCTCAGCCCTGCTGGAGGTGCTCTGATGCCCCACCGTGCCGAACTCGACACCGCCCCGGTCTTGGCGCTGACCGTGTGGCAGCCCTGGGCAAGCGCCATCGCCTATGGCACCAAGCGGATCGAAAACCGCAGCTGGCCCACCGACCACCGCGGCCCGGTCCTCATCCACGCCGGACGCACCACCGACCCCAACGCGAAAGACGCCCCGCTGGCCCGGCCGTTCCTGCGCCGACCCTTCCCCCGAGGCGCGATCGTCGCCGTCGCCCGTCTGGAAAGCTGCCACGAAGACGACGGCTGGTGCACCCTGTGGTCCGCCCGAGGCCGCTGGCACTGGCGCCTGACCGACGTCGTCCCGCTCGCCGAGCCGCTGCCGTGGCCCGGTGCGCGTGGACTGTGGACCCCGGCCTCCGGCCTGCTCGCCTCCCCGCCCGTTGCTGACGCTCTGGGGGCTGCCCGTGGCTGACACGCTCGATCCGACCATCCTGGGCGACCTGCTCAGGGTGGCTTCGGCCCCCGACTTCGACCGCTGGCAAGATCAGATCAAGAGGACCGGCGGATGCGCACAGCCCATCCACCTGACCGGCTGGTCCCTGACCCGGGATAGGACAACCGGGCAGGTTCTGCACACGTACTCCACCCAGGATGAGCCCGGCGGCCGGCTCCGCATCGCCTGCGGCAACCGCCGCGCCTCCCGCTGCCAGCCCTGCGCCTACCTCTACGCCGGGGATGCCTACCGGTTGGTGCGTGCGGGCTTGGCCGGCGACGACACCATGAACATCCCGACCACCGTCCGCGAACGCCCCCGCGTCTTCACGACCCTGACCGCTCCCTCCTTCGGGCCGGTCCACAACCGTCCTGACACCGGCCGCTGCCGCTGCGGCACCCGCCACTCCGAGGACGACTCCACCCTCGGGACAGCTCTCGATCCGACCACGTACGACTACGCCGGGGCGGTGCTGTTCAACAACCACGCCGGGGAGCTGTGGCACCGCTTCGTCAACCGGCTCCGCCGGGAGATCGCCGCCGCCGCCGGACTCACCCAGAAGGCATTCAAAGAGATCGCCCGGCTGTCCTTCAACAAGGTCGCCGAATTCCAAAAGCGCGGAGCGATCCACTTCCACGCCATCATCCGCATCGACGGACCCGACGGGCCCGACACGCTGCCGCCGCGGTGGGCGACGACGGAACTCCTCACCCGCTGCATCAAGGCTGCTGCCGCTCACCCGTACGTCACCGCGAAGGTGCGCGCCGCCGGGGACCAGCTGGCTCGCTCGCTGCGCTGGGGCAGCCAGCTCGACATCCGCCCGATCAAAGCCTTCGACAACGGTGACGACATCAGCGAAGGGGCAGTGGCCTCCTACGTCGCCAAGTACGCCACCAAAGCAGCCGAGACCACCGGCACCCTCGACCGCCGCATCGGCGAACTCGCCGAACTCGACCAACACCACGTACCCGACCACGCCCGCCGGCTCATCCGCGCCTGCTGGGACCTCGACCCGCTCTACCCCGAACGGAAGTTGTGGGCCTGGGCTCACATGCTCGGCTTCCGCGGCCACTTCCTCACCAAGTCCCGCCGCTACTCCTCGACGTTCGCCGAACGGCGTCAGGTCCGCGCCGACTACCGCGCCACCGAGCAACGCCAAGCGCTCGGCCTCCCCGAGCCGGAAACCACCCTCGTCCTCGCCGACTGGCGCTACGCCGGCCACGGCCACACCCCCGGCGAATCCGCCCTCGCCGCCTCCATCGCCGAAGACATCCGCATCAACCGAGAAACAGCCCGCGAAGCCATGCAAGACCAACGCGCCCGGGAAGGAGCGATGACGTGAGAGACGAGCTGATGACCACTGCGCAGATCCTGGACGAACTTAAGGACGTCTCTCGGCGGACTTTCTACCGGTGGCGCGAGCTTGGCCGGGCCCCGGTTGCCTTTAAATTGCCGAACGGCGAGCTGCGCGTCTGGCGGAGTGACTTCGACGCTTGGCTGCGGGGCTTGGAGAAGGCTGCATGAAGACCACAGATGTGCGGGTGTGGTCGATTCGGACCAAGCAGGGTGCCCGTCCCTCTTATCAGGTGCGATGGAAGGTGGCGGGGGAGCCCTTTTCGCAGACTCGTAAGACCAAAGCGCTCGCCGATAGCTTCCGCTCCAAGCTCCTGAGGGCTGCACGGGAGGGCGAGGAGTTCGACACGGAGTCGGGGCTACCGGACTCGATGGTCGAGAAGAAGGAAACTCTGAGCTGGTACGAATTCGCGCTGACGTACCTCGCCATGAAGTGGCCGCACGCGGCGCCGAACACGCGCGACGGCATCAATGAGTCGCTTACGTCCGTGACAATCTCGCTTCTGGACGATCGACCGGGTCGGCCTGCCAATGAAGCGCTTCGCAAGGCTCTGCGAACGTGGGCCTTCGTCATTCCCGGACCCACCGACAGGGAACTCCCTGCCGAGGTCGGCAACATCCTGCATTGGGTCGCCAAAGCCTCGTTCCCTCTGGCGGACCTCGCTGACCCGGTGGTCGGACGGGCTGTTCTCGACTCGCTCAAGCTGAAACTGGATGGCACTGCGGCGGCTGCCGAGACGGTACGACGCAAGCGGCGCACCCTCGTCAACGCTTTGAATTACGCCGTTGACCTGGGGGAGTTCTCGGAAAATCCGCTCGCTTCCCTGCGCTGGCAGAAGCCCAAGGTTTCCAGCGAGGTGGACCCGCGGGTCGTTGCGAACCCTGAGCAAGCTCGGTCCCTGCTGCACGCCGCCTCGTACGTCGGCGGCTACCGGCGAGCCCGTGGCCGGCGCCTGGTGGGCCTGTTCGCCGGGATGTATTTCGGGGGCTTTCGGCCTGCTGAGGTGGTGGGCCTGGCCGAGCCGGATCTGACGCTCCCCGCGTCCGGGTGGGGCTCTGTACTGCTGCACCGGACACGCCCGAGCGTGGGCAAGCAGTGGACCGACACGGGGGAGAACCATGACGACCGCGGCCTGAAGAATCGCCCGAACGAAGGCGTACGTCGCGTGCCCATTCCTCCCCAGCTCGTGATGATCTTCCGCGAGCACATTGAGACCTTCGGGACCGCTGACGACGGTCGTCTGTTCTTCAGTGAGAACGGAGGAGTGGTCTCCTCCTCGACCTATCACCGGGCCTGGCAGGAAGCCCGGACGCTGGCGCTCCCACCGGCCGTGGCGGCCTCCCCCCTCGCTCGACGGCCGTACGACCTGCGGCACTCGGCGCTCTCAACGTGGCTCAACGCTGGCGTGGATGCCACCGAGGTCGCCGAGCGAGCTGGCAACAGTGTGGAGGTGCTCCTCAGTCGATACGCCAAGTGCCTCGACGGCCGCCAAGAGGTGGCGAATCGGCGCATCGAGGACCTGCTGCGCGAGTACGAGTGAGCAGCGATACGCTCCGAGACCCCTGGATTCGTCCGGGGGTCTTCGTCATTTCGGGGGACTGACCTGGAACGACGGGCTACGGTCCAGGCCGCGAATAGGCCGCGGACTCTGTCATACGGCGACTCTGAGCGACATACGGCTGCACATACGCCAAGACCCCGTCTTCAGCTAAAGCGCTGATGGCGGGGTCTTTGGGCACCTCATACAGGGTGCCCCCGGCAGGATTCGAACCTGCGCACACGGCTCCGGAGGCCGTTGCTCTATCCCCTGAGCTACGGGGGCGTTCCACCGCACTTCTGCGGCGACGGGTAGAACCCTACCAGCTCCCACAGGGTCGCCGTGAACAGGTATTTCCGCCCCCTCCAGCCGCCCCTGCAGCGCCCCGCGCGCCGGCCCCGTCGCCCTCGTCGCGCGCCCGCTCCGGTCGCCCGCACAGGGTGGAAGTGGGCAAAACCCGGACGCAGCCCTGCCCCCCGACCTACTCTCGAGTTGTGTCAGGCGTGTCCGGCCGGGTGCTCGTTGTCGACGACAACAGGGTCATACGGCAGCTGATCAGGGTCAACCTCGAGCTGGAGGGCTTCGAGGTCGTGACCGCGGCCGATGGTGCCGAGTGTCTGGATGTCGTGCATCGCGTCTGCCCCGATGTGGTCACCCTCGATGTCGTCATGCCCCGCCTCGACGGACTGCGCACCGCCGCCCGGCTGCGGGCCGATCCGCGGACCAGTCATCTGCCGGTCGCGATCATCAGTGCGTGCACGCAGTACGAGGTGGAGAGCGGGCTCGCCGCCGGTGTGGACGCCTTTCTCGCGAAGCCCTTCGAGCCCTCCGAGCTGGTCCGTCTCGTACGGCAGTTGATGCGTCGGGAGGGTCCGCCGTCCGTCGACGGCAGGCATGGCGCCGGGCGGGCGGGAAGCACACGGGGCTGACCGCATCGCGAAACCGGTTCGCGAAGGGCCCCCCTCCCTCCCATACGCTTGTCCCCGTGACCCCCGCCGAGCTCTCCCGAACCGTGCTGCACGCCGTGTGCCGCGCGGTGGAGGACGGTGCGCTGCGGGCGCCCGTGCCCGAGAGTGTCAGCGTCGAGCGGCCGCGGCCCGGTGGCTGCGGGGACTACGCCACCAATGTCGCGCTGCGGCTGGCCGGGCCGGCCGGGCAGCGGCCCCGTGCGGTCGCCGAACTGCTGGGTCGCCGGATCGCCGAGGTCCCCGGGATCGCCGGGATCGAGATCACCGGGCCCGGCTTCCTCAACATCACCCTGGACGTGGGCGCGCAGCAGGCGCTCGTACGGGAGGTGCTGGAGCGGGGGAGTAAGTACGGGTGGATCGCGCCGACCGGGGCGATCGCGCAACCCAGCTACCGCGCCGACGTACGCGCCGCCGTCACCGCCGATGCCCTGCGCCGGATCCTGGTGTCGCAGGGCACCCTCGTCCGTACCAGCTGCGAAGGGGTGGCCGACCCGGCCTGGGCCGAGTTGCGGGTACGCGTCGAGGCGCAAGGGGGACGCCGCTATCTGCCCGCCGATGTGACCCCCGTGCCCGCGGAGGAGGGGCCCCGTGAACTCCTTCAGCGGCTCGGGCCCGATGCCGCGCGCTGGGCGCTGCTGCGACCCGCCGGGCACGATCACCCCTCGGCCGGGGAGGAGCTGTTGACGCAGCACGAGAGCAACCCGCTGTTCAAGATCCAGTACGCTTGCTCCCGCAGCCGCGCCCTCACCCGTAACGCCGCACAGCTCGACTTCGACAGCGCCCCCGAGACGCACGTCGACGCCGCCGTCCTCACCACCGCTGTCGGCGACTACCCCGCCGTCCTCGCCGGCGCCGCCCGCCACCGCGCTCCCGACCGGCTCGCCCGGCATCTGGAGAGCACGGCCGACTCCCTCCTCGCCTTCCAGCACACGGTGCTGCCCATCGGCGACGAAAAACCCCTGGCCGCCCACCGTTCCCGGCTCGCGCTCGCCGAAGCCGCCGGGACGGTGCTCGCCGGTGGCCTGTCCCTGCTCGGCATCAGCGCACCCGAATACTTGTGAGAGAGCAACGAAAATGAGCCGTTCCGCACACCCCGCCGGGCCCCGCCACGCAGACGTCCTCCCCGAGGGCCACTACACCGCCCCGCCGACCGACCTCAACGTTCTCGACGAGAAGGTCTGGGCCAGGACGGTCACCCGGAACGAGGATGGCGCCGTCTCCGTCGGCGGGATCGAAGTGACGCGGCTGGCCGAGGAGTTCGGCACCCCCGCCTACTTCCTCGACGAGGACGACTTCCGGGCCCGCTGCCGTGCCTGGGCCGACGCCTTCGGCAAGGACGCGGATGTGTTCTACGCGGGCAAGGCGTTCCTGTCCCGGGCAGTGGTCAGGTGGCTCAAGGAGGAAGGCCTCAATCTCGACGTCTGCTCCGGGGGCGAGCTCACCACCGCCCTCGACGCCGGGATGCCCGCCGAGCGCATCGCCTTCCACGGCAACAACAAGTCCGAGGAAGAGATCGAACGAGCCGTACGCGTCGGCGTCGGGCGCATCGTTCTCGACTCCTTCCAGGAGATTGTGCGCGTAGCGCACATCGCCCAGCGGCAGGGCAAGCGCCAGCGCGTCCAGATCCGTGTCACCGTCGGCGTCGAGGCGCACACGCACGAGTTCATCGCCACCGCCCACGAGGACCAGAAGTTCGGGATCGCACTCGCCGGTGGGCAGGCCGCCGAGGCCGTACGGCGCGCCCTCAGGCTCGACGGACTCGAGCTGATCGGTATTCACTCGCACATCGGCTCGCAGATCTTCGACATGGCCGGTTTCGAGGTGTCCGCGCGCCGCGTCGTGCAGCTGCTCGCCGAAGTACGGGACGAGCACGGTATCGAGCTGCCCGAGATCGACCTCGGCGGCGGTCTCGGCATCGCGTACACCTCCGACGACGACCCGCGCGAGCCGCACGACATCGCCAAGGCCCTCAGCGAGATCGTCACCCGTGAGTGTGAGGCCGCGAACCTGCGGACGCCCCGGATCTCCGTCGAGCCGGGCCGCGCCATCGTCGGGCCCACCGCCTTCACCCTCTACGAGGTCGGCACCATCAAGCCGCTCGAGGGACTGCGTACGTACGTCTCCGTCGACGGCGGCATGTCGGACAACATCCGTACGGCCCTCTACGACGCCGAGTACAGCGTCGCGCTCGTGTCGAGGACCTCCGACGCGGAGCCGATGCTCACCCGCGTCGTGGGCAAGCACTGCGAGAGCGGCGACATTGTCGTCAAGGATGCCTTCCTCCCGGCCGACCTCGCGCCCGGCGATCTGATCGCCGTGCCCGCCACCGGCGCGTACTGCCGCTCGATGGCCAGCAACTACAACCACGCACTGCGCCCGCCCGTCGTCGCCGTCAAGGACGGCGAGGCGCGCGTGATCGTCCGGCGTGAGACGGAGGAAGATCTCCTGCGTCTCGATGTCGGTTAGTTGAGATAGATGTCTCGCATGCCGGACGGGGGATAGAAACTCCCGTCCGGTGAGTGAGACTGGTCCACACCGTAGATGTACACGAAACGAGGTCGGATGATGCGTACGCGTCCGCTGAAGGTGGCGCTGCTGGGCTGTGGAGTGGTCGGCTCAGAGGTGGCGCGCATCATGACGACGCACGCCGACGACCTCGCGGCTCGTATCGGCGCTCCGGTGGAACTGGCGGGCGTGGCGGTCCGCCGGCCCTCCAAGGTGCGCGAGGGCATCGACCCCGCGCTGATCACCACCGATGCGACTGCCCTGGTCAAACGCGGCGACATCGACGTCGTCATCGAGGTCATCGGCGGCATCGAGCCCGCCCGCTCCCTCATCACCGCCGCGTTCGAGCACGGAGCGTCCGTCGTCTCCGCCAACAAGGCGCTGCTGGCCGAGGACGGCGCGACCCTCTACGCCGCCGCCGAGGAGCACGGTAGGGATCTCTACTTCGAGGCCGCGGTCGCGGGTGCGATTCCGCTGATCAGGCCGCTGCGCGAGTCCCTCGCGGGCGACAAGGTCAACCGTGTGCTCGGCATCGTCAACGGCACGACCAACTTCATCCTCGACAAGATGGACGGCTCGGGCGCCGGCTACTCCGAGGCGCTCGACGAGGCCACCGCCCTCGGATACGCCGAGGCCGACCCGACCGCCGACGTCGAGGGCTTCGACGCCGCCGCCAAGGCCGCCATCCTCGCCGGGATCGCCTTCCACACCCGCGTACGCCTCGACGACGTCTACCGCGAGGGCCTGACCGAGGTCACCGCCGCCGACATCGCCTCCGCCAAGCGCATGGGCTGCACCGTCAAACTCCTCGCCATCTGTGAGCGCGCGGCCGACGGCCGGTCCGTCACCGCCCGCGTCCACCCGGCGATGATTCCGCTCAGCCACCCGCTCGCCTCCGTCCGCGAGGCGTACAACGCCGTATTCGTCGAGGCCGAGGCGGCCGGGCAGCTGATGTTCTACGGTCCGGGCGCCGGCGGCTCGCCGACCGCCTCCGCCGTACTCGGCGACCTCGTGGCCGTCTGCCGCAACAAGCTCGCCGAGTCCACCGGACCGGGCGAGTCCGCGTACACCCAGCTGCCCGTGAGCCCCATGGGCGACGTGGTGACGCGGTACCACATCAGCCTCGACGTGGCCGACAAGCCTGGCGTACTCGCCCAGGTGGCGACGGTCTTCGCCGAGCACGGCGTATCCATCGATACGGTCCGTCAGCAGGGCAAGGACGGCGAGGCCGACCTCGTCGTCGTCACCCACCGCGCGCCCGACGCCGCCCTCTCAGGGACCGTCGAGGCGCTGCGCAAGCTCGACACCGTGCGCGGTGTCGCCAGCATCATGCGTGTTGAAGGGGAGTAAAGGACCCATGACCAGCAAGGGCACCCACCAGTGGCGCGGCATCATCGAGGAGTACCGGGACCGTCTTCCGGTCACGGACACGACGCCGGTCGTCACACTCCGTGAGGGCGGTACGCCGCTCGTCCCCGCTCAGGTCCTCTCCGAGCGCACGGGCTGCGAGGTGCACCTCAAGGTCGAGGGCGCCAATCCCACCGGGTCCTTCAAGGACCGCGGAATGACCATGGCCATCACCAAGGCCAAGGAGGAGGGCGCGCAGGCGGTCATCTGCGCCTCCACCGGCAACACCTCCGCCTCGGCCGCGGCCTATGCCGTACGGGCCGGAATGGTCTGCGCCGTCCTGGTGCCCCAGGGCAAGATCGCCCTCGGCAAGATGGGGCAGGCGCTGGTGTACGGCTCGCGGATCCTGCAGGTCGACGGGAACTTCGACGACTGCCTGAACCTGGCCCGCCGCCTGTCCGAGAACTACCCTGTGGCGCTGGTCAATTCGGTCAATCCGTTCCGCATCGAGGGTCAGAAGACCGCTTCGTTCGAGATCGTCGACGCGCTCGGCGACGCCCCGGACATCCATGTGCTGCCGGTCGGCAACGCCGGCAACATCACGGCGTACTGGAAGGGGTACAAGGAGTACGCCGCGGACCAGATGTCCACGCACACTCCCCGAATGTGGGGCTTCCAGGCCTCCGGCTCGGCGCCGATCGTGCGCGGGGAGATCGTCAAGGACCCGTCGACCATCGCCACCGCGATCCGGATCGGCAACCCGGCCTCCTGGCAGCACGCGCTCGCCGCGCGGGATGAGTCGGGCGGTTTCATCGACGAGGTGACGGACCGTGAGATCCTGCGCGCCTACCGGCTGTTGGCCTCGCAGGAGGGCGTCTTCGTGGAGCCCGCATCGGCTGCCTCGGTAGCCGGTCTGCTCAAGGCCGCCGAGCAGGGCAAGGTCGACCCGGGCCAGAAGATCGTCTGCACGGTCACCGGAAACGGACTCAAGGACCCGGACTGGGCGGTCGCCGGAGCGCCCCAGCCGGTCACCGTGCCGGTCGACGCGGCCGCGGCCGCGGAGCAGCTCGGTCTTGCGTAAGCCCTCGGGTGAGGCCTCGGGTGAGGCTCTCCGCGGGAAGCCCCCGCGGAGAGTTCTCGAGCGGAGCTCTGGGTAAAGGTCTGGCATAAAGCTCTGGCGCAGAGCCCCGCCCGCCTTCCCGGGGCGCACCCGGGAAAGCATGGCAAGCCGGGCAACGGCATACGTAGGGGCACACGAGGCTTGCGACACGCATCGTGCGCCTCCCGTGCGCCCTATGTCGCCACTCAACCTTCCTTCGATAGGCTGTACCTGATCCCGCCCCGCCGCATATGCCGCGGTGTTGTTGCCGTTACGGCCCACGGGTGTTCGTACCTCTCGAAAAAATCTCGCAGTCAGAACCAAGGAGTGTCATCGAGCGATGGCCGGTCCAGCGTTCCGCGCCGCCGCCGTCCGAGTGCGCGTCCCCGCCACCAGCGCCAATCTCGGCCCGGGCTTCGACGCCCTCGGGCTGTCCCTTGGGCTGTACGACGACGTGGTCGTCCGGGTCGCGGACTCCGGTCTGCACATCGACATCGCGGGTGAGGGCGCCACGACGCTTCCCCGCGATGAGAGCCATCTGCTCGTACGTTCCCTGCGTACGGCCTTCGACCTGCTCGGCGGGCAGCCGCGCGGGCTCGAGGTCGTCTGCGCCAACCGCATCCCGCACGGGCGCGGTCTGGGCTCGTCGTCGGCAGCCATCTGCGCCGGCATCGTCGCCGCCCGGGCGGTGACCATAGGCGGCGACGCCAGACTCGACGACGCGGCGCTGCTCGAGCTCGCCACCGAGATCGAGGGGCATCCCGACAATGTCGCCGCGTGTCTGCTCGGCGGCTTCACGCTCGCCTGGACCGACGGGGGAGCGGCGCGCGCCATCAGGATGGATCCTGCCGATTCCGTCGTTCCGGTGGTTTTCGTCCCGGGCAAGCCGGTGCTCACCGAGACCGCGCGCGGACTGCTTCCGCGCTCCGTCCCCCATGTGGACGCCGCCGCCAACGCGGGCCGCGCCGCCCTGCTCGTCGAGGCGCTGACCAGGCGTCCCGAGCTGCTGCTGCCCGCCACGGAGGACCGGCTCCACCAGGAGTACCGCGCCCCGGCGATGCCGCAGAGCGCGGAACTTGTCAACCGACTGCGCGCCGACGGCGTCCCAGCAGTCATCTCCGGCGCCGGCCCCACCGTGCTCGCGCTGACCGAGGACGGTGTGGCCGACAAGGTCGCACGGCTGGCGGGCGAGGGGTGGGCGGCCAACCGGCTCACCTTCGACGCCGCGGGAGCGAGTGTTCTGCCGCTCGCCCAGTAGCGACACCAAGATTGCCGGTGATGGAGAGGGGGAATGTTTGTTGGAGCCGGTAGTGTTAACCTCAAGTCTGCAGCCGACGTTTTTGTGGCGCGGTGCTTAGTGTCCCCATTCGGGACCAACATTCTTCCGGGAGCCTCCCCGACCCTGCCTGAGCAGCCTGCCTGAGCAGTTTCGAGCACGCTCCGGAAACGGCACGACACCCCTCGCTTTTCCAGGAGTGGGCCGAGCAGGGGGAACCTCGGGCCGGGCTTTTGCACGTATATCTCTCCGCCGTTAATTGCCGGCGGGACCATCGCTCCGACACGGTTCGCAAACCAGGACCGACGTCGGACAGCACAACCGGTCGCCGAGCCAGAAGGCCGACGTCCGCTCCAGGGAAGGACCCTTCGTGAGCGACACCACCGATCTGATGGGCGTGACTGCCGACAACAACGTCGACACCGCCGCGCCCGCCGCAGGTGCTGCCTCTGGCACCACCTCACGGCGCCGCCGCTCCGGCACCGGCCTCGAGGGCATGGTCCTGGCCGAGCTGCAGCAGGTCGCGTCCGGCCTCGGGATCAGGGGCACCGCGCGTATGCGCAAGAGCCAGCTGATCGAGGTCATCAAGGAGGCGCAGGCGGGCGGCGGCTCGTCCGCGCCGAAGAGCGCCGAGGCGGGCACCGGCGCGGCCGAGACCAAGCCGAAGCGGCGCGCCACCTCCAAGGCGCGCACGGGCGACGAGTCCACGGCCGCTGCGGCGAAGGCGGACAAGGCCGAGAAGGCCGAGAAGGCCGTCGCCCAGCAGCAGATCGACATTCCCGGTCAGCCGGCCAGCGACGACCAGCCGGCCGCCGGTGAGCGCCGCCGTCGTCGGGCCACCGCCCAGGCGGGCAGCCCGGACACCACGAGCGAGCCCAAGGCCGACGTCAGGACCGAGGTCAGGACCGAGACGGGCGTCGACGTCAAGACGGACGTCAAGACGGACGCCCAGCCGGACGCCAAGGCCGAGGCCGCCGCCGACACTGCCGAGGGCCGGCGCGACCGCCAGGACCGGGGCCAGCGCGGTGAGCGTGGTGAGCGCGGCGGCGACCGCGGTGACCGCCGTGACCGTCAGCGCGACCGTCGCGGTGGCAAGGGCGACGACCAGCAGGGCGGCCAGCGCCAGCAGCGCCAGGGCGGCCAGCAGGGTGGTCAGCAGGGTGGTCAGCAGGGCCCGCAGGACGACTTCGACGACGAGGGCGGCCGCCGCGGACGCCGTGGCCGTTACCGCGACCGTCGTGGCCGTCGTGGCCGCGAGGACACCTTCGGCAACGAGCCGCAGGTCTCCGAGGACGACGTTCTGATCCCCGTCGCGGGCATCCTGGACATCCTCGACAACTACGCGTTCATCCGGACCTCCGGCTACCTGCCGGGCCCGAACGACGTGTACGTCTCCCTCGCCCAGGTCCGCAAGAACGGCCTGCGCAAGGGTGACCACGTCACCGGAGCGGTCCGTCAGCCGAAGGACGGCGAGCGCCGCGAGAAGTTCAACGCGCTCGTACGCCTGGACTCGGCGAACGGCATGGCGGCCGAATCCGGCCGCGGCCGCCCGGAGTTCAACAAGCTGACCCCGCTGTACCCGCAGGACCGACTGCGCCTCGAGACCGACCCGGGCATCCTGACGACCCGGATCATCGACCTCGTGTCGCCGATCGGCAAGGGCCAGCGAGGCCTGATCGTGGCCCCGCCGAAGACCGGCAAGACCATGATCCTGCAGGCGATCGCCAATGCGATCACCGTCAACAGCCCCGAGTGCCACCTGATGGTCGTCCTTGTCGACGAGCGTCCGGAAGAGGTCACCGACATGCAGCGGTCGGTGAAGGGCGAGGTCATCTCCTCGACCTTCGACCGCCCGGCCGAGGACCACACGACGGTCGCCGAGCTGGCCATCGAGCGCGCCAAGCGTCTCGTCGAGCTGGGTCACGACGTGGTCGTCCTGCTGGACTCGATCACCCGCCTGGGCCGTGCGTACAACCTCGCGGCGCCCGCCTCCGGCCGCATCCTCTCCGGTGGTGTCGACTCGACCGCGCTCTACCCGCCGAAGCGCTTCTTCGGTGCCGCGCGGAACATCGAGGACGGCGGCTCGCTGACCATCCTGGCCACCGCGCTGGTCGACACCGGCTCGCGCATGGACGAGGTGATCTTCGAGGAGTTCAAGGGCACCGGCAACATGGAGCTCAAGCTCGACCGGAAGCTCTCGGACAAGCGCATCTTCCCGGCGGTGGACGTGGACGCGTCCAGCACCCGTAAGGAAGAGATCCTGCTCGGCAGCGACGAGCTCGCCATCACCTGGAAGCTGCGCCGGGTGCTGCACGCGCTCGACCAGCAGCAGGCGATCGAGCTGCTGCTGGACAAGATGAAGCAGACGAAGTCGAACGCCGAGTTCCTGCTGCAGATCCAGAAGACGACTCCGTCCGCCGGGAACGGCAACGACTGACGTTCTTCGCAGTGAACGAGACCGCCCCGGCACGAAAGTGACGGGGCGGTCTCGTTTTCCCGTACGCCTCACCAGCCGCTGGTCAACGCCCATTTGACGGGCGTAACATGCCCTGGTTGGTGGGGGTCCGCCGCAGTACCGAGAGAGGCCGGGGGGCCTCGGATCCGGACTGCCCTGTTACTCGTATGCCCCACCGCTACCCGTTTGTCTTCCGGTAGGGCGAGTGCGCCCCGCCGGTTCAACCCGAGGGGTTACCGAGTGCAGATTCGCACCCGTGGTGGTCGGCACAAGCGCCGTATGAGAGTCGTGGTACCGGCGGCCGTTGCCGCAGTCGCCGCTCTGGTCGGCACGGGACTGGCCATGTCCGGCTCGCAGGCCGCCGAGGCCGGCGGCCCGCAGATCAGCGCCCGGCAACAGGCCGACCCGCTGTCGCAGTCGGAACTGCGCAGCCGCGCGATCAGCGCGATAAACGCAGGCAAGGCAAGCAAGCGCAGCCTCGCCAAGGAGCCCTCCGCCTCGTCGTCGCCCGACACGAGGTCGGCGCCGAGCGCCCGCATCATCGGCGGCAAGGAGACGACCATCTCGGCGGCGCCGTGGATGGCTCAGCTCTACTTCCAGGACGACGCGGGCACCGGCTACTTCTGCGGTGGCGTCGTCGTCGCCCCGACGAAGGTCGCCACCGCCGCGCACTGCGTCAAGGGCATCAAGTGGTACGCGACCGGGTCGGTCATCACCGGCACCGACCAGCTGCCCACGGACACCGGCCAGAAGGACGCGAACGGCGACGCGATCTTCGACTTCCACGGCGGGCAGGTCCGCGGGGCCTACCGTCAGTGGAACCACCCGCAGTACAGCGCGGTCACCGTCGACAACGACGTAGCCGTGCTCACCCTGGACGCGCCGGTCTCCGTGACGCCGCTGCCGATCATGCAGAACACGGACACCGCTCTGTACACGCCGGGCACGGACGCCAAGGTGTACGGCTGGGGCCGCACCAGCTCCACCGAGCCCAACAGCTCCTCGCAGACCCTCAAGGTCGCCGACGCGGACATCAACTCCAACGCCGCCTGCCAGACCGCGTACGGCTCGGACTACGTCGTCGGCCACATGGTCTGCGCCGGAGCCGCGCCGACCGGTGACGACAGCACCACCGAGACGACCTGCAACGGTGACTCCGGCGGCCCGCTGGTGGCCGGCGGCAAGCTCGTCGGCCTCGTCTCCTGGGGTGACGCGAACTGCTCGGCCCCGGGCAAGTACGGCGTCTACGCCAAGGTGAGCACGTACTCGGCCCCGATCCGGGCCCGGGTCAACGACAGCAACTGGAGCAACGACCACGCCGCGGACCTGCTGGCCCGCCGTGCGTCGGACAGCACGCTGTTCGGCTGGACCTCGAAGATCACCAGCCTCACCCGCCAGTTCAACCACGGCGCCTTCGGTGGTGTGACCCTGATGGTTCAGGCCGACCTGAACCGCGACGACTACCAGGACCTCATTTTCCGCGCGCCGAACGGTGACGTCTACTGGGCCTACGACCCCAAACTGGACCCGAAGCTCATCGCCAAGGCCTGGGGCACGCACAAGCAGATCCTGGTCCCCGGCGACCTGACCGGCGACGATCTGCCGGACATGATGACCGTCAACTCCGCGGGCAACGCATACCTCTACCCGGGCAAGGGCACCGGCGCCTTCGCCGCGCCGATCCTGATCGGCTCCGGCTGGGGGCAGTACAGCATGGTCCGCGGTCACGGTGACTTCACCGGCGACGGACGGGCCGACATTTTGGCCCGCGGCGCCGGCGGCTCCACCTACCTGTACACGGGCACCGGCAAGGCCGGCAGCGCGTTCGCGGCCCGCCGCCTCGTCGCCACCTTCGGCACCTCCTTCAACGCGCTCGTCACCACCGGCGACGTGAACAGCGACGGAAACGCCGACCTCTTCGCCCGTGACACCACCGGCAAGCTCTGGCTCTACCCGGGCAACGGGAAGTCCACCGGTGGGATCTTCGCCACACGGGTGGCCTTCGGCACCGGCTGGCAGGCGTACAACCTCTTCGGCTAAAGCCCCAGCGCACACGCCGAGTTGTGCCCACCGTGCCTCGCACGGTGGGCACAGCGCTTTCTTACGGAGCTCTTAGCTCCCTGTGCAACCCTTCTTGCTTCTTCACCGTCTGACCGATGTGTCCGACAAGTACCGACAAACCGTGCCTGTTCACCACGGCAGGGGGTAGCGGGAACAGCGAGAGCCGAGGAGAGCATGGGCGAGCAGAGCAGCACCGGAAGCCGAATACGCAGCCGCGGCAAGCGCCGCAGGCAGCCCAGCAGGGGCCGCCGGGCGATGACCATTGCCGCGTGGTCCGCAGCAGGTCTGGTGCTGGTCGGTGGATCCGGCCTCGGATACGTCTACTTCAAGCTGAACGGCAACATCAAGGGCGTCGACATCAACGCCGCGCTCGGCACCGACCGCCCCGAGAACGTCGACAACGGCTCCATGGACATTCTGGTCCTGGGCTCCGACTCCCGCTCCGGCGCCAACTCCGAGTACGGCGTCGACGAAGGTGCCGCCCGTTCCGACACCGCGATGATGGTGCACGTCTACGAGGGCCACAAGAAGGCCAGCGTTGTCTCCATCCCGCGCGACACCCTCGTCGACCGACCGCGCTGCGCCGACGCGAAGGGCAGCTCCGTCTCCGGCGAGAAGCGCGCCATGTTCAATACCGCGTACGAGGTCGGCGGCCCGGCCTGCGCGGTGAAGACCCTCGAGAAGATGTCCGGCATCCGCATGGACCACTACATCGAGGTCGACTTCACGGGCTTCAAGAAACTCATCGACAAGCTGGGCGGCGTGGAGATCACCACCACCAAGCCGATCAACGACTCCAAGAGCCATCTGCACCTGAAGCCCGGCACGCACACCCTCAACGGTGAGAAGTCGCTCGGTCTCGTACGGACCCGCAAGAGCGTCGGCGACGGCAGTGACCTCGGCCGAATACAGCTCCAGCAGGCGTTCATGAAGGCGTTCATCAACCAGGTCAAGGACGTCGGCGTCTTCACCAACCCCAAGAAGCTCTTCGACGTCGCCGACACCGCCACCAAGGCGATCACGCCCGATTCCGAGCTCGACTCGGTGCAGGAGCTGATGAGCTTCGCCAAGGGGCTCAGCGGTCTCGGCGCCGAGGACGTGCACATGATCACGATGCCGGTGGAGTACGACCCGGCCGACCCCAACCGCGTGATCCCGCTCAAGGCGGCCTCCCGTCAGGTCTGGGCGGCGCTCAAGCAGGACAAGCCGATCCCCGCCGCCGCGGTCAAGGACTCCGCCGGCGACAAGGGCGCTGCCGGTTCCCTTGTGCAGAGCCACTGACCGCGGCAGGGAATACCTCCGGCCCGACCCCGGTTTTGGGAGATACGGCCAGTCCTGGCAGACTGGTACGTCGGCCCCGGTTCACGTACGAGCAATCCGCGCGTACGACCCGGTGCCCTCCCGAAACTAGGAGACACCTTGAAGCGCGACATCCACCCCGAGTACGTCGAGACCCAGGTCAGCTGTACCTGTGGCGCGTCGTTCACCACCCGTAGCACCATCGGGTCCGGCACCGTCCGGGCCGAGGTCTGCTCCGAGTGCCACCCGTTCTACACGGGCAAGCAGAAGATCCTCGACACCGGTGGCCGTGTGGCCCGCTTCGAGGCCCGCTTCGGCAAGGCTGCCGGCTCCGCCAAGAAGTAGCGAGCCACTGCGCCGGCCCTTGGCCGCCCCTGCTCGGGGTGGCCGAGGCCGGCGCTTTGTCCGTTCTGAGCAGCCCCCTTCGTGTACAAAACCAGGAGCACCCGATGTTCGAGGCGGTCGAGGAATTGATCGGCGAGCACGCCGATCTCGAGAAGAAGCTCGCCGACCCTTCGGTCCACGCGGACCAGGCGAACGCGCGCAAGCTCAACAAGCGTTACGCCGAGCTGACCCCGATCATCGGCACGTACCGCTCCTGGAAGCAGACCGGGGACGACATCCAGACCGCGCGTGAACTGGGCGCCGACGACCCGGACTTCGCCGCCGAGGTCAAGGTGCTGGAGAAGCAGCGCGAGGAGCTCACCGAGAAGTTGCGGCTGCTGCTCGTACCGCGCGACCCCAGCGACGACAAGGACGTCATCCTCGAGGTCAAGGCCGGCGCGGGCGGCGACGAGTCCGCCCTGTTCGCCGGTGACCTGCTGCGGATGTATCTGCGCTACGCGGAGCGCGTCGGCTGGAAGACCGAGATCATCGACGCCACCGAATCCGAGCTGGGCGGCTACAAGGACGTCCAGGTCGCGGTGAAGACCAAGGGCGGCCAGGGCGCGACCGAGCCGGGACAGGGCGTCTGGGCGCGGCTGAAGTACGAGGGCGGAGTGCACCGCGTGCAGCGGGTGCCGGCCACCGAGTCCCAGGGCCGTATCCACACCTCCGCGGCAGGCGTCCTGGTGACGCCCGAGGCGGAGGAGATCGACGTCGAGATCCACGCCAACGACCTGCGGATCGACGTCTACCGCTCGTCGGGCCCCGGCGGCCAGTCCGTCAACACCACCGACTCCGCGGTGCGCATCACGCACCTGCCCACCGGCATCGTCGCCTCCTGCCAGAACGAGAAGAGTCAGCTCCAGAACAAGGAGCAGGCGATGCGTATCCTGCGTTCCAGGCTGCTTGCCGCGGCACAGGAGGAGGCGGAGAAGGAGGCCTCGGACGCCCGCCGCAGCCAGGTCCGTACCGTCGACCGCTCCGAGAAGATCCGTACGTACAACTTCCCGGAAAACCGGATCTCCGACCACCGCGTCGGCTTCAAGGCGTACAACTTGGACCAGGTGCTCGACGGGGATCTGGACACCATGATCCAGGCCTGTGTCGACGCCGACTCCGCCGCCAAACTCGCCGCCGCCCAGTAAGCCCAGCACACCGCCCCAGCCCCGGAGGACCAGCGTGCAGCTAACTCCCGGGGGACGACCCCCGTCCCCCCGATCTGTGCTGCTTGCCGAGGTGGCCCAGGCCACCCAGCGGCTGGCCGACGCCGGCGTGCCCTCGCCGCGCTTCGACGCCGAGGAGCTCGCCGCGTTCGTGCACGGCGTGAAGCGGGGAGAGCTGCACAACGTCAAGGACGCGGACTTCGACGCCCGCTACTGGGAGGCGATCGCCCGCCGCGAGGCCCGTGAGCCGCTCCAGCACATCACCGGACGTTCCTTCTTCCGCTTCCTGGAGCTGCAGGTCGGCCCCGGCGTCTTCGTACCGCGCCCGGAGACCGAGTCGGTCGTCGGCTGGGCCATAGACGCCGTACGGGCCATGGATGTCGTCGAGCCGCTCATCGTCGATCTGTGTACGGGCTCCGGGGCCATCGCGCTCGCCATGGCGCAGGAGGTGCCGCGCTCGCGTGTGCACGGAGTGGAGCTCTCCGAGGACGCGCTGCGATGGACCCGTAAGAACGCCGAGGGCTCGCGCGTCACCGTCCACCAGGGCGACGCGCTGACCGCCCTGCCGGAACTCGACGGCCAGGTCGACCTGGTCATCTCCAATCCGCCGTACATCCCGCTCACCGAGTGGGAGTATGTCGCGCCCGAGGCCCGTGACCACGACCCGGACATGGCGCTCTTCTCCGGCGAGGACGGACTGGACACCATCCGCGGTATCGAGCGCACCGCTCACCGGCTGCTGCGGCCCGGCGGCCTGGTGGTCATCGAGCACGCCGACACCCAGGGCGGCCAGGTGCCGTGGATCTTCAACGAGGAGGCCGGCTGGGCGGACGCGGCCGACCACCCCGACCTGAACAGGCGACCGCGCTTCGCGACCGCACGCAAGGCCATGCCGTGACCGGCAATCCTGACCCGCAGCATCATCTCCAGACCCTGTTCGAGGAGGGCCGTTAAATGGCACGGCGATACGACTGCAACGACGCGACCGACCGTACGACTGGTCTGCGTGAAGCCGCGTCGGCCGTCCGCCGCGGCGAGCTGGTCGTGCTGCCCACCGACACCGTGTACGGGATCGGTGCGGATGCCTTCGGCTCCGAGGCAGTCGCCGACCTGCTGGAGGCCAAGGGGCGCGGCCGCAATATGCCCACCCCTGTCCTCATCGGGTCCCCGAACACCCTGCACGGCCTGGTCACCGACTTCTCCGAGCAGGCCTGGGAGCTGGTCGACGCGTTCTGGCCGGGCGCGCTGACGCTCGTCGCCAAGCACCAGCCCTCGCTGCAGTGGGACCTGGGCGACACCCGGGGCACCGTAGCGATCCGGATGCCGCTGCACCCGGTCGCGATCGAGCTGCTCACCGAGGTCGGCCCGATGGCCGTCTCCAGCGCCAACCTCACCGGACATCCCGCGCCGGAGGACTGTGACGCCGCGCAGGAGATGCTGGGCGACTCGGTCTCGGTCTATCTGGACGGTGGCCCGACGCCGGGCATCGTCCCGTCCTCGATCGTCGACGTCACCGGCAAGGTCCCGGTCCTGCTGCGCGCGGGAGCACTCTCGGCGGACGAGCTGCGCAAGGTCGTACCCGACCTCGAGGTGGCCAATTGACCGCCCCTGAGGGGCGTGGCATAGCGGAATCCGTCAGCAACATCTCCACTTTCCGCATCCTCCACGTCAGCACCGGCAACGTCTGCCGCTCGCCGATCACCGAGCGGCTGACCCGCCATGCCCTGAGCGACCGCCTCGGCGATCCGCTGACGGGCGGCCTGATCGTGGAGAGCGCCGGCACCTGGGGCCACGAAGGCGCCCCGATGGAGGCCAACGCCGAGATCGTCCTGGCCGACTTCGGCGCGGACGCGACCGGTTTCGTCGGCCGTGAACTCCTCGACGAGCATGTGATCCGCGCCGACCTCGTCCTCACCGCGACGCGCGACCACCGCGCGCAGGTGATCTCGATGGGTCACTCGGCGGGTCTGCGCACCTTCACGCTCAAGGAGTTCACCCGGCTTGTACGGGCGATTGACCCGGCAACGTTGCCGGACCCGCGCGAAGGCGTCGTCGAGCGCGCTCGTGCCCTGGTCAGGGCGGCGGCGGCGCTGCGCGGCTGGCTGCTGGCACCGAGCCCGGACGCCGATGAGGTGTACGACCCGTACGGTGCGCCGATCACGTTCTTCCGCTCGATCGGCGACGAGATCAACCAGGCGCTGGACCCTGTGGTGACGGCTCTGACGGGCGTCTCCGCGCGGCAGTGAGGGCTCGCGGAGACGATCGGCGCGCATCGCGCCTCGCACCGGCCTACATTGGTTTCCACTGGGATTCACCTCGCGAGGACGATCCGTTCAGCTGGAGCCACAGATGCCGGTCACCGCTGCACCAGATGCCGTCCGCGTTACCACCCCCGGCGCGGATTTCGACGCCCTGCGCCGACAGGACCCGCAGATCGCCGAAGTGATCCTGGGGGAGCTGGGGCGGCAGAGCGACAGCCTTCAGCTCATCGCCGCCGAGAACTTCACCTCACCCGCGGTCCTCGCCGCCCTCGGCTCCCCGCTCGCCAACAAGTACGCCGAGGGCTACCCCGGCGCCCGCCACCACGGGGGCTGCGAGCTGGCCGACGCCGCCGAGCGGATCGCCGTCGAGCGCGCCACCGCTCTCTTCGGCGCCGAACACGCCAATGTGCAGCCGCACTCCGGCTCCTCCGCGGTCCTCGCGGCGTACGCGGCGCTGCTCAAGCCCGGTGACACCGTGCTCGCCATGGGACTGTCGTACGGCGGCCATCTCACCCACGGTTCACCCGCGAACTTCTCCGGGCGCTGGTTCGACTTCGTCGGCTACGGCGTCGACGCCGAGACCGGACTGATCGACTACGACCAGGTCCGCGCCCTGGCCCGGCAGCACCGGCCCAAGGCCATCGTCTGCGGTTCGATCTCGTACCCCCGCCATCCCGACTACGAAGCCTTCCGCGAGATCGCGGACGAGGCGGACGCCTATCTGATCGCCGATGCCGCCCACCCCATGGGCCTGATCGCCGGCGGCGCGGCCCCCAGCCCTGTCCCGTACGCCGATGTGGTGTGCGCCACCACCCACAAGGTGCTGCGCGGGCCACGCGGCGGGATGATCCTCTGCGGTTCCGAGCTGGCCGAACGCATCGACCGGGCGGTGTTCCCCTTCACCCAGGGCGGCGCCCAGATGCACACGATCGCCGCCAAGGCTGTCGCTTTCGGTGAGGCGGCGACGCCGGCCTTCGCGGCGTACGCCCATCAGGTGGTCGCCAATGCGCGGGTACTGGCCGACGGGCTCGCGGCGGAGGGCCTGTCCGTGCTGACCGGCGGCACCGACACGCATCTGATCAGCGCGGATCCAGCTCCGCTGGGCGTGGCGGGCAAGGCGGCCCGCGGCCGTCTCGCCGCGGCGGGCATGGTTCTCGACACCTGCGCACTGCCGTACGGGGACGGGCGCGGCATCCGGCTGGGCACCGCTGCCGTCACCACCCAGGGCATGGGCGAGAGCGAGATGGCGCGGATCGCGGCACTCTTCACGGCGGCGCTGCGTGAAGACGGCGAGGAGGCGCGGAAGGTCCGTACGGAGGTGCGTGACCTGACCGGTAGATTTCCGCCCTATCGCGGGTAGCCGGTGAGTCGTGCAACCATCGCCCGCGCCCGTATGTCCTCAAGCATGTGGCTACCAGAGCTAGGGTGTGGGGCTGAGATGGCCAGCGATTCCTGTGGGGCAGCCCGTGCGTGATTACCTGCTGACGCTCTGTGTTACGGCTGCGGTGACGTATCTGCTGACCGGGCCGGTGCGGAAGTTCGCCATCGCGACCGGTGCGATGCCGGAGATCCGTGCCCGCGACGTACACCGAGAGCCGACACCGCGACTCGGCGGTATCGCCATGTTCTTCGGCCTGTGCGCCGGTCTGCTGGTCGCGGACCATCTGCAGAACCTCAACAGCGTCTTCGAGCTGTCCAATGAACCGCGGGCACTGCTCTCCGGCGCTGCCCTGATCTGGATCATCGGTGTCCTCGACGACAAGTTCGAGATCGATGCCCTGATCAAGCTGGGCGGCCAGATGATCGCCGCGGGCGTGATGGTGATCCAGGGTCTGACGATCCTGTGGATTCCCGTCCCCGGTGTCGGCACCGTCTCGCTGACCCAGTGGCAGGGCACCCTGCTGACCGTCGCCCTCGTCGTCATCACCATCAACGCGGTGAACTTCGTGGACGGCCTGGACGGCCTCGCCGCCGGCATGGTCTGCATCGCCGCCGCGGCCTTCTTTCTCTACTCGTACCGGATCTGGTTCAGCTACGGCATCGAGGCGGCGGCGCCCGCCAGCCTGTTCACCGCGATCCTGATGGGCATGTGCCTCGGCTTCCTGCCGCACAACATGCACCCGGCGCGCATCTTCATGGGCGACTCGGGATCGATGCTGATCGGCCTGGTGCTCGCGGCGGCCGCGATCTCGGTGACAGGACAGGTGGACCCGGACGCCCTGAAGATCTTCGAGGGAAGCACCCGCCAGGCCACCCACGCGGCGCTGCCGGTCTTCATCCCTCTGCTGCTGCCGCTGACGATCATCGCGATCCCGGTCGCCGACCTGGTGCTCGCGATCGTCCGCCGTACCTGGAACGGACAGTCGCCGTTCGCGGCGGACCGTGGCCATCTGCACCACCGGCTCCTGGAGATCGGACATTCGCACAGCCGAGCAGTCCTGATCATGTACTTCTGGTCGGCACTGATCGCCTTCGGTGTCGTCGCGTACTCGGTGCACTCGGCGTCGATGTGGAGCGTGCTGCTCATTGTGGCGCTGAGCGCGGTAGGCCTCGTGCTTCTGCTGCTGCCGCGCTTCACTCCGCGCGCCCCGCGTTGGGCGGAGGCTTTCGTTCCGCCGCGTTACCGGCGCCGCAAGACCGTTCCCGGGTCTGCGGTCCCCGCGTACGAGTCGGAGGCGGCGGAGGCGTCACAGGTGTCGCAGGCGTCGCACGAGGAGCCCGAGGAGCGGACCCCGGTTCCGGCGGGCGTCAACGGAGCGACTGCTATCGGCCCCCGTTCGCGTTTCCCGGACCGGCGGAAGGCCGGAACGCGCGGGTGACGAGTCGCTGTATGTTCGCCCATTACCAGACATAGCGACCAGTTATTGTGCACACACGCGCGCACTCACTCTCATGTGTGACAGTCAGCACACCCCTCAGGTAAAGACCTCATCAAATAGTTTGTGATACCGTTCACGAGACCCGGAGACAGAGCCGAAAGACCGTAGTGCGACGGTTCTTTGGCCCCGAGGACCCAACTCGGACCGGGCCTACGCTCGTCCATGACGACACCACTGCCCCCACCAGCAAGCGGAGCTGCCGCCATGCCGTCCAACGACGTCCGGACTCTCCTTCGAGCCGCCGTACCCACCGCTGTCGCCGGCGCTGTTGCCGTCGCGATCAGCGCGGTGGTCGCCGGCGGTAAGGGAGCTGTAGGCGCTGTCGTTGCGACGCTGGTTGTGATCCTGTTCATGGGGATCGGGCTGGTGGTCCTGGAGCGGACGGCCAAGTCGCTTCCGCATCTGTTCCAGGCCATGGGGCTCATGCTCTATGCAGCACAGATTCTGCTGCTGTTCATCTTTGTCGCCGCATTCAAGAACACCACGTTGTTCAACCCGAAGGCCTTCGCCATCACGCTGGTCGCAGCGACCCTCGTGTGGATCGCCGCGCAGACCCGTGCGCACATGAAGGCCAAAATGCTTTATGTCGAACCGGACTCCTCCGAGGGCAAGAAGCCCGAGAACAAGGGGTCTTCCTCGTGAGGGGTAGGGCCGGTATAAGCACGCGTTCGCGATCCTGCTATCGTCCGGTGCCAACTGCGGCATTGCGGGCGCGGGCATCTGAGCTGACGCCTGCTCAATCGCGAGGCTCCCTGCCTGCCGGCCGCCCCCACATCCGTAACACCAGTCCAGTGCCGATCAGCGGCTGTGCGCCGCGCCGACACAACGAGGTTGCCGTACCTATGCGCCACGCTGAAGGAGCCCGCGGTGAGTGCTGACCCGACGACGGTGCTCGCCTTCGAGACCGATTGCCACATCTTCCAGAACAGCGGTTGTGGTTTCCCGGCTCCCGGCCTGCACTCGTTCCTGTTCCAGCCCCTCTGGGGCGACGGGGACAGCAACTTGTACTTCAACAAGACGATGCTGTTGGCGCTGCTCGGCTCGATCATCATCGTCGGCTTCTTCTGGGCGGCCTTCCGTAAGCCGAAGGTTGTTCCCGGCAAGCTTCAGATGGTGGCCGAGGCCGGCTACGACTTCGTACGCCGAGGCGTCGTCTACGAGACGATCGGCAAGCGCGACGGCGAGAAGTACGTCCCGCTGGTGGTCTCCCTGTTCTTCTTCGTCTGGATGATGAACCTCTGGTCCATCATTCCGGTCGCCCAGTTCCCCGTGACGGCGATCATTTCGTACCCGGTTGCGCTCGCCGCGATCGTGTACGTCCTGTGGGTCAGCCTGACCTTCAAGAAGCACGGTTTCGTCGGAGCTTTCAAGAACTTCTCGGGCTACGACAAGAGCCTCGGCCCGGTCCTGCCGCTCTCGATGACCATCGAGCTCTTCTCGAACCTGCTCGTCAGGCCGTTCACGCACGCCGTCCGGCTCTTTGCCAACATGTTCGCGGGCCACACCCTGCTGCTGCTCTTCACGATCGCCAGCTGGTACTTGCTCAACGGCATCGGCATCGCCTACGCAGGTGTCTCGTTCGTGATGGTCATCGTGATGACCGCCTTCGAGCTCTTCATCCAGGCTGTCCAGGCCTATGTGTTCGTCCTGCTGACCTGCAGCTACATCCAGGGCGCTCTCGCCAAGGGCCACTGAGCACCCAACCTCCTGAAGCACCCGGTGGCCAACCCCCACCGGACCAAGAAAGAGAAGGAAGAACCGGCATGTCTGCTCTCCAGACCCTCGCCGCCACCAGCGTCGAAATCAAGGGCAACCTCGGCTCTATCGGTTACGGCCTTGCGGCCATCGGCCCCGGTGTCGGCGTCGGCATCATCTTCGGTAACGGTACCCAGGCTCTCGCCCGTCAGCCCGAGGCCGCCGGCCTGATCCGCCAGAACCAGATCCTCGGCTTCGCCTTCTGTGAGGCGCTCGCCCTGATCGGTCTGGTCATGCCGTTCGTCTACCCGACCTCCTGACCGGTCGCGAACAGCCCATTCGACGGAAGGCACTGACGTGAACCCTCTGGTTCAGCTCGCGGCGGAGGAAGCGGAAAACCCGCTCATCCCGCCGATCCCTGAGCTCGTCATTGGCTTCATCGCCTTTGCCATCGTTTTCGGTTTCCTCGCCAAGAAGCTCCTTCCGACCATCAACAAGGTTCTGGACGAGCGCCGCGAGGCCATCGAAGGCGGTATGGAGAAGGCCGATGCGGCCCAGACCGAGGCCGAGAGCGTGCTTGAGCAGTACAAGGCTCAGCTCGCCGAGGCTCGCCACGAAGCCGCTCGTATGCGCCAGGAGGCGCAGGAGCAGGGCGCCGTGATCCTGCAGGAGATGAGGGCGGAAGGCCAGCGGCAGCGTGAGGAGATCATCGCTGCCGGTCACGCCCAGATCGAGGCCGACCGCAAGGCCGCGGCCGCTGCGCTGCGCCGGGACGTGGGCAAGCTCGCCACCGAACTGGCCGGCAAGATCGTCGGTGAGTCCCTCGAGGACTACACCCGGCAGAGCGGCACCGTCGACCGCTTCCTCGACGCACTCGAGGACAGCGCTTCGAAGGCCGAGGCCACGCGATGAACGGAGCGAGCCGCGAGGCACTGGCTGCCGCACGCGAGTCTCTCGACGCGCTGACCGACAACACGTCGGTCGACGTGGCGAAGCTCGCCGAGGAGCTGGCCGCCGTCACCGCGCTGCTCGACCGTGAGGTGTCGTTGCGTCGGGTCCTGACCGACCCGGCGCAGCCCGGCGAGGCCAAGGCCGAGCTGGTCGGGCGGCTGCTGGGCGGTCAGGTGGGCAGCGAAACCATCGACCTGCTCGCAGGCATGGTCCGTTCCCGCTGGTCGCAGTCGCGCGATCTGGTCGACTCGGTCGAGGAGCTGGCGGCCACCGCCGACCTCACCGCGGCGCAGCGGGCCGGTGCGCTCGACGACGTCGAGGACGAGCTGTTCCGGTTCGGCCGGATCGTCGCCTCCAACGTCGGGCTGCGCTCCGCGCTGACCGACAAGTCGGCGCCGGCGTCCGCCAAGGGTGAGCTGCTGCGCAGCCTGCTCGACGGCAAGGCCAATCCGGTCACCGAGCGGCTGGTCATCCGTCTTGTGACCCAGCCCCGAGGACGTAGCCTGGAAGCTGGACTCGAGTCCCTGTCCAGGCTCGCCGCGGCGCGCCGGGAGCGGATGGTCGCGGTCGTCACCTCGGCGGTGCCGCTGACCGATGAGCAGAAGCAGCGCCTCGGCGCCGGTCTGGCTCGGATCTACGGCCGCGAGATGCACCTCAATCTCGACGTGGACCCCGAGGTCATCGGCGGAGTGCAGGTGCGCGTCGGCGACGAGCTGATCAACGACACCATCGCGGCACGTCTCGACGAGGCGGCCCGCCGCATCGCCGGCTGATCAGCCACCAACTGAACAAGCAGTACGAAGCAGTACGAGCGGCCCGGTTGGGCCGTGCAGAGATTGCAGAAGATTCCTGGGGGTCGGCCCCCAGACCCCCTAAGAAACTTCGGGCCCAACAAGGAGAGCAGGGAACCCAGATGGCGGAGCTCACGATCCGGCCGGAGGAGATCCGGGACGCGCTGGAGAACTTTGTCCAGTCGTACCAGCCGGACGCGGCCTCGCGCGAGGAGGTCGGTACGGTCAGCGTTGCCGGTGACGGCATCGCGAAGGTCGAGGGCCTTCCCTCGGCCATGGCGAACGAGCTGCTGAAGTTCGAGGACGGCACCCTCGGTCTCGCCCTCAACCTCGAGGAGCGCGAGATCGGTGCGATCGTCCTCGGTGAGTTCAGCGGTATCGAGGAGGGCCAGCCGGTGCAGCGCACCGGTGAGGTGCTCTCCGTCGGCGTCGGCGAGGGCTACCTCGGCCGCGTTGTCGACCCGCTCGGCACCCCGATCGACGGCCTCGGCGAGATCGCGACCGACAGTCGCCGCGCCCTCGAGCTGCAGGCTCCGGGCGTCATGGTCCGTAAGTCGGTGCACGAGCCGATGCAGACCGGCTACAAGGCCGTCGACGCCATGGTGCCGATCGGCCGCGGCCAGCGTCAGCTGATCATTGGTGACCGTCAGACCGGCAAGACCGCTCTGGCCGTCGACACGATCATCAACCAGCGCGACAACTGGCGCTCCGGTGACGTGAAGAAGCAGGTGCGCTGCATCTACGTCGCCATCGGCCAGAAGGGCTCCACCATCGCGTCCGTGCGCGGTGCGCTGGAGGAGGCCGGCGCCCTCGAGTACACGACGATCGTCGCGGCTCCGGCGTCCGACCCGGCCGGCTTCAAGTACCTTGCCCCGTACACCGGTTCGGCCATCGGCCAGCACTGGATGTACCAGGGCAAGCACGTCCTGATCATCTTCGACGACCTGTCGAAGCAGGCTGACGCCTACCGCGCCGTGTCGCTGCTGCTGCGCCGTCCGCCGGGCCGCGAGGCCTACCCGGGCGACGTCTTCTACCTGCACTCGCGTCTGCTGGAGCGCTGCGCCAAGCTCTCCGACGACATGGGCGCCGGTTCGATGACGGGTCTGCCGATCGTCGAGACCAAGGCGAACGACGTGTCGGCGTTCATCCCGACCAACGTCATCTCCATCACCGACGGCCAGTGCTTCCTTGAGTCCGACCTGTTCAACGCCGGCCAGCGTCCGGCCCTGAACGTCGGTATCTCGGTCTCCCGTGTCGGTGGCTCCGCCCAGCACAAGGCCATGCGGCAGGTCTCCGGCCGGCTTCGCGTGGACCTCGCCCAGTACCGTGAGCTCGAGGCGTTCGCCTCCTTCGGCTCCGACCTGGACGCGGCTTCCAAGGCCTCGCTGGAGCGCGGTAAGCGCATGGTCGAGCTGCTGAAGCAGAGCCAGTACCAGCCCATGCCCATCGAGGAGCAGGTCGTCTCCGTCTGGGCCGGCACCACCGGCAAGATGGACGACGTCCCGGTCGCCGACATCCGCCGCTTCGAGAGCGAGCTGCTCGAGTTCCTGCGCCGCGAGCGCAAGGAGCTCCTCACCAGCATCGCCGAGGGCGCCAAGATGTCCGACGACACGCTGCAGTCGATCGCCGACGCCATCACCGCCTTCAAGCAGCAGTTCGAGACCTCGGACGGCAAGCTTCTGGGCGAAGACGCGCCGGTCAGCACGGCCAAGTGACGACGGAAGGGACCTGACTCATGGGAGCCCAGCTCCGGGTCTACAAGCGTCGCATCAAATCCGTCACCGCGACCAAGAAGATCACCAAGGCGATGGAGATGATCGCCGCCTCGCGCATCGTCAAGGCGCAGCGCCAGGTGGCGGCCTCCACGCCGTACGCGACCGAGCTCACCCGCGCGGTCACTGCGGTGGCCACCGGGTCGAACACCAAGCACCCTCTGACCACCGAGGCGGAAGCCCCGACCCGCGCCGCGGTGCTGCTCATCACGAGCGACCGCGGTCTGGCCGGCGGCTACTCCTCCAACGCCATCAAGGCGGCGGAGCAGCTCACCGAGCGGCTCCGTGGTGAGGGCAAGGAGGTCGACACGTACATCGTCGGCCGCAAGGGTGTCGCCTACTACGGCTTCCGCGAGCGCAAGATCGCGGACTCGTGGAGCGGCTTCACGGACAACCCGACGTACGCGGACGCCAAGAAGGTCGCGGCTCCGCTGATCGCGGCCGTCCAGCAGGACACGGCCGAGGGCGGCGTGGACGAGCTCCACATCGTCTTCACCGAGTTCATCTCGATGCTGACGCAGACGCCGGTGCAGAACCGGCTGCTGCCCCTCAGCCTCGAGAAGGCGGCCGAGGAGTCCGGTACCAAGGGCGAAATCCTTCCGCTGTTCGACTTCGAGCCGTCGGCGGAGGACGTCCTCGACGCCCTGCTGCCGCGCTACGTCGAGAGCCGGATCTACAACGCGCTGCTTCAGGCCGCTGCTTCCAAGCACGCTGCCACCCGCCGCGCGATGAAGTCGGCGACCGACAACGCCGGGGAGCTCATCAAGACCCTCTCCCGGCTTGCCAACGCGGCCCGCCAGGCCGAAATCACCCAGGAAATCAGCGAGATCGTCGGTGGCGCCAGCGCCCTGGCCGACGCGACCGCGGGGAGTGACAAGTAAGTGACGACGACTACCGAGAACGAAGTGACGGCCGCCGCCACGGGCCGCGTCGCCCGGGTCATCGGCCCGGTCGTCGACGTGGAGTTCCCCGTCGACGCGATGCCGGAGATCTACAACGCGCTGACCGTTCAGGTCGCCGACCCGGCCGAGGACGGCAAGCTCAAGAAGCTGACCCTCGAGGTCGCCCAGCACCTGGGTGACGGCGTGGTCCGCGCGATCTCGATGCAGCCCACCGACGGTCTGGTCCGCCAGGCCACGGTGACGGACACCGGCAACGGCATCATGGTGCCGGTCGGCGAGATCACCAAGGGCAAGGTGTTCAACACCCTTGGTGAAATCCTGAACGTGGACCCGTCAACGGTCGAGATCACCGAGCGGTGGCCCATCCACCGCAAGGCGCCCTCCTTCGACCAGCTCGAGTCCAAGACCGAGATGTTCGAGACCGGCGTCAAGGTCATCGACCTTCTCACCCCGTACGTCAAGGGTGGAAAGATCGGTCTGTTCGGTGGTGCCGGTGTCGGCAAGACCGTTCTGATCCAGGAAATGATCTACCGCGTCGCCAACAACCACGACGGTGTGTCGGTGTTCGCGGGCGTCGGTGAGCGTACCCGTGAGGGCAACGACCTCATCGAGGAAATGACCGAATCCGGCGTCATCGACAAGACGGCGCTTGTCTTCGGTCAGATGGACGAGCCCCCGGGCACCCGTCTCCGTGTCGCGCTTGCCGGTCTGACCATGGCGGAGTACTTCCGCGATGTGCAGAAGCAGGACGTGCTCTTCTTCATCGACAACATCTTCCGTTACACCCAGGCCGGCTCCGAGGTCTCCACGCTGCTCGGCCGTATGCCGTCCGCGGTGGGTTACCAGCCGAACCTGGCTGACGAGATGGGTCTGCTGCAGGAGCGCATCACGTCGACCCGCGGTCACTCGATCACCTCGATGCAGGCGATCTACGTCCCCGCGGACGACCTGACCGACCCGGCGCCGGCGACCACCTTCGCCCACCTGGACGCGACGACCGTTCTGTCGCGTCCGATCTCGGAGAAGGGCATCTACCCGGCGGTCGACCCGCTGGACTCGACGTCCCGCATCCTGGACCCGCGCTACATCGCGGCGGACCACTACGAGGCCGCCATGCGTGTCAAGGGGATCCTCCAGAAGTACAAGGACCTCCAGGACATCATCGCGATTCTCGGTATCGACGAGCTGGGCGAGGAGGACAAGCTCGTTGTCCACCGTGCCCGTCGCGTCGAGCGCTTCCTGTCGCAGAACACCCACGTCGCCAAGCAGTTCACCGGCGTGGACGGTTCGGACGTGCCGCTCGAGGAGTCGATCGCCGCGTTCAACGCGATCTGCGACGGTGAGTACGACCACTTCCCCGAGCAGGCGTTCTTCATGTGCGGTGGCATTGAGGACCTCAAGGCCAACGCCAAGGAGCTCGGCGTCTCCTGAGGCCCGTGACTCCGTGAGAGGGGCGGGCGTGTCCCGCCCCTCTCGCAACGCCCACTAGAATTTGACCCAACACCCGGCAGAACCGCCGGGTGGTGACCCGAGGAGCCACCCTTGGCTGCTGAGCTGCATGTCGAGCTGGTCGCCGCGGACCGACAGGTCTGGTCCGGCGAGGCCACCCTGGTCGTCGCGCGCACCACGTCCGGCGACATCGGCGTCATGCCCGGTCACCAGCCGCTGCTCGGTGTGCTGGAATCGGGCCCGGTGACCATTCGTACGAGCGAAGGCGGGACCGTCATCGCTGCTGTCCACGGCGGATTCATCTCCTTCGCGGACAACAAGCTCTCTCTGCTGGCGGAGATCGTCGAGCTGGCGGACGAGATCGACGCACAGCGCGCCGAGCGTGCGCTGGAGCGTGCCAAGTCGGACGAGGACGATGCCGCAGAGCGGCGCGCCGATGTCCGTCTGCGCGCGGTGGCGGTGCACTAGGCATCCCGCCGACAGTCCCTTCGGGGGTCTGGGGGTCGTTCCCCGGACAGACACACTCGCGTCAGCCGCGGCCCGGCCTGGAACTCTCCAGGGCGTGCCGCGGCTGAGGCAGATGCAGGTGAAGGTACGAGCGGTATTCCCGTTACTGGACGATGCGAGGAGGTCGGTGGAGATGTTCCTCGCTCTTCTTGTGGGCGGCCTGGTCGTCGCACTGGTGGTGATCGGGCTTTTCGTCTTCGGACTGCGCCGGAGGCTGATCCAGCGCTCCGGCGGTACCTTCGACTGCAGCCTCCGCTGGAACGTCCCGGAGGAGACCGATGGCTCCGGCAAGGGATGGGTGTACGGCGTCGCCCGCTACAGCGGTGACCGGATCATGTGGTTCCGGGTCTTCTCGTACGCCCCACGCCCGCGCCGCTTCCTTGAGCGCTCGGCCATCGAGGTCGTCGCGCGCCGTAAGCCCGAGGGCGAGGAGGAGCTGGCGCTGCTGTCCGACGCGGTCGTGCTCGGCTGTCACCACCGCGGGACACGCCTGGAGCTGGCGATGAGTGAGGACGCGCTCACCGGATTCCTCGCCTGGCTGGAGGCGGCTCCGCCCGGCCAGCGCGTCAACGTGGCCTGAGAGTGTGACAAAGCCCGGGAGAGCAGGTCTCCCGGGCTTCGCTGTGTACGCAGTGCTGGTTCGAGCAGCTAGTTCAGACCGCTGTTGATCGCGCCGACCAGCTCTCCGTTCGTGGTGTCACCGCTGAACTCCCAGAAGAACGCGCCTCCCAGGCCCTGGCCCTTCACCCAGCTCATCTTCGAGCCGACGGTGGCCGGGGTGTCGTAGCTCCACCAGTTGCTGCCGCACTTCGCGTACGCCGTGCCGGCGATCGTTCCGGTGGACGGGCAGCTGTTCTTGAGGACCTTGTAGTCCTCGATGCCCTGTTCGTAGGTGCCGGGGGCGGGTCCTGTCGCGGTGCCGCCCGGCGCGCTCTGGGTCACTCCGGTCCAGCCGCGCCCGTAGAAGCCGATGCCCAGCAGCAGCTTGGCCGACGGCACGCCCTTCGCCTTGAACTTGGCGATCGCCTCGGCGGAGTTGAAGCCCGCCTGCGGGATGCCCGGGTACGAGGTGAGCGGGGAGTGCGGGGCGGTCGGGCCCTGTGCGGCCCAGGCGCCGAAGAAGTCGTACGTCATCACGTTGTACCAGTTGACGTACTGGGCAGCGCCGCCGTAGTCGGCCGCGTCGATCTTGCCGCCGGACGAGGCGTCCGCGGTGACGGCCGCGGTGACCAGGTTGTTCGTACCGAACTTGGCGCGCATCGCCTGCATCACGTTCTTGAAGGCGGCCGCGCCGCTGGTGTCGCAGGACAGACCGCAGGCGTTCGGGTACTCCCAGTCCAGGTCGATACCGTCGAAGACATCGGCCCAGCGTGGGTCCTCGACCAGGTCGTAGCAGGACTGCGCGAAGGCCGCGGGGTTGGCCGCGGCCTGGCCGAAGCCGCCGGACCAGGTCCAGCCGCCGAACGACCAGAGCACCTTGATGTTCGGGTACTTCGCCTTGAGCTTGCGCAACTGGTTGAAGTTGCCGCGCAGCGGCTGGTCCCAGGTGTCGGCGACGCCGTCGACGGCCTGGTCGGCGGTGTACGCCTTGTCGTAGTCGGCGTAGGAGTCACCGATCGCGCAGCGGCCGCCGGTGACGTTCCCGAAGGCGTAGTTGATGTGCGTGATCTTGGCGGCGGAGCCGGAGGTCACCAGGTTCTTCACGTGGTAGTTGCGTCCGTAGACGCCCCACTCGGTGAAGTAGCCGAGCTTGACCGTGGAGCCGGGGCCGGGGCCCGGGTCTCCGCCACCGCCGGTGGTGCGGACCGCGCGGGCGCCACTGACCGGTCCTGTCTGGTCGGCGGTGTCACGCGCCTGGACGGTGTACGAGTAGTCGGTGCCGGCCGTGAGCCCGGTGTTGGTGTACGTCGTGCCGGTCACCGTCGCCACCTTGGCGCCGTCACGCAGCACGTCGTAGTTCTTGATGCCCTTGTCGTCGGTGGCGGCGGTCCAGCTCAGCGTCACCGCGGTGTCGGTGATGTTGGACGCGCTCGGGGTGCCGGGGGTGGAGGGCGGGTTGTCGCCGGGGACGCTGCCGCCGTCACAGGAGGCGCCGTTGAGCTTGCAGCCGGAGGGGGCGCCGGGGCCCGCGCCGTTGAAGCCGAAGGAGACGGAGGCGCCGGGGGCGAGAGTGCCGTTCCAGCTCTTGTTCTTGGCGGTCCAGTGAGTGCCGGAGCTGGTGACGTCGGCGTCCCAGGCGGAGGTGACGGAGGTGCCGGAGGGGAAGTCCCACTCGACGGTCCAGGAGCCGAGGGAGGTGGTGCCGGTGTTCTTCACCGTCCACTTGCCCTCGAAGCCGGATCCCCAGTCGGAGACCTTGACGTAGCTCGCGGTGGCCGATGCGGCGGCCTCTGCGGGGGAGGCGAGGCCGACCATGGCGGCGAGGGGGAGCAGTAGCGCAGTCAGACCCGCGACGGCTCTGGATCTGAACTTTCTTCGATGCAGGGGGGCTTGGGTGCTCAAGGGGTGCTCCTCGAGTTGCGGACGGACATTCGGGGTGGTCCGTGAACTGCGCACCCTGCGACGGCTCTCCGCAGCGTGTGCGGTGAGAGTAGGAAGGTCTGGACCAATCGTCAATAGGTCCAGACCAAAGCCGTGGTGGGGTGGGGAAGGGGTGGGATCAGATGGGGGCCGGGTTGCGGGTGAGGTGCCGATCGGACGGTGGGTCGGAGTTGGGTCGGGCGGCGGGTCGGCCGCCGGTCAGATGCCCAACTCCTGTGCCAGTACGGCCGCTTGGACCCGGCTGCGCAGCGTCAGCTTGCCCAGCAGTCGGCTCACATGGGTCTTCACCGTGGCCTCCGCCATGTCGAGCCGGCCCGCGATCTCGGCGTTCGACATCCCCTCACCGATGCACGAAAGCACCTCGCGCTCGCGTCTGGTGAGTGGGTCGAGGATCGCGGGGTCGGGCGCGTCCGCGGATCGTACGGGCTGAGGCGTCGCGAACTCCGCGATCAGCCGGCGGGTGACGGCCGGCGCTATGAGCCCCTCGCCGCGCGCCACTGTGCGCACCGCCTCGAGAAGGTCGTTGGCCTCGGTGTTCTTCAGCAGAAAGCCCGCGGCCCCCGCTCGAAGCGCCCCGAAGACATACTCGTCCAGATCGAACGTGGTCAGCACGAGGACGTCGGCCAGCTGCTCGGCGACGACCAGCCGGGTCGCCGACACCCCGTCAAGCCGCGGCATCTGGACATCCATCAGTACGAGATCCGGGCGCAGTTCGCGGGCGAGCCGTACCGCTTCCTCGCCGTCCGCCGCCTCACCGACCACCTCGATGTCCGGCGCGCTGCGCAGGATGAGGACCAGACCGGCGCGTACGGCGCTCTGGTCCTCCGCGACCAGTACCCGGATCGTCATGCCTTCCCGTTCCCTTCATCGAGGGGCAGCTCCGCCCGTACCTGCCAGATCCTGGCTCCGTCCGCGGTGGTGACCGGCCCGGAGTCGAAGGTCCCCGCCAGCAGCGCCACGCGCTCGCGCATACCGACCAGACCGGCCCCCGAACCGGGGGCGCGCGGTCCGGGCCCGTCCCCGTACGGGCTGGTGACGCCTACCGTCAGCATCTGCCCGTCCCGGCCGAGCACGACCGTGATCCCTCCGGGAGAGGCGTGCTTGAGCGCATTGGTCAGCGACTCCTGGATGATGCGGTACGCCGCGAGCTCGACCGGCGCGGGCAGCGGGAGGTTCTCCGTGCGGCTGTCGGTGAGTGTGAACTCCATGCCGCTGGAGGCGCCGTTCGTGCGTGCCTGCTCCAGCAGTGCATCCACGCCGGCCAGCCTCGGCACGGCGGACGGCTCCGTGTCGCCGCCGCTGTCCCGCAGCAGCCCGATCAGTCGACGCATCTCGGCGAGGCCGTCGACGCTGTTCTCGCGGATGACGCCGAGAGCGTCGCGGGAGGTCTTCGGATCGTCGATGGAGAGCGCGGCCGTGGAGTGGATGGCGATCGCCGAGAGGTGATTGGCGACCATGTCGTGCAGCTCGCGGGCCATCCGGGCGCGCTCGGCGGTCACCGCCTGGGTGCGGTCGATCTCGGCGAGCAGTGCGGTCTGCTCGGCGCGCAGCCGGGCCGCCTCGGCGGCGTCACGGTGGGTGCGTACGCTCACGCCGGTCCAGGCGGGGGCCACCGTGACCACCGCGAAGAGCAGACCGAGCAGCACGGCCTGCGCATCCTGGAAGACGACAAGTGCGGTGACGGTGACGGCGGCGGTGGCCACCATGGACACGGCGGGGATACGGCGAGCGGCGGCCGGAGTGCCGTAGAGGACCGCCGCGTACACCAGGTCTGTGAACAGCGCGATCGTGGCGACGTTCCCGGTGGTGAACGGGTCGGCCAGCATCGCCAGACAGCCGATCGTCAGCGCGGTGTTCGGCATCGTCCGGCGCAGCAGCCCCGCCCCGCTCATCACCGCAAGCGGCAGCAGCGCGAGCGCGCGCGGGTCGAAACCGTGCCCCCTTCGGCTGTCCAGGCCCAGCGACCAGAGCAGCAGGCCGCCGAGGAAGCCGGCCACGGCGATGAGCACATCGTCGCGGTGCGGGCGGGGGAGAGCGGTCACAGACCCATCAAACACGGCGGGCGGCGCGCGGGCCTCCACGTCGCGGGTGAAGGCCGACTACATCGAAGGATGCAGTGCCACTTCGTCACTGCCGACGACGAATCACCGCCGTACGGACGGAAGTGTGGAGCCAGAAGGAAGGGAGAGTGCTGTGATCGTCACGCTGATCGTGATCTGCGAGGTCGGCTTCTGGGTGCTGCTGGCCGCCGGACTGGCGCTGCGTTACCTGGCGAAAATGCCGCGTCTGGGCGCTGCCGTGCTGCTCTGCGAGCCGCTGCTGGAGGTCGTCCTGCTGGTCGTGACGGCGATCGACCTCAAGAACGGCGCCGCACCGGACTGGAAGCACGGACTCGCCGCGGTCTACATCGGCTTCACCGTGGGTCTGGGCCACCACACGATCAAATGGGTCGACGCCCGGGTCGCGCACCGCTTCGCCGGCGGCCCGCCGCCCGTGAAGCCGCCGAAGTACGGCACCGCTCGCATGATCCACGAGTGGAGGACGGCCATCCGCTGGACCGTCGCCGCGGTGGTCGCCATGGGCCTGCTGCAGGGCGCGGTCTGGTACGTCGGCGGCGACGGTGACGTCGGTTCGCTGCGCATGTGGCAGCAGAAGATGCTCTTCGTCATCGGCATCAACGTGATCATCGCCGGGAGTTACACGCTCTTCCCGAAGAAGGCCCCGGTGGCGGAGCGCGAACGGGTCCGCGTCGAGCGCTAGGCAACTCAAGCCTGGCGGGCGTGTGAGGCGCGGGGCCCGGGGCGGAGCCCCGGGCCAGTGGCCTACCGCTCGCCGCCGGGCACCCAGAGCACGTCCCCGACCTCCTTGTTCGCGGTCCTTGCCAGGATGAACAGGAGGTCGGAGAGGCGGTTGAGATACGTGGCCGTCAGCGGGTTCATGATGTCGCCGTGCACCTCCAGCGCCGCCCAGGTCGAGCGCTCCGCGCGCCGTACGACCGTGCAGGCCTGGTGCAGCAGCGCCGCCCCCGGCGTACCGCCCGGCAGGATGAAGCTGCGCAGCTTCTCCAGCTCCTCGTTGAAGCGGTCGCAGTCCGCCTCAAGCTTGTCGATGTAGAACTGCTCGACCCGCAATGGCGGATACTCCGGCTCCTCGACCACGGGGGTGCACAGATCCGCGCCCACGTCGAAGAGGTCGTTCTGGACGCGGACGAGGACCTGTACGACCTCCGCGTCCAGCTGTCCCAGCGCGATGGCCGTGCCCAGGGCGGCATTGGCCTCGTTGGCGTCGGCGTACGCCGCGATCCGTAGATCGGTCTTGACCGTCCGGCTCATATCGCCGAGGGCCGTCGTGCCCTGGTCGCCGGTGCGGGTGTAGATGCGCGTGAGGTTGACCATGCGACCAGCCTAGTTACGCACCGGCCCTGCGGAAGACACGTGTGCCTACCGTCACGGACCCGAGCACGAAGGCGACCGCCATGAGTACGCCGTACAGCAACGCCGTACTCGCGTAGTCGCCCACATAGCCGGCCCGCACCGCGTCCACCAGATAGCGGAACGGCATGAAGTGCGACAGCACGTTCAGCCAGCCGGGCGCGAGCGCCATCGGCAGCATCAGCCCGGAGAGCAGCATCGAGGGCATGCTCACGGCGTTGATGACCGGACCGAACTCCTGCGGCGTGGAGACCTTCAGCGCCAGTGCGTACGAGAGCGAGGCCAGCGCGACGGCCAGTACGGCCACGAGGACGAAGCCGATGAGGATGCCGCCGAGCGGCGCCCGCAGACCCATCAGCACGGCGACCAGCACCAGCAGCAGCGACTGGAAGACCAGCAGGGCGGCGTCGCGCAGCACCCGTCCGAGGAGCAGGGCGAGTCGGCTGACGGGTGTGACCCGCATCCGCTCCACCACGCCGGACTGCTTCTCGATGATGATCGCGAAACCGCTGAACGACGCGCCGAAGAGGCTGAGTTGGAGCAGCAGGCCAGGGACGAGAACCTGCCAGGAGTCGCCCTGCGAAGCGAGCGGAAGATCGGTGAGCAGTGGCCCGAAGAAGAGCAGATACAGCAGCGGCATCAGCGCGCCGAAGAGCATCTGGAACTTGGAGCGCAGGGTCTGGCGTGCGTACCGCCCGAAGACCAGCGCGGTGTCGGAGAGGAGTGCAGACATCGGGGCGTCCTATCGGGAAGTCCTATACGGCGACGGGGGCGGTGTCCTTGGGCGCGATGCCGCGCCCTGTGATGGCGAGGAAGGTGTCCTGCAATGTGGCGTCGATCGCGCCGCCGTACCGCAGCTTGAGGGCGCCCGGCGTCCCTTCGGCCACCACCACGCCCTTGTCGACGATGACCAGCCGGTCGGACAGTTCGTCCGCCTCGTCGAGGTAGTGAGTGGTGAGGAAGACGGTGGTGCCGTGCTCGTCGCGCAGCCGGCGCACCAGGTCCCACAGATCGGCCCGGCTGCCGGGGTCGAGGCCGGTGGTCGGCTCGTCGAGGAAGAGCACCGCCGGCCGGTGGGTGAGCCCCATGGCGATGTCGAGCCGACGCCGCTGCCCGCCGGAGAGTGCGGCGCATTTGCGGTCGAGCAGGTCGGTGAGGTCCAGGTCGCGAGCGAGCTCGTCGGCCCGGGCGACGGCTTCGGCCTTGGACAGCCGGTAGAGCCGGCCTTGGGTGACCAGCTCTTCGCGCACGGAGATGTGCAGATCGACGCCACCTGACTGGGCGACATAGCCGATCTTGCGGCGTACGCCCGCGGGGTCGCCGACCAGGTCGAAGCCGGCGACGGTGGCCGCACCGCCCGTGGGCGGCAGCAGGGTGGTGAGCATCCGCAGGGTGGTGGTCTTGCCCGCTCCGTTCGGGCCGAGGAAGCCGAGGATCTCGCCCGGCTGGACGGTCAGGTCGATGCCCCGCACGGCCTCCACCGGGCCGCTCCTGGTCTGGAAGGTCCGGGCGAGCCCGGCCGTACTGATGATTGCCATGACAGCCAGAAAAACAGAGTCTCTTAAATTTTGCAATCGCCCCAAGTTTTCAACGGGTCCAGCGAACCGCCTAGGATGGGGCCATGGCAGAGGGACTCAGGGAGCGGAAGAAGCGGCAGACCAGGCAGCTCATCTCGGACATGGCCACCGGTCTGTTCCTGGAGCGCGGCTTCGACGCGGTCACGATCGCCGAAATCGCCGAGGCTGCGAACGTCTCCGTCAACACCGTCTACAACTATTTCCCTGCCAAGGAGGACCTGTTCCTCGACCGCAGCAAGGGCGTTGTGGAGCGGCTCTCGCGGTATGTGCGGGCCCGTGACAAAGGCGAGTCGGCTGCCGAGGCCGTACTGCGAGAGCTGCGCGAGGAGGTACGGGCCCTCTCGCCGAACGTCGGGCTCTTCCCGGGCTACAGCCAGTTCATCCAGGTCATCTGGGAGGCCCACAGTCTCCGGTCCCGGCTGTGGCGCACGAACCAGGAGGCCCTCGAGCGCCTGGAGCAGACCCTCCGCGAGGAGACCGGCGCGAACCCCGCCGATCAGCTGCCGACGCTGATCGCGGGTCAGCTCTGCTGGGTGCAGACCACCCTGCTCGGGGTGATCGGCCGGGAGATGGTGGCCGGCCGCCAACCCGACGAGGTCTCCCGCGAGTCCCTGGACCTCCTCGACGACATGGAGGACGTGCTGGGGGAGACGGTGCTCAAGTACGCGGTCCGGGAAGCCTGATCGGCCGTACCAGTGTGATGTCCGTCATTCGAGACGTGACGCGTATCTCTTCACCGCCACACGGCCCCTCACGGGCGCTAACCTCCCGCAGAGAGTCCACATGTAAACGGGTGTTAAGGAGTGCCGCAGTGGCCAGGAAGCTCGCCGTCATCGGGGCCGGACTCATGGGGTCCGGTATCGCGCAGGTCTCGGCCCAGGCGGGCTGGGAGGTCGTGCTGCGTGATGTCACCGACGCGGCACTGACCCGCGGCAGGGACGGCATCAAGGCCTCGTACGACAAGTTCGTCTCCAAGGGCAAGCTGGAAGCGGCCGACGCCGACGCGGCGTTGGCGCGCATCACGACCACCACCGACCTGGACGCCGTCGCCGACGCGGACATCGTCGTCGAGGCGGTCTTCGAGAAGCTCGAGATCAAGCACGAGATCTTCCGTACGCTCGACAAGCTCGTACGGGACGACGCCGTCCTCGCCTCCAACACCTCCGCCATCCCGATCACGAAGATCGCGGCAGTGACGGAGCGTCCGGAGCGGGTCGTCGGCGCACACTTCTTCTCGCCCGTCCCGATGATGCAGCTGTGCGAACTGGTGCGCGGCTACAAGACCAGCGACGAAACGCTCGCCACCACGCGGGAGTTCGCCGAGTCGGTCGGCAAGACCTGCATCGTCGTCAACCGCGACGTCGCAGGCTTCGTCACCACGCGCCTGATCTCGGCGCTCATCGTCGAGGCCGCGAAGCTGTACGAATCGGGCGTAGCGTCCGCCGAGGACATCGACATCGCCTGCAAGTTGGGCTTCGGCCACGCCATGGGGCCGCTCGCCACCGCCGACCTCACCGGCGTGGACATCCTGCTGCACGCCACGAGCAACATCTACACCGAGTCCCAGGACGAGAAGTTCGCGCCGCCGGAGCTGATGCGCCGGATGGTGGATGCCGGTGACATCGGCCGCAAGAGCGGGCAGGGCTTCTACAAGCACTGACCCTCATCGACCGTTTTGGTATCACCCGTCGGGGTGAATTCGGTATCGGTTCGCTCACAAGCAGCAACCGCTCTGCCCGTGCGGCAGTCAGTTGTTGCAAGACGGAACAAGACAGAAGCAGACAGTCAGCACAGACAGACACAGGGCACTGACGCACTCTCGGGGAGCGCATATGCACATCAGGGGCGACCACGCCGAGCTGGTCGTCGGGGGCCGCCTCGACGTCCGCAGCGCGGCGGACGCCCGTACGGTCCTGCACTCGGCCGTCGACAGCGGAGCCGGCGACCTGGTGCTCGACCTGACCGATCTCGACTCCTGGGACGCCACCGGGCTCGGGGTCATCATGGGCGCACACCGCCGGGCCGGCCGGTGCGGCCGCCGACTGGTGCTGCGCGGAGTCCCCCCGCAGATGCAGCGACTACTGGTGGCAACCCGGCTGCATCGCATCCTTGCCATCGAAGGCGGCATCGCGGCCGAAACGCTTCCTCGGGTGTGAACCGTTGTGACGCTCGCAATCCTCACGAGACTGTGACGTCACGGGCGGGTCGGCACCCCCCTGGTGCATAGATACTGAGCGAAGGTCTAAGGTTCGGTCGCCTGCCGTTTCGACGTACCCATGCGGTGGGCACCGGACCGAAGCTACAGCGGGGCGTGCAGAAAGCCGGGAGGGACACATCCGCACGCGGCTCCGCCTCCAGGAAATCAAATGATCTTGGCGGGGACGAAGCTAAGCGAAGCGCATCTGGGGGGCTTGGACCATGGACAACGACACTTTCGGCGAGGGCGCGGGCCAGGCCCGCACGCCGCGCGACGCCACCACGCCGGACTTCGGACAGTCCGCGCCGACGCTCGCCCGCACCGTCCAACTCGTCTCGGGCGACTTTCTGCTCACCGTCAATCCCGTCGACGGCAGCGAGATCGAGCCCTGCCCGCCGGGTGAGCGGCCCGCGTCGCCGGCCCGGCACACCGCCGCCGAGCGCACCGAGCTGCAGCGCGCGGCGCAGCCGCCCGTACCGGCAGGACCTCCCGCCCCGCGGCTCCCGCTGCTGGAGCGCGACGAGGAGCGCCGGCGGCTGGTACGGCTGCTGGGCCGTGGCCGCTCGGTGCGGCTCACCGGCCCCGCGGGCTCCGGACGCAGCGCACTGCTCGACACCGTCGCGGAGGAGTGCGCGAATCTCGCGCCCGACGGCGTCGTACGCCTCAGCGGCCACAACCGCACCCCCACCGAGCTGCTGTACGAGCTCTATGCCGTCGTCCACAAGGCTCCTCGGCACCGGCCCGACAAGGCCGGGCTGCTCGAGCTCGTCCGTGACATCGGTGCGATCGTCCTCCTCGACGACCTGGAGTTCGGTGGCGCCGCGCTCGGCGAGCTGCTGGACGCCGCACCCGAATGCGCCTTCCTGGTCGCCGCCACACCCGACGTCGCCGCGCCCGCCGCGGACTCACACCTCGAAGAGGTCTTCCTCGGCGGTCTCGGCCGCAGCGCCTCGCTGGAGCTGCTGCAGCGCGCCGTGGAACGGCCGCTCACCGAGGACGAGGCGAACTGGGCGGGCGACCTCTGGTTCGAGTCCGAGGGCCTGCCGCTGCGCTTCGTACAGGCGGGCGCGCTGCTGCGGCAGTGCGACGCCCTGCGTGCCGACCCGGAGGACTTCGACCCGTACACGCCCGCCGACCGCGTCGAGGGGGGCGACGTACCGCTGCCGAGCCTGGCGGAGGGTGCCGCGCCCGCCGCGCTGCTCGCCTCCCGGCTGAGCAAGTCCGCCCGCCAGACCCTGCGGTTCGCCGTCGCGCTCGGCGGCGAGGTCCCGCACCAGGCGCATCTGCCGGCACTGGTCGGGGACACACACGCGGACGCTGCCATCGGCGAGTTGATGAGCTGCGGGCTGCTCACCCCGGTGGGCGCGCGCTACCGGCTGGCGGCCGGCGTGATCGCGCAGCTTACGGAGAAGGGTTACGCGAGTGACGCGGCGGCTCACGCCCACACCGCCGCCCAGCACTACGCCTGGTGGGCCGGGCATCCCTCGGTGACGCCCGAGCGGGCCGTGGCCGAGGCGGACGCCGTGCTCGCGGCGCTGACCGCGCTCGTGTCCGGCCAGGAGTCCGGACACCCCAGCACGGCCGTACTGCTGGCCCGCAGCGCCGCGCCCGCCTTCGCGGCCGGGCAGCACTGGAACGCCTGGGAGCGGGCCCTGCGGGTCGGCTCGGAAGCGGCCCGGCTGGCGGGCGAAGTGGCCGAAGAGGCGTACTTCCACCATGAACTGGGCGTTCTGGCGCTCTGCAACGGCAGCCTGGAGCGGGCGCGCGCCGAGCTGGAGGCCTCGATCGGCATGCGCGGGGCGCTCGCCGACAAGCGCGGCACCGTCGCGGGTCGCAGGGCGCTGGCGCTCGTGGCGGACCGCGCGGGCGGCCCGGTGCCCGGCGGACGCACCCCGGCGGGCGAGGAGGTGCCGGCCGCGCGCTACGAGGAGTCGGCGTCGCCGCCCGGAGGCGTACCGGCAGCCGTGCCGCTCTCGGGGCTGGGACAGGTCTCGGGACCGGGTTCTGTGGGTCTGCGGAAGTCCGCGGACGAGCCTGCGGCGACTGTGTCGCGGCGCGAGACGCCCGCGGGCGGCACATGGCCGGGCCGCGGCCGTTCGCTCCTCGGCGGTGCCCGGCGCAACCTCGTTGCCGCGGGGGCGGGCGCGCTGCTCGCCGCCGTGCTCGGCACGGTGGTGACGCTCGGCGCGACCTCCGACAACAACGACGCGCCGGGCAACAAGGTCAGGAACGGCCAGTCCGCGAACGAGGACGACTCGCAGAACGGCCTGGACGCGGACGAGCCGGCCGACGGCTCCACCAAGAGCCCCGGCGGCGGGGGCGGCGACCCGAAAAACCCGGACAAGGTGACGCCGGGCGCGACCTCTTCGCCGGGTGCGCAGTCCACACCGGGCGGGAAGCCGTCGTCGAGTTCGGCGACGCCGGAGGGCAGGCCGTCGACGTCGGGCAAGCCCCCGACGAAGCCGACGACGAAGCCGACCCCTTCATCGTCGAGCCACCCCACTCCGTCCACCTCCCCGCCTTCGAGCACGCCGTCCACTACTCCGTCCTCCACGCCGACGCCCACCCCGTCGACACCGGACTCTGCCAGCGCCCCCGTCACGAACAGCAGCGCCCCCGGGTCGTCCGCGTCGTCCCAACCGTCCGGCTCCAGCACCGGCTCTCCGGTGATCTGACCTTCAGTTGATGCAGTACGGCCCCGGACGGCATTGCCGCCCGGGGCCGTACTCACGCACTCTTCTCGTGACGGTCAGAACAACCTGAGCTTGTCGTCGTCGATCCCGCGCAGCGCGTTGTAGTCGAGCACCACACACCCGATGCCGCGGTCCGTCGCCAGCACCCGCGCCTGCGGCTTGATCTCCTGCGCCGCGAACACGCCCTTCACCGGCGCCAGATGCGGGTCCCGGTTCAGCAGCTCCAGATAGCGCGTGAGCTGTTCCACGCCGTCGATCTCACCCCGCCGCTTGATCTCCACCGCCACCGTCGCACCGTCCGAGTCCCGGCACAGGATGTCCACCGGGCCGATGGCCGTGGGGTATTCGCGCCGGATCAGGCTGTAGCCCTTGCCCAGTGTCTCGATGCGGTCGGCGAGCAGCTCCTGCAAGTGGGCTTCCACGCCGTCCTTGATGAGGCCGGGGTCCACACCGAGCTCGTGCGACGAGTCATGGAGGATTTCCTCCATCGTAATGATCAGTTTCTCGCCCGCTTTGTTCACGACGGTCCACACACTGTCGTCGCCCTCCTTCAGAGTGCAGGGAGGGGACATCCAGTTCAGTGGTTTGTACGCCCTGTCATCCGCATGGATGGAGACGCTGCCGTCTGCCTTGACCAGGATCAGACGGGGGGCGGAGGGCAGGTGGGCGGTGAGCCGGCCCGCGTAGTCCACGGAGCAGCGGGCGATGACAAGACGCATGGTCGGCAACGCTACTCGACGGAAGCAGTTGCGCGCGATTCGCCCCCGGAAGCCCCCTTCGTTATTTGGCCGGTTGTGTTCCCAATCTCCTGGTGCCCTCCGGTCAGCGCACTTACCGTGGAAGCAGGAGGTTGTCGGTCGTGCACTCTGCGTCGTCGTACGTCGTTCGTGCGACGCCGTCGACCGTTGTCCTCCTTCCCTGCCCGTAAGGCCCCGTTCATCGGGGCCGCGAGAGGAGAACCCATGTCGCTCGACGTCTCACCGGCGCTGTTGGAACAGGCCGAGCGAGGCGAGGTCGACGAAGCTGTCTTCGTCGACTGCGTCCGGACCTCCCTGCCCTACGCATGGGAGATGATCAGTTCTCTGGTGGCTCAGCTGAAGGTGGACGGCGGCGACTTCGCCGACAACCAGACGCCCCCGCCGGACGAGCAGGCACGTGGTCAGCTGCTGCGCGCACTCGCGAGTGACGCTATTCGCGGGGCTCTGCAACGGCACTTCGGAGTGCGCCTGGCATTCCAGAACTGCCACCGCGTAGCGGTGTTCCCGCTGGACTCCTCGGTTGACGAGCGGCTCGCCCGCTTCACCTCCGTCCGGGCCCAGTTGCTCAACCAGTCGCCCGGACTCCGCGACTGCTGATGTCTTTTGCTGCCGCTCCACATTGCGGGAGGTGCTACTGGTGTCGGAGCGGCAGCACCTCCCGTACGGCTGACTCAGCCCAGCAGGGACAGGACCTCTGTGCCAAGACGCCGCACATTTTCCTCCGTGGCCGCCAGATCGCCCGAGCCCTCGGCCAGCAGCGCGAAGCGCGTGATGCCGGTACGTTCGGCGGTGGCCGCGATCCGGTCCGCCGCGAGTCGTGGCGGACCCACCGGGTGCAGCCCGCACAGCAGTTCCGTGTATCCCACGGGGTCCCGCATCGCGCGGCGCCGACCGTCGACGGTCACATGGGCGTCCAGCCCCTGTTTGAGCCAGCCGGGCATCGCCTTCACCAGAGTCTCCGTGGCCTCGGCCCGGCGGTCCGCGATCTGGGCCACTCCGGCCGACACGTGTCCGGCGTCCGCGACCTCCTCGGGAGAGCGGCCCGCGGCGAGCGCGTGCGTACGCCAGAGGGCGACCATCTCCGCCTTCTCCTCGTCGTCGCAGTGCATCCCGAGCAGCATCGGCAGCCCGCGTTCGGCGGCGAGCTGCACGCTCTTCGGGGACGTACAGGCGACGATCACTTCGGGGCCCTCGGGCGGGCCGCCGATCAGCTCGTCCGGCCTGGGTACGACCGGGACTTCACGGAAGGTGAATCGTTCTCCGTTGGTGGCGACCCGGGGTTCGCGCAGCCAGCGCAGCAGCAGGTCCAGGGATTCGGGAAAGCCCTTCTCGTACGCGTCCAGGCCCGAGCCGAAGACCTCCAGATCGACCCAGGGCCCGCCTCTTCCCACCCCGAGGGAGAACCTCCCTCCGGTGGTGAGGTGCAGCAGTGCCGCCTGCTCGCCCAGCGCCACCGGATGGGCGCTCGGCAGCACGCTCACCGCAGTGCCGACCCGGATGCGCCGGGTGCGGCCGAGCAGTAGCGCGGCGAGTGTCACGGCCGAGGGGCACACGCCGTACGACACGAAATGGTGTTCGGCCAACCAGACGGAGTCCAGGCCGGACTCCTCCGCGACCTCGGCGGACCGCACGGCCCGGTGCAGTGCCTCCCCCTGCCCCTGGCCCGGGAATTGGGCCGCCAGTACAAACGTTCCCACGCGCATCGCCTTCTGCCTCCTTGCGGCCGACGCGTCACTCCCCTACTGGCAACAACGTCTGACACGTGCCATAGGCACGGCCCATCGTGAAGTTGTTGCGATTTTCCGGTAACTGGCCCCTGTGGGTGCCACGGTCTCACGCCGTACAGGGCATGTACCCCGGACTGTGGACCGTAGGCTGGAAGAGGAACTGTCCGGACTTGCCCCATGAGGTGTCACGTGTCCCCGCGCCGCAACCGCCCCCGAGGCGGCGAGAAGCCGACCGAGCAAACCAGCGAGCCGGGCGAGAGGTACGGCGGCCTCGGGCGGAGCGAGTCCTGGCAGGGCGAGGAGTGGTCGGTGCGCCATGTGGCCGGCGCAAGTGCCGCGGGCAAGCGGTACCGCTGCCCCGGCTGCGACCAGGAGATCCCGTCCGGGGTGCCGCATGTGGTCGCCTGGCCCGCGCATGGCGGCGTCGACGACCGGCGGCACTGGCACAAGGCGTGCTGGAACGCGAAGGACCGCCGCACCACGCGGGTGCAGCGGTCCCGTAACGCGCCGAAGTACTGAGGCCGTTACACGTCGCGTGTGCGGAGCGAGGCGTATGCGCCGGCCAGCGCGACCGCCGTCACGCCGAGAGCGATCCACAGCGGGTCCCAGCCGGCCGGGCCCGACTCGGTCACGGCGGTGTCGTAGAGCACGCCGATCTGATTCGGGATGGAGTACTCGAAGAGAGCCTGCTGCAGATCCCGCAGTGAATCCGAGAACATGAACATGGCCAGCACCAGTGGCAGCAGCACCACACCGATCATGATGGTGATCGCGCCCGCGGAGTGGCGGATCAGGGTGCCGACGGCGAGCGACAGCAGACCGAGCGTCGCGACATAGAGGCCGACGCCCACCGTGGCGCGGAACCACTCCCCGCCGGTGGACGAGCCCTGGCCCACGATCGCGATCTGCAGTGCGCCGACGAGCGCGGTGATCACCGTGGTGAGCGCGAAGACGAGCAGGAAGAAGACGATCGCCTTGGCGGTCAGCACCCGGGCCCGGCTCGGGCACGCGGTGAGCGTGGTCCTGATCATGCCTGTGCCGTACTCGGACGCGATGGTCAGCACGCCCAGCGTGATCACACAGATGCTGCCGAGCAGTACGCCGAAGAAGCCGAGCGAGAGGATCGACTGATCGCCCAGATCGGCGTCCGAGGCGGAGACGGCCACCGCCGAGAGCGCGCCGATGCCGACCATCAGCACGATCATGACGCCGAGCGTCCACATCGTGGAACGTACGGACCGGATCTTGGTCCACTCGGAGGCGAGCGCGTCGCCGAGGTTGGCGCTGCGCACCGGAATCGGCGAGGAGTACGCGGCGGCGGGTGCGCCCTGCTGCTGGTACGGGGTGGTCATCGGGGGTCCTCGGGCTTGGTCAGGTCGGCGGGCGCGGCAGCGGCCGGGGGCACGACGGGCGGAGCTGCAGGAGTTGAAGGAGCGGCGGGCGCGGCAGGGGCTCCGGGGGCTCCGGGGGCTCCGGCGTAGGGGTTCTGGCCGGGCTGGGGCGGCGGCGGGGCGTACCAGCCCTGCTGCGGCACCTCGGGAATCTGCTGCGGCGGCGGGAAGTAGCCCATCGGCTGCTGCTGCATCAGCCCCGACTTCTGGTCCGCCGTCGAGCGGTAGTCGACAGCGCCCTGCGTCATCCGCATGTACGCCTCCTCCAGCGAGGCCTGGTGCGGCGACAGCTCCCACAGGCGCACGTCCGCGTTGTGCGCCAGATCGCTGATCTGCGGCAGCGGCAGCCCGGTGACCCGCAGCGCGCCGTCCGGCTCCGACATGACCTGCCCGCCGGCCTCGGTCAGCGCCGCGGACAGTTTCTCGCGCTGCTGCGGATCGGTCTGTGGCGTCCGCACCCGCGCGAAGTCCGCGGAGTTGTGCGAGATGAAGTCCTTGACGCTCATGTCCGCGAGCAGCTGACCGCGGCCGATCACGATCAACTGGTCGGCGGTGAGCGCCATTTCGCTCATCAGGTGCGAGGAGACGAAGACGGTACGGCCCTCGGAGGCCAGCTGCTTCATCAGATTGCGGACCCAGAGGATGCCCTCCGGGTCCAGGCCGTTGACCGGCTCGTCGAAGAGCAGCACCTGCGGGTCGCCGAGCAGCGCGGCCGCGATGCCGAGCCGCTGGCCCATACCGAGCGAGAAGCCCTTGGAGCGCTTCTTCGCGACTTCCTGGAGACCGACGACACCGAGCACTTCGTCCACCCGGCGGGCCGGGATGCCGGAGAGCTGCGCCAGCGAGAGCAGGTGGTTGCGCGCGCTGCGGCCGCCGTGTACCGCCTTGGCGTCGAGGAGCGCACCGACCTGGCGGGGCGCGTTCGGCAGCTGTCGGAAGGTGCGGCCGCCGATGGTCACATGGCCTTCGGTCGGCTGGTCGAGTCCGAGGATCATCCGCATCGTGGTCGACTTGCCGGCGCCGTTGGGGCCGAGGAACCCGGTGACGGCGCCGGGCCGCACCTGGAAGGAAAGGTTGTACACGGCCGTCTTGGCGCCATAGCGCTTGGTCAGGCCGACTGCCTCGATCATTCTCCAGCCCCATCGACTTTCGGGTCGTCGGGGCCCAGGCCATCCGGCCGCACGCCCCCGTAAGAGTTAGGAGGATATCCGTGTCTTGACGGTTCCGGCCAAGCCGTAACGCTATGGTGTCGGGCTTCGATCCGCCCGCGCGGCCGGGGCGAGGCGTCCAGCGGGGCCGGGACGAGGCGCCCCGCTGCCTACGCGTCCCGCTTCTTGAGCACCAGATAACCGCCCAGCAGCGCCGCGACCACCCAGAGGACCATGATCCCCAGCCCGCCCCACGGCCCGTACGGAGCCGTGTCGCTGCCCATGGCGTCCGGCACCACCTGCATGATCTTGGAGCCGGCCTGGTCGGGGAAGTAGCGGGCGACCGTCTTCGCCTTCGGCACGGACGCGAGGATCCGCGAGACCAGGAAGAAGAACGGCATCAGGATGCCGAGCGAGAGCATCGAGCTGCGCAGCATCGTCGCCACGCCCATCGAGAAGAGCGCGATCAACCCCATGTAGAGCCCGCCGCCGACGACCGCGCGCAGCACATGGTCCGCGCCGATGTCCGTACGGAGGTCGCCCAGCAGCGCCTGGCCCAGGAAGAAGGCGAGAAAGCTGGTCGTCAGGCCGACCACCAGCGCCAGCACCGTGGCCACCGTGATCTTGCTGAACATGAAGGTGGCGCGCTGCGGTACGGCAGCGAGCGAGGTACGGATCATGCCGGAGCTGTACTCCGTACCGACCACCAGAACCCCGAAGACCACCATCGCGAGCTGGCCCAGGATCATCCCGGAGAAGCTGATGAAGGTCGGGTCGAAGGTGAGTTGCTCCTCCCGCGGCAGGTCGTCGAACGTCGACTTCAGCAGCGCGCTGAGCGCGGCGCCCATCGCGACAGTGACGACGAGCGCGCTCACCAGCGTCCAGGTGGTCGAGGAGACCGTACGGATCTTGGTCCACTCGGACTGCAGAACGGCGGGTACCGAGGCCATGGGTCAGGCTCCCTTGCTGCTCTGGTAGCTCTGGCCCCACTGGAGACCCGGCTGCCGGACCGGCGGCGGCGCTCCCTCGTCCGTCGAGTGCGCGTGGTACTCGACCGAGCCCGCCGTCATCTGCATGAAGGCCTCCTCCAGCGAGGCGCGGTGGGAGCTCAGTTCATGCAGAACGAGCTGATGCCCGGCGGCCAGCTCACCGAGCTGCGCGGTGGTCGCGCCGTCGACTTCCAGCACGCCATTGCCCGACTCGACCGGAATGAACCCCGACTCGTGCAGCACATCGCGCAGCCTCTCCTGCTGCGGCGAACGCAGCCGCACGTAACTGCGGGAGTTCTTGTGAATGAAATCTGCCATCGATGTGTCGGCCAGAAGTCGCCCCTGCCCAATCACGATCAAGTGGTCGGCGGTCAGGGCCATTTCGCTCATCAGATGCGAGGAGACGAAGATCGTCCGCCCTTCCCGGGCAAGAGTCTTCATCAGATTGCGGATCCAGTGAATTCCTTCGGGGTCCAGACCATTGACAGGTTCGTCGAACATCAGGATCTCCGGATCGCCGAGCAGCGCAGAGGCGATTCCCAGCCGTTGGCTCATACCGAGCGAGAAGCCCTTGGACTTCTTCTTCGCCACCGGGGTCAGTCCGACGGTGTCCAGTACCTCGGCGACCCGCGAGGTGGGGATACGGTTCGACTGGGCGAGACAGAGAAGGTTGTTGTACGCGCTCCGCCCGCCGTGCATCGCCTTGGCGTCCAGCAGCGCGCCGATGTACTTCAGCGGCTCCTCGAGGTCGCGGTAGTGCTTGCCGTCGATCCGCACCGAGCCACTGGTCGGGTTGTCGAGATCGAGCATCATCCGCATCGTCGTGGACTTGCCCGCGCCGTTCGGGCCGAGGAAGCCTGTCACCACACCTGGTCTCACCCGGAACGACAGATGGTCGACCGCGGTGGTGCTGCCGAAGCGCTTGGTGAGGCCCTCGAGCTCAATCATGCGGCCACGCTAAAGGCGCGCAAAGCCCCCCGCCACCGGAGTGGCAGGGGGCTTGACGGGTCCTTCCGGCCTACGCGACGTAGCCGATGAACCAGTGTGTACTCAGCGGGACTGCTGGGCCGGGACGCCGCGGGAGATCGGCTCGTCGTCGGCGGGGGTGCCGGCGGCGGCCACGGCCGCACCGGTCAGCGTGGCCAGCATCTCGCGGACGTTGGTCAGCTGCGCGTTGATCGAGTCGCGGCGGTTGGTGAGCGCCGCCAGCTCGCGCTCCGATTCGCTGCGGATCCGGTCGGCCTTGGCGTTCGCGTCGGCCACGATGTCCTCGGCCTGGCGCTGCGCGGTCTCCACCGTCTGACGGGCCCGGCGCTCCGCGTCCGTACGCAGCTTCTCGGCCTCCAGGCGCAGCTGCTCGGCGCGGTGCTCGATCTCCGCCAGGCGCTTCTCCGCCTTCGCCTGACGCGAGGCCAGGTCGCGCTCCGACTGCTCGCGGCGCTTGGCGAGGTTCGTCTCGAAGTCCGCGGCGGCCTGGGCGGCCTTGGCGCGGGTCTCCTCGAAGAGAGCGTCCGCCTCCTCGCGCTTGGACTGCGCGTCCTTCTGCGCTTCGCTACGCAGCGTAGAGGCGTCGCTCTTCGCCTTCTCGACGATACGGACGCCCTCGTCCTCGGCCTTCGCCTTGCGCTCCGTGGCGAACGACTCGGCGTCGTTGCGCACCTGCTGGGCGGCGGACTCGGCGAGCTCACGGTGCTGCTCGGCCGCGCGACGGGCCTCCTCGCGCAGGTCCTTCGCCTCCTCCTCGGCGAGACGGAGGATCTTCTCGACGCGCGCACCGAGACCGGCGTACGACGGCTCTGCGTCGCTGACCTGGGCCTGGGCGTTCTGCGTCTCGAGGTGGAGCTCCTCGATGCGCTTTTCCAGAGAGGTGATTCGGGCCAGAGCACTGTCACGGTCGGCGACGAGTTTGGTAATGCGGTCGTCCACCTGACCGCGGTCGTAACCACGCCGCACGAGCTCGAAGCCGAAGGGGGAGGATGTGTCGCTCATGGGGTTCCTGTCGAATGAGACCGGTGAGGTGATAGGGGGAATCCTAGGGGCCGAAGCGGCGTGTCATCGAGCGGATGCCCGTTTGATCTGGAGAATGTCCAGCCTTTTGAGTGGCTAGGCCTCGGATGACTTGCCACTCGAACGTGTAACCCCTGCTGTCGCGCCCGCTTTGACGCCATTCTCCTTGTTGCCCCCGGATGGCGCTTCGAACGACTCCAATGCTTCGAGTACATCCTGGACTCGGGAAATCTCCGCCTGAATGTCCTCGCGGCGGCGCACCAGCACATCGAGCTCCCGCTTGCCCTCCGTAACTGTCTGTTCTGCCTCGGCCTCGGACTCCGCCTTGAGCCGCTCGGCCTCCCGGAACACCTCGGCCTTCTTCTGCTCGGCCTCCTTGAGGAGCCCCTCCGCCTTCCGCACCGCGGCGATCCGGACCTTGCTCGCCTCCGAATTGGCCTCGGACACCAGCTCCTTGGCCTTCGCCTCGGCCTCGGCCTGCTGCTCGGTCGCGGCCTTCACCAGCTTGTCGACGCGCTCGCCGGCCGACTTCAGCTGCTCCGCGGTCTCCCGGCGGGCGCGCTCGTGCAGCTCCTCGATCTCGGCCTCGACCCGGGCCCGCAGGTCCTCGCCCCGTTCCCTTATGGCGGTGGCGTCCCGGCGCGCGCCGACCAGCAGCTCGTCGGCGTCCGTACGGGCCTTCTCCACCCGGGAGTTGCCCTCGACGGTCGCCTCGGCGATCACCCGCTCGGCCTCCTTGCGGGCCGCGCCCACCATCGTGTCGGCCTGCGCCTCGGCCTCGGTGGCCGCGCGCAGCGCCTCCTCCTGCGCCTTGTTGATGAGCTGGTCGGCCTGCTCTGCGGCGTCGGCACGGCGCTTGGCCGCGGCTTCGCGCGCCTCGTCCACCGTCCGGTCCGCCTCCGCCCTGGCCTCCGTACGCATCAGCTCGACCGCCGCCTCGGCGTCCGCCTTGATCTTCCGGGCCTCGGACTTGATGCGCTCGGCGGCCTGCTGGGCGGAGCCCACCGTCTCGGCGGCCTCGGCGCGCAGCCGCTCCGCCTCACCGCTCGCCTCGGAGATCAGCTCGTCGGCCTGGGCGGCCGCGTCACCGCGACGCTTGTCGGCGGCCTGACGCGCCTCGTCCAGGATCTGCTCGCCGTCGGCACGGATCCCGGCGTGCAGCCGCTCCGCCTCGGCCTCGGCCTGCACCTTGATCTGCTCGGCATCGGCGCGCAGCCGGGCCGCGGCCGCCTCGGCGCCGGACAGCGTCTCCGCCGCCTCGGTGCGCAGCAGCTCGCCTTCGCTCGTCGCCTCGCTGATGAGCCGGTCGGCCTGGGCGGCGGCGTCGGAGCGGATGCGGTTGGCGTCCGCGCGGGCCTCGCCGCGGGCGCGCGAGGCGTCCTGCTCGGCGGAGGCGAGAGCCTCCGACGTCTCGGTACGCACCCGCTGCGCGTACTCGGCGGTGTCGGCGCGCAGCCGGTCGGACTCGGTGATCGCTTCCCCGACGGTCCGCTCCGCGAGCGCGTTGGCGGCGTCGGTCTCCTCCTGGGCCCTGGCCCGCAGCCTCGCCGCGTCCTCGGCGGCCCGCTCGCGCTCGGCGTACGCGTCGGCGCGGACCCGGTCCGCCTCGTCCTGCGCCTCGGTCCTGGTGCGGTCCGCGGCGTGCTCGGCGGCCGAGCGCAGCCCGGCGATCTCCTGCTCGGCCTGATCATGGAGGCCGTTGACGGAGTCCCGAACCTGCTGGGCGGTCTGCTCGGCGGCGGACACCATCTCGGTGGCGCGCCGGTCGGCCTCCTCGACCAGCCGATGCGCCTCGGTCTGCGCCTCCTCGACCCGCTTGCGGGCCGAGGCCAGCAGTTCCTCGCTCTGCTCGCGGGCCCGGTCGCGCTCCTGGTTCGCCTCGCTGCGCGCCGAGTCGAGGATCTCCTCGGCCTCCCGGCGGCGGCGGTTGGCCTCCTCCTGGGCGGCAGCGAGCGCCTCGGCTGCCTCGACGCCCACCCGCTCGGCGGCGGCGGCGGCCTCCGCCCGCAGCCGGTCGGCGCTCTCCTGCGCCTCGGTCTTGAGCCGCTCCGCCTCGGTGGCGGCATCGGTGCGCAGCCGTACCGCGACGTTCTCGGCCTCGGCGCGGGTGACCGATGCGTCGGCGGCTGCGTCGTCGCGCAGCCGCTCGGCCTCCTGCTCCGCCTGCGCCTGGAGCGTACGGATCCGCTCGGCGGCCTCGGCACGCAGCCGCTCGGTCTCCTCCGCGGCCTCGCGGCGGATCCGCTCGCCCTCGCCGCGGGAGTCGCTCAGGCCCTGCTCGGCGGCGGCGAGACGCGACTCGGCCTCGGTGTGCAGCCGGGTCAGCTCGTCCGCGGCCTCGGCCTGCCGGGCCGCGATGGCGCGCTCGGTCTCCTCGCGCAGATCGGCGGCCGCCTGCTCGGCCGCGGACTTGACGCCCTCGGACTGTTCCTCGGCCTCGGCGCGCAGCCGCTCGGCCTCGGCGCGGGTGCGCTCCAGGGTCTCCTCGGCCTGCTTGCGCAGCGTGGTGGCGCGCTCGATCGCTTCCGTACGGACACGCTGGCTGTCGGTGGTCGCCGCGGTGCGCATTTCGTCGGCGTCGGTCCGCGCCTTGGTCAGCAGCTCCTCGGCGGTGCTCGCCGCTTCCTCGATCTGCTGCACGGCCTCGCGGCGGGCCTCGCCGCGGATCCGCTCTCCCTCGGCGACCGCCTCGGACCGCAGCTGCTCGGCCTCGCCGCGCAGCCTGCGCGCCTCCTCCTGCAGTTCGACGGTCTTGGCGCGGTACTCCTTGGTGTCGTCCTTGGCCGCACCCTTGAGCTGGTCGGCCTGCTCGGCGGCCTCGCCGCGCAGCCGGTCCGCCTCCGCCTCGGCCTCGCGTCGGATCCGCTCGGCCTCCTCGCCCGCCTTGCGGGTGGTCTGCCGGGCGTCCTCGGAGGCCTTGGTCAGCACCTCCTCGGCGCTACGGGCAGCCCTGGCGAGCTGCGCGGCAGAGTCCTCGGCCGCGACCGTATGAGCCTTCTCGCCCGCCTCGGCGACCAGCTTCTCCGCCTCGGCGCGGCCGTCCGCGAGCGCCTGCTCGGCCTCCGCCTTGAGCGCCTCCGACTCCTTGGTGGCCTCGCCGACCAGCCGCGCGATCTCGGCCTTGGCGGTACGGGTGCGCTGCTCGTTGATGGACTCGGCGGACGCCAGCTGCTTGGCCGCCGACTCCTTGGCCTCGGCCAGGACCTTCTCGGACTCCGCGCGGGCCTCGCGCAGCTTCTCCTCCGCCTCCTGGATCCGCTGCTCGGCGGCGCGGCTCAGTTCGGCGGACTGCTGGCGGGCCTGGTCGGACTCGGCGGACGTGGAGGAGCGCAGCTGCTCGGCGTGGGAGGTGGCCTCCTGCGCCTGGTTCGATGCGGCGTTCAGCAGGCGTTCGGCGTCCTTGCGGGCGCGCAGCAGGGTCGTCTCGGCCTCGGCGCGGGCGTTCTCCGCCTCGGAAGCGAGCCGCTGGCGAGCCTCCTCGGCGACCCGGGTGGCCTCGGCACGGGCCGCGGCCAGGGACTTCTCGGCCTCGGCGCGGGACTCGTCGAGAAGTCGGCGGGCCTGCGCCTCGGTGCGGGCGCGCAGCTGCTCGGCCCAGGCGACGTTCTCGTTGACGTGCGCCTCGACGGTCTGCCGGCGCTCGGCCAGCTCCTGGTCCAGGCGCTGGCGGCGCTGGTTCGCCTCGGAGTGCAGTTCGGCCTGAAGACGTGCCTGGTGCTCGGCGTGCTCCTGGAGGATGCGCTGCGTCTGCGCGCGGGCGTCCCGCAATTCGCGCTCGGCGTCCGAGCGCAGCTGGTCGGCCTGAATCTGGGCATTACGGAGCAATTGCTCGGCCTGATAGCCGATGTCGGCGCTGTCGTAGGCAGGACGAGACGCGAGGTTGCGGCGCGCCTCATGGAGCTTGGCGCGCAATACCTCGACCTGGTAGCCGAGGTCCTCGGCGTGCTGGACGGCCTTCTCCCGCTCGGTCTTCAGCCGGTCCATCTCGGCTTCGAACCGCGAGAGGTGGTCGTCGTCAGCTCGGTGGCTCTCCTGGCGTTCGTAGCCCCGCACTGCGCGGTCCCATCCGTCCCCTGGTCGCAACTGTCTCCGTACGAGCACCGTTCGCCGGCGAACGGCCCCCCGGGGAATGGTGACAGATCAGCGGAGGGGACGCGGCGCGGCCCCGACCCGGCCCCGGCCCGGAACCGCCCACTCTACCGGGCCGGGAATCCGGAGGTCAGTGCTCCGTTGCAGCGGTGACGAGTTCGGTGAGAACGCCGTGACAGTCCTTGGGGTGGAGAAAAGTAATACGGGAGCCCATGGAGCCGATACGTGGCTCGTCGTAGAGAACGCGTACGCCCTTGTCCCGGATGGACTGCGCGTCCGCGTCCACATCGGCGGTGCCGAAGGCGATGTGGTGGACGCCTTCACCATTCTTGGCCAGCCACTTTCCGACGGCCGAGTCCTCGCGGGTCGGCTCCAGGAGCTGGAGGTACGAGGCGCCGCCGTCGGACGTCTCATTGATCTTGAGCATGGCTTCCCGTACGCCCTGCTCCTCGTTGACTTCGGAGTGGAAGACCTCGAAGCCGTACGTGGCCTTGTAGAACTCCACGGTCTTGTCGAGGTCGAAACAGGCGATCCCGATGTGGTCGATTCGCGTCAGCATGGGTCCAGTGCAGCGCCCCGGACGGTGGTTACGCAACGTGCGCGCGATCACACCGGCTGCCCGGTGACCGGGGACCGTACCGCTCAGTACATTGAAGTAAACCCTCGTTCACTCCTCATCCAAGGGGCCGTGCCTCATGTCTGGAACCTCCGGTACCACTTCAGTGATTGTCGCGGGCGCCCGTACGCCCATGGGTCGGCTGCTCGGCTCGCTCAAGTCCTTTTCCGGCGCCGATCTCGGCGGCTTCGCCATCAAGGCGGCGCTGGACCGGGCCGGCATCGGCGGTGATCAGGTGCAGTACGTGATCATGGGCCAGGTGCTGCAGGCCGGCGCGGGTCAGATCCCGGCCCGCCAGGCCGCGGTCAAGGGTGGCATCCCGATGAGCGTCCCCGCGCTCACCGTCAACAAGGTCTGTCTCTCCGGGCTCGACGCCATCGCGCTGGCCGACCAGCTGATCCGCGCCGGTGAGTTCGACGTGATCGTCGCCGGCGGCCAGGAGTCCATGACCAACGCGCCGCACCTGCTGCCGAAGTCGCGCGAGGGCTACAAGTACGGCGCGATCGAGATGCTCGACTCGATGGCGTACGACGGTCTGACCGACTCCTTCGAGAACGTCGCGATGGGCGAGTCGACGGAGAAGCACAACACCCGGCTCGGCATCGCCCGCCAGCCGCAGGACGAGATCGCGGCGCTGTCGCACCAGCGGGCCGCGGCCGCGCAGAAGAACGGCATCTTCGAGGCGGAGATCACGCCCGTCGAGATCCCGCAGCGCAAGGGCGAGCCGGTGGTCTTCGCCAAGGACGAGGGCATCCGCGCCGAGACGACGGTGGAGTCGCTCGGCAAGCTGCGCCCCGCGTTCGCCAAGGACGGCACGATCACCGCGGGTACGTCCTCGCAGATCTCCGACGGCGCCGCGGCGGTCGTGGTGATGAGCAAGGCCAAGGCCGAGGAGCTGGGCCTGGAGTGGATCGCGGAGATCGGCGCGCACGGGAACGTGGCCGGCCCCGACAACTCCCTCCAGTCGCAGCCGTCCAACGCCATCCAGCACGCGCTGACCAAGGAGGGCCTCGGCGTCGAGGACCTCGACCTCATCGAGATCAACGAGGCCTTCGCGGCGGTTGCCGTGCAGTCAATGAAGGACCTTGGGGTGTCCCCGGAAAAGGTGAACGTCAACGGCGGCGCGATCGCCCTTGGCCACCCGATCGGCATGTCCGGCGCGCGGGTGGTCCTGCACCTGGCGCTGGAGCTCAAGCGCCGTGGCGGCGGTGTCGGTGCGGCCGCGCTGTGCGGAGGTGGCGGGCAGGGTGACGCGCTGATCGTGCGCGTCCCGGGCAAGTAACCCTCGTACGTAACCGATCGAACGGAGCGGCAATGGTGGACGTCCCCGAGCTGGTGGCCCAGGCACGGGAAGGCCGGCCGAGGGCTGTCGCCCGGCTGATCTCGCTGGTGGAGGGGGCGTCACCGCAGCTGCGCGAGGTGATGGCGGCGCTCGCTCCGTTGGCGGGCGGGGCATACGTCGTGGGTCTGACCGGTTCGCCGGGTGTCGGCAAGTCGACGTCCACGTCGGCGCTGGTGTCCGCGTACCGGCGGGCCGGGAAGCGGGTCGGCGTCCTCGCCGTCGACCCGTCCTCGCCCTTCTCGGGCGGGGCACTGCTCGGCGACCGGGTCCGGATGTCGGAACACGCATCCGACCCGGGTGTCTACATCCGCTCGATGGCCACGCGCGGGCACCTCGGCGGTCTGGCCTGGGCCGCCCCGCAGGCGATCCGGGTGCTGGACGCGGCCGGCTGCGACGTGATCCTGGTCGAGACCGTGGGCGTGGGGCAGTCCGAGGTGGAGATCGCCTCGCAGGCGGACACGTCGGTGGTGCTGCTGGCGCCCGGTATGGGCGACGGTATCCAGGCGGCGAAGGCGGGCATCCTCGAGATCGGCGATGTGTACGTCGTCAACAAGGCGGACCGGGACGGCGCGGACGCGACGGCCCGCGAGCTGAACCACATGCTCGGACTGGGCGAGTCGCGCGGCCCCGGCGACTGGCGGCCACCCATCGTGAAGACGGTCGCCGCGCGGGGCGAGGGCATCGACGAGGTCGTCGAGGCGCTGGAGAAGCACCGCGCGTGGATGGAGGAGCACGGCGTTCTCGCCGAACGCCGCGCCCGCCGTGCGGCCGGCGAAGTGGAGACCATCGCGGTGACGGCGCTGCGGGAACGGATCCAAGACCTGCACGGCGACCGCCGCCTCGGCGCGCTGGCGGAACGGATCGTGGCGGGCGAGCTGGACCCGTACCGCGCGGCGGACGAACTGGTGGCGGGCATCACGGAGGGCTGACGGCCATCGAGCGGCGGTGGGCGTGGGCTGTTCGGGCGTGCCACCCGCCGCACAGGACAGGCCCGGGGGTCCGAAGGACCTACGGCTTGCCGCGCCGGCCGCGCAGATTCTCGGCGACCGGGGAGAGTGACTCGCGTAGATCCGCGAGCGCCTCCGGCGAGAGCATGTCGATGAAGTGCTTGCGTACGGACGCGACATGGTGCGGCGCGACCTTCTGCATCGTTTCCGTGCCCTGGTCGGTCAGGACCGCGTACAGTCCGCGCCGGTCCGACTCGCAGTTCTCCCGGCGGACCAGCCCCGCGTTCTCCATGCGGGTGATCTGGTGCGAGAGGCGGCTCTTGGACTGGAGTGTGGCCGCGGCGAGGTCGCTCATCCTCATCCGCCGGTCCGCCGACTCGGAGAGGTTGACCAGGATCTCGTAGTCGTTGTTGGTCAGGCCGAACGGCTGGAGGTCCTTCTCCATCTGGTACGTCAGCAGTCGGTTGACGTCCAGATAGGTGCGCCAGGCGTACTGCTCGTCGTCGGTAAGCCAGCGGGTGGCCGTCTCGGTCTCCATATATGGATTCTACCTAAGAAGTTGAAAGACGGACGAAAACGGGGAGTGTGACGCACGGCACCCGGCGCGCGACAAGAGTCGCGAACAAGGGTGCAGGCGTTCGACGTCACACTCCGCAGACTACCGTTCACAGGCCGAAGCGACGCTGGAGGTCCCCCAGCTGGCCGGGAAGACGCGGTGCCGCCCCGTGTTGGCCTGGGGCTCCGGCCGCGCCGTGGCCCCCCGGAACCCCCGCCTCCGGCGGCACCGCACCGGTCGCCTGTTCGGCCATCAGCGCCTCCGTCGACTGCAGAAGCACCGTGCCGGCTCCGACGAACTCGAACTGGTGCTCCTCGCCCGAGGCCCCGCCGATCCCGGTCAGTGCCCGCATCCCGCCCATCACGCCCGTCATATAGCCGTGGTCGTAGTGGTGGCAGGGCGACGGACAGTCGGCCCAGCCCACCAGCGCCTGCGGGTCCACCCTGATCGGCGGCTCCATGAAGACCACGGGACCGTTGGACGCGGCCACGAACTTCCCCGTACCGATCAGCGTCAGAAAGCCCGGCACGATCGACTGCTTCAGCGCCAGCGTCGGCTGATACGCCAGCAGATTGCCGGAGCGGATCGTGAGATTGCCGTCGTCCAGATCGTAGGAGTTGACGTCGAAGGAGCGGTCGGCGAGCAGCATCTTGCCGCTGCCCTCCGCCACCACCCAGTCGCTCGCGTGCAGCGGCGAGTGGAAGGAGGTCCGCAGCAGCCGGTCGAGCCGGCCGTGGCCGATGCCGTTGAAGTCGATGCGCCCGTAGTAGGCGATCATCTTCCCCTTCTGCAGGAACCACTGGCTGGATTTGAGCTCCACGCAGAAGGTGTACGCATTGACGTTGTCGTCGCTCGGCAGCGTCATCGGGTCGAAGATCACGGGCGTGCTCACAGTTTCTCCTCCGACGCCTGGACGTACACCGCACCGCTGCCGCTGAGCTCCAGCTGGAAGGCCTCGCCCGAGCCGCGCCCCACCATGTCGCGCCAGCCCAGCGCGGTGGAGAGCTTGTTGCGTACGTCGCCGTGGTGCGCGACATACGCCTGCGGGTCCACATGGACCGCCCGCCCCGGAGCGATCGGCAGCTCGATCACCCCGCCGTGTGCCATCACCGCGACCGCGCCGTGGCCCTTGAGTGTCGTGGTGAACAGGCCCTGGCCCGTCACCTGGCCGCGCACCATCCCCATGACCCCGCCCTGCGAGCCCATGAACATCGTGCCCTGCTGCAGCGTCCCGTCGAAGGCGAGCAGCCGGTCCGCCTCGACGTACAGGGTGTCGCCGGTCAGCTGGATCACCTGGATGTGATGGCCGCCGTGGCCGAACATCACCGTGCCGCTGCCCTCGACCGTCATCAGCGGCGTCGCCTCATTGGCCACCCGCCGCCCGAGCATCGAGGCCAGGCCGCCCTGGCCGCCCTGGATGTTGGGCGTGAACGAAACCTCGCCCTTGTACGCAAGCATCGCGCCGCGCTGACTGAACATCTTCTGGCCGGGGGCGATCGTCGCCTCGACCATCTTGGAGTTGATCTCGCGGAACGGCATCAGACGTCGCCCCCGATGGTGTTGCGCTCGCTGGGCTGTACGTAGACGAGTCCGTCGCCCTCGAAGCGGATCTGGAAGGCCTCGCCGCCGCCTTCGCCCAGGACGGTCCGGAAGGTCACGCCGGACTGGAAGTCCTGCCGCAGATTGCCCTGGTGCGCGATGTAGGCGCCGGGGTCCACGGAGAGCGGGTACTGGGGTGTCACCCGCAGCACCACGGCCGAGCCGTCCGACATGATCGCCGCCTGGCCGGTGCCCTCGACGGTCGTGGTGAACAGGCCGTTGCCGCTCGCCCCGCCGCGCAGTCCGGTGAAGGCCGTCCCGGTGCGCAGCCCGGCGTCGGTGCAGAGCAGATTGCTCGCCTCGACATAGAGCTTGTCGCCGTGCAGGTTCACCAGGTTGATCTCGGACGCCCGGTCGGCGAAGTAGCAGGTGCCCTGCCCCTTCACCTCCATCATGGTCATCTGCTCGCCGGTCAGGCGGCGGGTGACCATCCCACGGATGCCCTCACCGCCGCCGGACATCTTTTTGAACGCCATCTGGCCGTCGTAGGCGACCATCGAGCCGTTCTTCGCTTTGACGGCGTCGCCGGTCATATCGACGGCGAGCACCTTGCTGCCTTGGAGTCGGAACATTGCCACGGAGCGACGTTAGCCGCCGGTGCGCTGCGCGAACAGGTCCTTTGGGAGGATCCGGACCCTGATATGGACCCGGATGCCGTGTTTTCCCGGGGGCACCCCGGACCCCGACGCTGTGTTGTGCCGGGGACACCGCCCCCAGGGAGGCACCCCGGACCCCGGGTTGGCGGAGATGGCTGCCACAATGGGGGAGCGCTTGTGAGCGCGTTCACAAGACCAACGACCCCCCTCCCAGAAGGTGCCTCCGTGGACATCAAGACCGCCTCGTCCCTCCACCGCCTCCGTCTGGTCTCCGCGCCGGAGGCCGTCTCCTTCCTCCTGCTGCTGGTCTGCTCGGTGCTCAAGCGCACAACGGAGTTCAACGCGGTTCCGGTGATGGGCGCGATCCACGGCGTGCTCTTCATCCTGTACGTGATCTTCTGGCTGGACGCCTGGAACCGCACCAAGTGGCACGCGAAGACCGCGGCCTTCTACTTCGTGCTCTCCGTGCTCCCCTTCGGCGGCTTCTTCGCCGAGCGCAAGCTCAAGCGCGCCGCCGAGGACGAGGTCATCGCCTCCCGCGCCCGCCGCAAGAGCGCGGTGGAGGCATGATCGTCGCCTTCTCCGTCACCCCATTGGGCGTGGGCGAGGATGTCGGTGAGTATGTCGCCGACGCCGTCCGGGTCGTCCGCGAATCCGGCCTGCCCAACCGCACCGACGCGATGTTCACCTCGATCGAGGGTGACTGGGACGAGGTGATGGACGTCGTCAAGCGTGCCGTCGCCGCGGTCGAGGCCCGCGCGCCGCGCGTCTCCGTCGTCCTCAAGGCCGATATCCGACCCGGCGTGACCGACGGTCTCCACTCCAAAGTCGAGACCGTCGAACGGCACCTCTCCGTCTGAAACCACTCAGATCCCGGAACCGCTCGCCCGGACGCCTTCATCGCGCCCCGGGGTGCGACACCGCGAGCGCGATGCCCAACGGCGTTCGCTCGTACAGCACCTGGTGGCCGTAGCGGTGGGCGGTCAGCAGCCCCGCGTCGCGCAGCACCGACAGATGCGCGGATACGGAGGACGGCGCGAGGCCCAGGAGATGCGCGAGCGCGGTCGTCCCGGCGGGTTCGTCGAGCGCGAGGAACACGGCGGCGCGCTTGGCGCCGAGCAGGCGGGCCAGCGCCTCGGGCGCAGAGCCCGCGGGCTGTGCCCACAGGGCGCCGATACCGCGTGCGGGGTAGGCGACGGTCGGCTGCCAGGGCGGTTCGAATCCGGTCACTACGTCGGGCCAGCAGAAGACGCTGGGCAGCAGCATGAGGCCCTGGCCGCCGAGGTCGCGTACATGGTCACCGGGCGTGGCCAGGGTCAGAGTGCTGTCGGCCCAGCGCAGCCTGGGGTGGAGATCGGCGAACAGCCCCTCGAGGCCGGTCTCCGCCAACCGCCGCGAATGGAACGCCACATCGGCCTCGAGAAGAGCTCGCAGCCGCGGCCAGTCCGGCTCGACGAGTGCGTGCCAGGCGCACTCCATGGCGTCGGCGAGGTCCTGGACGGCCCGCTCGGGATCGGCGACGAGGGCCCGTCCCTGCGGTGAGTCCGATGCCCCCGGGGTGCAGGAAAGCGCCCACGCCATGTCGTGCCGCGCGGCCTCGGGATCCGCGCGGCGTACGGCGGCGATCTCCTCCTCGAAGGAGGCGGCGGGCCCGATGGGCGGCGGCCCGAGAAAGTCCGGGCTGTGCCCGCGCTGCGGCATCAGTAGCCACAGGGCGGTGAGATCGAGCCTGTCGGCGGCCTGGCGTATCCGGCGCAGCCAGGGCAGGTGATAGCCGTGCCGGTCGGGGCGCTTGAGGATGCGTACGGCGCTCTGAGTCTCCCAGAGGGGGGAGACGGCGAACCGGATCCGCAGCAGATCGGCTTCGCCGAAGTGCATGTAGGACGGCATGATCACCCCGGAAGATTCGGCTGCTGCCGAAAGTCTAGAGCCGGCCGGGAGGGCATAGGCAGGCTGTCGGCCATGCCGAAAGAGAACCTCACGGAGGACCCGCCGCTGCCGCCCCCCGAGGGCGGCCCCCGCCCCGGCGCCGCCGGGCCGGACGGCGGCGTGCCCGGAGCAGTCGTCTCCGCCCCGCCCGAGGCGGGGGTACCCGGACCGGGTGGCGCTGCCGCGCCGGATGGCGAGGGCTTTGCCCTGCCGGAAACGGTCGCGCCCCGCACCAGTCCCGCGAAGGCCGAGCACCCCGCCCGCGACGGGAGTTCGCGGCACCCGAGCGCCGACGCCGGCTCCGGCTATCGGGCCGTGTTCCAGGTGCGCGAGTTCCGCGCCGTATTCGTCGCACACCTCATGTCGCTCCTCGGCGTCGTCGTCAGCGAGATCGCGCTCACCGTCCTCGTCTACCGGCTCACCGCGTCGCCCCTGCTCAGCTCCCTCACCTTCGCGCTCGGGTTTCTGCCCTACCTCGTCGGCGGGACCCTGCTCGCCGGGGTCGCCGACAAGTACCCGGCCCGGCGGGTGCTCGTGGTGTGCGATCTCCTCTGTGCCGCGTGCGCCGCCGCCATGGTGCTGCCCGTGACGCCCGTCGCCGCGCTGCTCGTACTGCGCTGCTTCATCGCCGCGATCTCACCCGTCTTCAACGGCACCCGCACGGCGACCCTCGCCGACATCCTCGGCGACGGCGACCTCTTCGTTCTGGGCCGCTCATTGCTGCGCATCGTGTCGCAGAGCGCCGTGCTCACCGGGTTCGGGCTCGGCGGGCTGCTGCTGGCAGTGGTGTCCCCGCGCGGCGCCCTCACCGTCACCGTGTGCACGTTCGTGGGCTCGGCGCTGCTCCTCCGCTTCGGTACGAAGAGGCGCCCGGCCAGAGGCGGCGACAGCGGCGCCCTGCTGCGGTCCTCGCTCTCCGGCGCGCGGCAGATCTTCGCCGACCGCCGGCTCCGTGTGCTGATGCTGCTCTTCTGGGTGCCGCCCATGTTCAGCGTCGCGCCGGAGGTTCTCGCCACCCCGTACGCGGACGAGATCGGCATCGGCCCGGCCGGTCTCGGGCTGCTCATGTGCGCGCTGCCGGTCGGCACGATCGCCGGTGAGCTGTACGCCGGCTCCGTGCTCGGCCCCGCCACCCGCGCCCGTATCGCCCTGCCGCTCGCCGCCGTCACCCTGCTGCCATTCCTCGCCTACGTCCTCACACCCGGTCTCGGCTGGGCGCTGCTCGTGCTCGTGGCCGCCGGCGCCGGCTCCGCGTACACCCTGGGAGTCGACCGATGGTTCATCGAGGCTGTCCCCGAGGAACTGCGCGGCCGGGCCATGACCCTGCTCACCGCCGGGCTGATGACGATCCAGGGCGTCGGCATGGCGCTGGCCGGGTTCGCGGCGGAGTTCTTCTCCGTGAGTACGGTGGTCGCCGGGGCCGGGGCCGTCGGAACCCTCAGCTGTCTGCTGCTGGTCGCCGAGGCCGGAAAGACCGAAGTGCGAGACGGGGCTGACCGCCATATGGCCAGTCGGTAGGGTCGGTGCGTGCCCAAGCCGCTCAGTCTCCCCTTCGATCCCATCGCCCGAGCCGACGAGCTCTGGCAGCAGCGATGGGGTCCCGTGCCCTCGATGGCCGCGATCACCTCGATCATGCGCGCGCACCAGATCCTGCTCGCCGAGGTCGACGCCGTCGTCAAGCCGTACGGACTGACCTTCGCGCGGTACGAGGCGCTGGTGCTGCTCACCTTCTCCAAGGCCGGTGAACTGCCGATGTCCAAGATCGGCGAGCGGCTGATGGTCCACCCGACCTCGGTGACGAACACGGTGGACCGGCTGGTGAGGTCCGGTCTCGTCGACAAGCGGCCCAATCCGAACGACGGGCGCGGCACGCTCGCCTCCATCACCGAGAAGGGCCGGGAGGTCGTGGAGGCGGCCACTCGCGAGCTGATGGAGATGGACTTCGGGCTCGGCGCGTACGACGCGGAGGAGTGCGGGGAGATCTTCGCGATGCTCAGGCCCTTGCGGGTGGCGGCGCGGGATTTCGACGAGAAGTAATCCACACGACCCGGGCGAAGATCGGCCTTTGCGCCCGGTTACGCTCGTAGCCATGAAACAAAGCGTGCTGTCCCGTTACCGGGTGATGGCGTACGTCACCGCCGTATGGCTGCTGGTCTTCACCGCGGCGATCATCGCGAAGTACGGGTTCGAGGTCGGCGACACCATGCTGATCTCGCAGATCCACGGTGTGCTGTTCATCATCTACGTGATCTTCGCCTTCGATCTCGGCTCCAAGGCGAAGTGGCCGTTCGGCAAGCTGCTCTGGGTGCTGGCCGCCGGCTGCATCCCCGTGGCCTCCTTCTTCGTCGAGCCGAAGATCACCCGCGAGATCCGGCCGCTGACCGTGGACGGCAGCGCGGCGACCGCCAAGGCGTAACAGACACGGCCGCGAGCAAGGCTCGTGGCCGTCTGCCATCGACATTTACTAGGACGTCCTAGTAAATTCAGAGTATGGACGCAGACGCCATCGAGGAAGGCCGCCGACGCTGGCAGGCCCGTTACGACAAGGCCCGCAAGCGGGACGCGGACTTCACCACGCTCTCCGGTGACCCGGTCGAGCCCGTCTACGGGCCCCGGCCCGGGGACACCTACGACGGCTTCGAGCGGATCGGCTGGCCCGGGGAGTACCCCTTCACCCGCGGGCTCTACCCGACCGGCTACCGCGGCCGCACCTGGACCATCCGCCAGTTCGCCGGCTTCGGCAATGCCGAGCAGACCAACGAGCGCTACAAAATGATCCTGGCCAACGGCGGCGGCGGGCTCTCCGTCGCCTTCGACATGCCGACGCTCATGGGCCGCGACTCCGACGACCCGCGCTCGCTCGGCGAGGTCGGCCACTGTGGCGTCGCCATCGACTCCGCCGCCGACATGGAGGTCCTCTTCCAGGACATCCCGCTCGGTGATGTGACGACCTCGATGACCATCAGCGGGCCGGCGGTCCCGGTCTTCTGCATGTATCTCGTCGCCGCCGAGCGCCAGGGCATCGACCCGGCCGTGCTCAACGGCACGCTGCAGACCGACATCTTCAAGGAGTACATCGCGCAGAAGGAGTGGCTCTTCCAGCCCGAGCCGCATCTGCGCCTGATCGGCGACCTGATGGAGCACTGCGCGCAGGGCATTCCCGCGTACAAGCCGCTGTCGGTCTCCGGTTACCACATCCGCGAGGCCGGAGCGACGGCCGCGCAGGAGCTCGCGTACACGCTCGCCGACGGCTTCGGCTATGTCGAGCTGGGCCTGAGCCGCGGCCTGGACGTGGACACCTTCGCGCCCGGCCTCTCCTTCTTCTTCGACGCGCACCTCGACTTCTTCGAGGAGATCGCCAAGTTCCGGGCAGCTCGTAGGATCTGGGCGCGCTGGATGAAGGAGGAGTACGGCGCACAGACCGACAAGGCGCAGTGGCTCCGCTTCCACACCCAGACCGCGGGTGTCTCGCTCACCGCGCAGCAGCCGTACAACAACGTCGTACGCACCGCGGTCGAGGCGCTCTCCGCGGTCCTCGGCGGCACCAACTCCCTGCACACCAACGCCCTGGACGAGACCCTCGCCCTGCCGAGCGCGCAGGCCGCGGAGATCGCGCTGCGTACCCAGCAGGTGCTGATGGAGGAGACCGGCGTCGCCAATGTCGCCGACCCGCTCGGCGGCTCCTGGTACGTCGAGCAGCTCACCGACCGTATCGAGGCCGACGCCGAGAAGATCTTCGACCAGATCAAGGAACGCGGTCGGCGCGCACACGCGGACGGCAAGCACCCCATCGGCCCGATCACCTCCGGCATTCTGCGCGGTATCGAGGACGGCTGGTTCACCGGCGAGATCGCCGAGTCCGCCTTCCGCTACCAGCAGTCCCTGGAGAAGGGCGACAAGCGGGTCGTGGGCGTCAACGTCCACCACGGCTCGGTCACCGGCGACTTGGAGATCCTGCGGGTCAGCCATGAGGTCGAGCGCGATCAGGTACGGGTCCTGGCGGACCGTAGGGCCGGCCGCGACGACGCCCGCGTACGGTCCTCGCTGGACGCGATGCTGACCGCCGCGCGGGACGGCTCGAACATGATCGCGCCGATGCTGGACGCCGTGCGTGCGGAGGCGACGCTGGGCGAGATCTGCGACGCGCTGCGGGACGAGTGGGGCACGTACACGGAGCCGCCGGGCTTCTGACCCGGTGGGGTTCCCGTAACTGGGGCAAGCCCCCAGACCCCTGGAGGGCGGCCGGGGGTGTCCTCAATCGCCGGAGGGGCTGCAATGCAGCCTCGCCGGCGATTGAGGCGCGGGGCCTGGGGCCCGGGGCGGAGCCCCAGTTACCCAGGGAAGGTCAGCCGGAACCGCGCCCCGCCCCCCTGCGCCGCCTCCGCCGTCAGCTCCGCGCCGTGCGCACGGGCGATCTGGCGAGCCATCGCCAGGCCCAGTCCCGAGCCGGGCAGCGCGCGGGCGGTCTCCGCGCGGTAGAAGCGGTCGAAGACGTACGGAAGGTCGTCGGGCGCGATCCCCGGGCCGTGATCCCGCACCGTCAACTCCCTTGAGCTGAAGGCGACTTCGACGGGGTCGCCCGGCGGGCTGAACTTGGCCGCGTTGTCCAGCAGATTCGTCAGCAGGCGCGACAGCCGCGAGGGCACGCCGGGCAGCGCAAAACCCGCCGCCGCGTCGTCGACGTACAGCGTGAAGACGATCCGCGGCCAGTGGGCGTGGGCCATCTCGACCGCGTGCTCGGTGAGGGCGGCGACGCGGACCGTTTCGAGGAGCGGCTGAGGCTCCTCGTCCCTGGCGAGTTCGATCAAGTCGTTGACCATGCCGGTGACTTCGCGCAGCTGGCGAGTGAGGGCAGTGGACGCGCGGGTGCGCTGCGCCTCGGTGAGGCGGTCGGCGCGGGCGAGCAGTTCCGCGTTGGTGCGCAGCGCCGTCAGCGGCGTACGGAGCTCATGCGAGGCGTCGGCGACCAGCCGGCGCTGCGCGGTGACCGACTGCTCCAGCTCGCCGAGCATCGTGTTGAACGAGCCGGCCAGCCGGGTCACCTCGTCCTCCCGGTCCGGGGGACCCGCAGGGAGTTCGATGCGGTGACGCGGATCGCGGGTCGCCGCGATGCGCTCGGCGGTGGCGGTGAGCCGGGCCACGGGAGCAAGGCCGGTACGTGACACCCAGTATCCCAGCAGGCCCGCGAGCAGCACGCCCGCGGCGCCCGCGCCCGCGAGCAGCCAGGCCGCCTGGCGTACGCCCCTCTCGACCGTGTCCGCGCGGAGCGCGACCTGAAGGGCCTCGCCCCGGCCGAAGTTGGTCGTCAGCATCCGCATCGGATGCCCGAAGAGGGTGACGTTGGTGAAGTACGGGTCGCGTTCCCCGGCGGCGACCTCCCGCACGGGCGGGCTGACCGGGAGGAAATAGGGCTTCGCGGGGTCCTTCGCCGGAGCCGCGGGGACGATCTGCGCGCAGGCCGGTGCCGACAGAAATCGGCACTCGCCCGCCACCGTCCCGGGGCCCTCGTCGCGGTTCTGCTGGGTGACCAGCGTCGCCGACTGCGTCAGACTCAGATCGAGCTGGTGGTACAGCTCGTAACGGATCACGAAGAACGCGGCCGTGCAGATGCCCACCGCGACCAGCGCGACGGCCGCGGACGCGGCGAGCGCCAGCCGCGTACGCAGCGGCCGGTGCCTGCGCCAGCGAGCGCCCAGCCTGCGCCGCGCGCTCATCACACATCCAGCCGGTAGCCGACGCCGTGGACCGTGTGGACCAGACGCGGCTCACCGCCCGCCTCCAGCTTGCGGCGCAGATAACCGACGTACACGGCAAGGGAGTTGGAGTCGGGACCGAAGTCCTGTCCCCACACCAGCTCCAGGATCAGCTCGCGGGGCAGCACCTGCCCGGGATGGCGCAGCAGCAGTTCGAGCAGGGTGAACTCGGTACGGCTGAACTCCAGTGACCGGCCGCCCCGGCTGCCCGTGCGGGTGTCGGGATCCACGGTCAGATCGGCGAAGGAGAGCGCGCCGGACTCCTCGGGCAGAGGAGCGGCGCGCCGCAGCAACGCCCGTACGCGTGCGGTCAGTTCGTCCAGCGCGAAAGGCTTCACCAGATAGTCGTCGGCACCCGCGTCCAGGCCGTCGACACGCTCGCTGACCGAGTCCAGCGCGGTCAGTACGAGTACCGGCGTACGGTCCTCCATCGCCCGCAGCCGACGGCAGAAGGCGAGCCCGTCGAGCACCGGCATCATCACATCGAGCACGATCGCGTCCGGCTGCCACGACGCCACGGCGGAGAGTGCCGCGAGACCGTCGCCCGCGCCGCGCACCTCGTAGCCCTCGACGGTCAGCCCGTCCTCGACCGCGGCGCGCACTTCCGGCTCGTCGTCGACAACCAGGATCTTCGTCATGGGCAAAGACTGCCAAACCATGGTCTTAGAACCCTCTTAAGGGGTTTCGCGAGCGTGGCCGTCATGCGCACATCACTGGGCACACCACCCCGCACACCACTCTCCGTCGTGATCGGTGCGGGCGGCACCGGCGGCCATATCTACCCCGGGCTCGCGCTCGCCGACGCACTGCGCCGGGCCGTCCCCGACGCGGTGATCTCCTTCGTCGGTACGACGCGCGGCCTGGAGACCGAACTGATCCCGGCCGCCGGCCACCGCCTCCACACCGTCGACATGATCCCCTTCGACCCCGCCCTCGGCGCCAGGCGCTATCTGCTGCCCGCGGCCCTGCTGCGGTCCGGTGCCCAGTGCCGGGCGATCCTGCGCGAGCAGCGGGCGCAGATCGCCGTGGGCATGGGCGGCTACCCGAGCGCGCCCGTCATCCTCGGCGCGCGGATGGCCGGGCTGCCGAGCGTGATCCACGAGTCCAACGCCGTACCGGGCCGGGCCAACCAGTTCGCCGCCCGCCTCACGCCGCACATGGCCGTCGCCTTCGACCGCAGCCGCGCCCATCTCGCGGGCGGCGAGAATGCCCTCACCACCGGAATGCCGATCGCCGCGCCGATCGCCCGTCTGGACCGGCCCGGGGTGCGCGCAGAGGCCCGCAGAGTCCTCTCGGTACCCCAGGACGCCAGGCTCGTCCTGGTCAACGGCGGCAGCCTGGGCGCGGCCCGGCTCACCGAGGCCGCTGTCGGGCTCGCGGACCGCTGGCGGGAGCGGCCCGGCGTACAGCTGCTGATCAAGACCGGGCCCGCGGCGCTGGACGAGACCCGCCGCCGGCTCGGCGACTCACCGGTGGCGCGCGCCGTCCCCTACCTGGACCGGATGGACCTCGCGTACGCGGCCGCCGACCTGGTCGTCTGCCGAGCCGGTTCCGCGACCGTCGCGGAACTGGCCACGGTCGGAGTGCCCGCCGTACTCGTCCCGTACCCGCACGCCCCCGGCGATCACCAGACCCACAACGCCCGGGTCCTCTCCGACGCGGGCGCCGGTCTCCTGCTCCCCGACGCGGAGACCACCGCCGACCGGCTCGCCGCTCTCGTCGAGCCACTGCTCGCCGACCCGGCCCGGCTCGCCGCGATGAGCGGCGCCGCCGACCCGGGCCCGCACGCCCAAGCCGCCGACCTGCTGGCGGCCCGGGTCCTTCAACTCGCCTCGCACACAAAGGAGTACGCAGCATGAGCAGCATGAACTGGCAGAACCGAACTGTCCTGGTCACCGGCGCCGAGGGCTTCATCGGCTCGACGCTCGTCGACCTGCTCGTCGAGCGCGGGGCGAAGGTCCGCGCCTTCGTCCACTACAAGCCGTACGCCGAGAAGGGATTCCTCGCCCATCACATCGGCGACCCCCGGGTCGAGATGATCGCGGGCGATGTGCGCGACGCGGGCCGGGTCATGGACGCAGTCGCCGGCTGCGACACGGTCTTCCATCTCGCCGCGCTGATCGGCATTCCGTACAGCTACGACTCACCCGGCGCGTACGTCCAGACGAATGTCGTCGGCACGGAGAACATCGCGGAGGCCTGCCGCCGCCATTCCGTACGCCGTCTTGTCCACACCTCGACGAGTGAGGTGTACGGAACCGCCCTCACCGCCCCCATCGGCGAGGACCACCCGCTGCAGCCGCAATCCCCGTACTCCGCATCGAAGATCGGCGCGGACATGATGGCGCTCTCGCACTGGCACGCCTTCGAGCTGCCGGTGACGGTCGTACGCCCCTTCAACACCTACGGGCCGAGGCAGTCCGCGCGTGCCGTGATCCCGGCGATCCTGGCCCAACTCCACGCCGGGGCACGGGAGATCAAGCTCGGCTCGCTCACCCCGACCCGCGACTTCACCTATGTCACGGACACGGCGCGCGGCTTTCTGGCGATGGCGGAGTGCGATCGTGCGGTGGGCGAGGTGGTCAACCTCGGGACGGGCTGTGAGATCACGATCGGGGAACTGGCGCAGGCCCTGATCGCCGCGTCGGGGCGGTCGGCGCAGGTGGTCGTCGACCCGGCGCGGCTGCGGCCGACCGGCAGTGAGGTGGAGCGGCTGCTGTCCGACAACACGCGGGCGGGGGAGTGGGCGGGCTGGCAGCCCGAGGTCTCGCTGGAGGAGGGCCTGAAGCACACGTCGGAGTGGATCGCGGAGAACCTGCACCTGTTCGCGACGGACCGCTACCAGGTCTGAATCGGCCGCTTCGGCTCTGCGCGAGGCCCGCCCTGCGCGAGGTCTGCTCAGCTCAGCTCAGCTCTGGTCTGCTCAGCTCTGCAGGGACCCGATCCCCGACACCAGCATCAGGGTGAAGCGACGCGCCCACTCCTCGTCCACCGGCTCCGCGCTCACCAGCGCCCGGTGCACCACCGCGCCCGCCACCACATCGAAGATCAGGTCCGTGTTGCGGGCTGCCTCCTCCGAGTCCTCCTCGTACGGCAGCTCGCCACGGGCCTGAGCGCGCTCCCGGCCCTCCACGACCAGGCGCTTCTGGCGGTCGACGATCGCCGAGCGGATCCGTACGCGCAGGGCGTCGTCGCTCGTCGACTCGGCGACCACGGCCATCAGCGCGGTCTTGGTCTCGGGCCGGTTCAGCAGCGCCGCGAACTGCAGCACCACGCCCTGTACATCGGCCGTCAGGCTGCCGCGGTCGGGTAGTTCGAGCTCGTCGAAGAGGACGGCGACGGCGTCGACGACGAGCTCGTTCTTGTTCGCCCAGCGGCGATAGAGGGTGGTCTTGGCGACCCCCGCGCGGGTGGCCACGTCCCCCATCGTCAGCTTCGACCAGCCCAGCTCGACGAGCGCCGCCCGGGTCGCGTCGAGGATCGCGGCGTCGGCCTCGGCGCTGCGGGGGCGTCCCGTACGACCCGTACGTACGGCTTTGGGGCGGGTGTGGCTGCACATGACGGCGACCATACCGGCGGGTAGGCGATCTGCTGTGAGGCAGTTCACCGGAGGTTTCTCACATGCGGGCAGACGCGGGAGAGTCGGTGCAGTTACGCTACGACTCGTAGCGAAAGCCTTGACCGGCTCAGCGACAACCACTGACACCGGGTGGGGACCCGGTGTCGAACATTTTGGCCAGTACAGCGGTCTCTTGGCCGTATTTTTCACATGCGCGGGCGGAAGGGGGAGGATGTACTCATGCAGCCTAGGAACATGTCCATGAGCGGCGTCGTCGACCTCGCCGCGGTGAAGGCGGCCGGTGAGGCCAAGGCGAAGGCGGAACAGGCGCGCGCCGAGACCGCCCGCCAGGGCGGCGGCGGTGCCGTAGCCCCTTCCAGCCTGGTGATCGACGTCGATGAGGCGGGCTTCGAGAGCGACGTCCTCCAGCGCTCCACCGAGGTCCCGGTCGTCATCGACTTCTGGGCCGAGTGGTGCGAGCCGTGCAAGCAACTCAGCCCGGTGCTGGAGCGACTGGCGCAGGAGTACAGCGGCCGGTTCGTCCTCGCCAAGATCGACGTCGACGCCAATCAGATGCTGATGCAGCAGTTCGGGATCCAGGGCATCCCGGCGGTCTTCGCGGTGGTGGCCGGCCAGGCGCTGCCGCTCTTCCAGGGCGCGGCGCCCGAGGCCCAGATCCGCGCCACCCTCGACCAGCTGATCCAGGTGGCCGAGGAGCGCTTCGGGCTGACCGGTATCGCCGTCGACCAGGACGCATCCGGCCCGGAGGCGGAGGCGGCCCCCGCCGCGGTGCCCGAGGGTCCGTACGACGCTCTGCTGGAAGCCGCCGTACAGGCGCTGGACGCGGGCGACTTCGGCGGTGCGGTCCAGGCGTACAAAAACGTCCTCTCCGACGATCCGGGCAATACGGAAGCGAAGCTGGGCCTCGCCCAGGCCGAACTCCTCGCCCGCGTGAAGGACATGGACCCGCAGAAGATCCGCCAGGAAGCGGCCGAGAACCCGACCGATGTGCAGGCGCAGATCGCCGCGGCCGACCTCGACCTGGTCGGCGGTCATGTCGAGGACGCGTTCGGCCGGCTCGTCGAGACGGTGCGCCGCACGGCGGGCGAGGACCGGGACGCGGCGCGGGTGCGGCTGCTCGAGCTCTTCGAGGTTGTCGGCCCGGACGATCCGCGGGTGACCGCGGCGCGTTCGGCGCTGGCGCGGGTGCTGTTCTGAGACATGTTTAAAGGTCCTGTACGGAACGTTCCGTTCCACCAGGTCTGAGGGTTTTACGGCGGCGGCGCCGATCAGGCGCCGCCGCCGCTTTGGCGACAAGGTGACAGAACGCGGTCGCGCTTTACCAAAACTTGGTAAACGGACGCGTTGTTACTCGCAGTAAATGAACCCGCTTGTTCTGTCCGCTTATTAGCGGCAATCCACCCTTCTGGCTGACCCCTTGACGGCACCCTGCGTTGCTGGGCGATATCAAGCGGTCGTTGCGTGGTTATCAGGCCGTTACTAGTGAGTAACGAACCCCCTTGTGTCGCGGCCGGGAATGGACCACGATCGGCCACGCTCGGTCCATTACCCCACCAGCCCGGCCTCCAGCCGTGCCGCGGGATCTTGGGTCCCCACCGGGTGGGCCGGCGGCAGTGGCGCCGGTCGCGGACAGGGGGGTTCCTGCCGAATGGCAGGGCCTGTCCGGCAGGTTGTGCGTGATCAGTCAGGCGCGACCAGTGGTTGTCGCTCGGGGGTGATCGCCGGTGTTTCGGACGCAGCTCGCGCCTGAAAGTACAGGCGCTCTCCTTCCCGAGGACGTAGCACTTCTCCCATCCCAGGACGGACACGAGAGTCCGGACCGGAGATGTACGTCCGAGAAGGAGGAAAGTCATGGAGTCAATGACTCGGGGCGGAACCAGATGGAAGCGGTTCGCGCTCGTCATGGTGCCCAGCGTGGCCGCAACGGCCGCGATAGGCGTCAGCCTGGCACAGGGCGCGCTCGCCGCGTCGTTCGCTGTGTCCGGCCAGGAGTTCAAGGTCACCGCCGGTAAGCTCGTCGGCCATGGGTTCGCCCAGTACGGCGGCGTCGACATGGGATACGCGGACCTGAAGGGTGACGGGAAGACCGCCCACCCTGTCGCGATCTCGAGCTTCAAGAACGCCTCGATCACCAACATGTGCCAGTCGGTCGTCACCGACGTGCCGTTCGTCGGCAAGGTCACGCTGAGGCTGACGGCGGGCGACAAGGGTACGGATGTCCAGGCGGACAAGCTCTACCTGGACGTGTCCGAGCTGGACGCGGACGCCAAGTTCGAGAACATCGACATCGGCGTAGCGGCCAAGGACACGGACAAGCCGGGCGTCGGCAAGGGCCCGGCTGTCAAGGACACTTCCATCCTGCCGAACGGCTTCGCTCAGCAGGCCGACGTGGCCACGCTGACCGGCGTCAAGCAAAAGGCGTGGGCGACCACTGCCGGCACCTTCGAGCTGAGCGGTTTGAGCATGCGTCTGCTCAAGGGCTCCGGCGACAAGGTCGAGTGCTACTGACGGTAGTCCCGTCCGGGCGGGCGGGTGAACTCTGGCAGCTTCGCCCGCCCGCCACTCTCTTCACACAGCAACGCCAGTACCAGGGAGCTGTTTTCCATGAGCGCCGAGTCTGCAGTGTCACCGGGGCGGGACGAACACTACATCCGCGCCATTCGGCGGGGTTTCCGTACCTGGCGGGGGCAGCGGCCTTTCTGGGCGGGTCTGTTCACCGTGCTCGGCGGAATCCCTATCGCCTACTTGCCGTACGCGAGCTTCAAGCTCGGGCACATGACGCTCGCGATGCAGACCACCGCGGGCGCCGGCGCACTGATCATCGGCGTACTGCTGATCACGCTGGGCCTCACGATGTGGTTTCACCACATCGTCCGGGTCTTCGCAGGTGTCGCAACGATTCTGCTGGCACTGGTCTCCATCCCGATCGCCAACATGGGTGGCTTCTTCGTCGGCTTCCTGCTCTCCCTCATCGGTGGTGCGCTCTCGCTCTCCTGGGCCCCGGGAAAGACCGCCGCGGAATCGGCTCCGGCCAAGGAGACGGCGCCCGAGCCCGGTCCCGCAGAGGCGCCGGTAGGGGAGCAGTGGGACGGCTATGGCACGCACGCGCACGAGACAACCATCGAAGCCAACGGCGGGAGGAACAGTGCCGGGTGATGTCACACCGCTGACCACGGTGGGAGGCGATGGGACGCAGGCCAGAAAGGGGCCGCGGCACGCGGCCCCCCGCAAGCCCCTGCTGAACAAGCTCCAGATGCCGGCAGGCAAGGCGATAGCCCTGGCAGCGATGCCAACCGCCGTCTTCCTGGGCATGGGTCTCACCCCCAAGCTGGCACTCGCCGAGGACAAGGACATCCCCTTCGCCCCGGGACCGTGCGTGACCCGCTCGGACGAGCCTGCGGCGTCGGAGTCGCCCAAGCCGTCGGACTCGGCGAAGCCGTCCGAGTCGCCGTCGGAGAAGCCGGACCCGAGCGCCAGCGAGTCGGCGAGCGACAAGCCCGCCGATGAGCCGACGCCCGGCGCGACGCCGTCCGCGTCCAAGTCTGCGGACCCGAAGACAGTTCCGACTCCGACTCCTACCCCGACGCCGAGCGCGACGAAGACGACGAACCCGCTCGACCCGCTGGGTGTCGGCGACGCGATCAAGGACCTGCTCGACGGCCCCGACAAGGAGCCCACGGCCACCGCGACGCCGAGCGCGCCCGCGACGACCAAGCCCGCGGCCGAGCCGACGCCTTCGACGAAGCCGACCACCGACCCGTCCGCGAAGCCGTCCACGAACCCCGCCGAGAAGGTGGGGGAGACGGCGGACAAGGCCAAGGACGCCATCAAGGACGCGGCGGACAAGGCGGGGGCGACGACCCAGGAGCTGGACGACGCGGTCAAGGGCCTCGACCCCAAGAAGGACGAGGACATCCCGGACGGCGCCAAGCCGCGCTTCCCGTGTCCGACCGCCGACCCGAAGGCGCTGGCCGCCGCGGACCTGGAGCCGGGTATCCCGCTCCTCCCGGACGACCCGTGGATCCTGCAGAGCTCGCTGCTCACCCTGAAAGGCCTGGACTACAAGGGCATCGTCGAGGTGAAGACGGGCAGCGGCAAGGTCAAGAAGGTACTGAAGTTCACGGCTTCGGGCGTCGACATCAAGGACCTCCACCAGCTGGTGGTCGGCCCGAACGGCACGACCGCGCACGTCGAGGCGGACAAGGGCTCCACGTCGACGATCACCAACGGCACGGTGACGATGTACACGGAGGAGCTGAAGGGCAACCTCTTCGGCCTCATCCCGATCACGTTCAGCCCGCAGACGCCTCCGCCGCTGAATGTTCCCTTCGCCTTCTTCACCAACGTGAAGGTGACGCAGGCGGGCCAGTTCGGCGGGACGCTGACGGTGCCGGGCCTGCACAACTACTTCACCGGTGGCAACAACTAAGACCCGTCCGGGAGCCGCACAAAGGCTGTGGGCCGCACCTCTTTCGGGGCGCGGCCCACAGTCGTTGTCACTTCAGCGAGCTGAGCGCCGTATTCCTGATGCGCTTGGTTCTGCCCAGTTCGGAGAACAGCCGCAGAACCTCCCTGTCATCTGAAGCAGCGATGACGCGGCGCTGGAGCCAGTCGGACCAGGTGTCGATCGCGCGTCGTATCTCGGCGGTGGTGAAGTCGCCGGAGTCGACTGCCCCAAGCACCTTGAGTTCCTGCACCCTGCGGGCCGGGAAATCGCGTACCGCCGGGTCGAGCGCCTGCACCCAGGCAGCTCGCTCCTGCGGGGCGAGCTGCTCGAGCACTTCGACGACGACCGGAGAGGCAAGGGCCCCGTCCCGTTCCTGGAAGACGGCGTGGAACAGGATCGGCAGCGCTTCCCCGGCCCGCGTCGCAGCCTGGTAGAGGTCCCAACGGACATGATCGTCCGTGAAGTCGTCCACTGCCGTTCTGCCGAGGACCGCTTCCAGCTGCCGGAGCAACTCCAGCAGGGGAGCGGTCGGTTCAGCATCCGTCATTTGCCTTGTATCTTCCTTGGACTGGAGTGTGGACCGCAGTCATGTCGCCCATTCACTGCATCGGTGAAGGATGCTCCTTGAGATCATCAGAGCATGAACATCAGGGGTGTGCTGACGGATTTCGCGAGGACGGGCGGAGTGGGCGTTCTCAAACCGGGAGCCCTGCTTGATGATGTGTCCGGCACCCTCGGGCCACCGGTCGAGGCGGACTGCTTTCCCCAGCCGTCGTGCCGGACCATCACGTTCGCGGGTGTGAAGGAGGCCTTCGCCTCGGCGGGGGTCCGCTGGGAGCTGGATGAATTCCCGGCTGTGAGGGGTCAGTTCGCCGCGCTCGTGGAACTGGGCCCGGTCGGCGTCCGGTTCACTTTCCACGTCCCGGATCCCAGCGCGACGGACCAGGACGGCGCCACCCTGCACAGCGCGATCTCCCGCAGTTCTGGGCACGTGTGCGGTTCAGGCGCATGAGCGGGAAGGAAGGCGGCGGCGCGGGGTGACGGACCGGCCCCCCGGCTGGCATTCCGGGCTTGAGATTCTCGTTGGGAGCAGTCGGCGGAACGTCCACTCCTGGCCGTACGCCTCGTCCGCGCCCACCCATGCCAGGCAGGCCGGCCGCAAGGCGCCGGGTCACCATGGCCTTCGCCGGCTGGCCCTTGGCCGCGAAGTCCCGATGGTCGGGGATCTTCGCTGCCTGACACCGTTCCCGGTCCGAGGTCCAGTGCACCGGCGACCCCGGCGTGCGGCTGCACCACACATCCCTCGGTCGAAGAGAGTGGTTATCGGCCAACTTTTGACCGAGAAGGATCGTCGCTTTCACCCTTCCTTCACGGCAGCCACACAGGTATCCCCTGTCATGAGCACGAGATTTGCGCACACCGCATGGGGCGGACACCTGCAAATGCCTTCGCGTCGTGGACCCGGGACGCTGAAGTCACCCCTTTTCCGGCGGGTTACCTGCGCGTATGGTGATCGCCGCGCGCGTATGTGGACCTTGACCGCTCCGCCATGACGCGCGCACATCAGTCGGCGGCCGGGGGGACTGTGCCGCCACGGGGGAGGGATGACCGTCATGCCGCGATTCCGGCTCATTGCGAATGCCGTCTCGGCCGGCGCCGTCCGCTGCCCCTGTCTCCGCGCCGGGACAGCGGGCTGACCCGCGCGCATCACCACCGCCTCTTGGGACGGTCACCCCCGCCTGCCCTCGTTCGCTACGAAGGATGCCTCTTTTGCGCCCCAGACCAGGGTTGTTCAGACCCAGATCACGAAGATCCGCAACTTTCACCTCTGTCGTCACGTCCGTCGCGGCTCTGGCCGTCCTCGGTGGACTGGCTGTCCAGCCCGGCGCACTCAACCAGCTCGCCGGACAGCGCACGGCCCCGGCAGGCGACTCCGAGGACTGGTTCGAGGACACCGCCGTCGAACAGTTGCGGCAGGACCAGTGCCTGATGGCCGATGTGCTGCGCCTGGGCGGGCCGACCATGGCCACCACCGCGCAGGGCGGCCTCAACCAGCCGCAGGACAAACTCCACGAGCTGGCCAACCGGCAGCACTGGGAGGACACGCCGCTCGCCCAGGCGTACAAGAAGGACAAGGACGCGGCGTCCAAGGAACTGGACGCCCTCCACGCGCTGCGGGACACGTGGAAGAAGCCGCTCGACGGGCTGGAAGCCCCAGTGGGCTTCAATGACGGGGATTTCCACTGGCCTCCGGGGTCGCCGGGTGACAAGAAGGAGGACTTCTACGGCCAGACCGGCCTGACCCAGTGGACCGCCGACCGGTTCTGGAAGAGCGACAGCGACTTCTATGAGGACCCCACACCCAGGGCAGACGCGCCGACGGTGAAGGCCGTGAAGGATCTCGGCGCGCCGCTGTACGGCAAGGACCCCGATCCGGGGCAGCCGGAGTGGAACCGTCAGTTCGCCGAGCACGGCGCGTACGACTACCTGTCGGGTTCGTCCCTGGAGCCGATGGGCGCGGACAACGCCCGTATCTTCCTGGCGTCCGGCGGCTTCCCCCGCACGGCCCCGCAGCCGGGCACGGCGGAGCACCGCATCGCGGTCGAGGACATGAAGACCCGGTTCGCCTCGTGTGCATGGCGCGACCCGATCGACCCGAACAAGGCGCTGGGTGGGATTGCCGATACCGCCGCCGCGGAGTGGCAGCAGGAGATCGCCTCCCAGCAGGTGCAGCGCAACCAGATCCTGAACGCCAACAAGGATGCCACCACGTCCCTCGCCACGGGCGCGAAGTCGCTGGGCGACATGCTGGGTCACTCCTGGGTTGCCGACCACCTGGCCCGCTGGCAGGACTACTGGTCCCCGGGCGGGGCCGGCTGGATCGGTGACAGCTACGCGACGATCGAGGTGCCGGGCGCGAAGGGCATGTGCCTGGATGTCGCGGGTGGCGGCAAGACCGCCGGCACGCCGGTCCAGGTCTATACCTGCAACGGCGGCGCGGCGCAGCAGTGGATGGTCGAGGGCACGGAGGACAATCTCCACCTGCGCAATGTCGGCTCGTACAAGTGCCTGGATGTGGCCGGGAACAAGTCGGCGAACGGTACGAAGATCCAGATCTCGGACTGTTACAACACCCCGGGGCAGTCGTGGAAGGGCGACGTCCGTGCCGCCACGACCCTGAAGAGCAACACCACGGGCAAGTGCCTGGACCTGAGCACCTTGGCCAAGAGCGTTGACGGGCGACTGTGGGACTGCAATGCCGGTAACGCGCAGAAGGTCCTCATCAAGCCGTCCGGTCACAAGGGCACGGACAGCCTGTCCTACCCGGACAAGGCCCAGTTCGACAAGGCGAAGAAGGGGATCACCGACACTCAGGCGGCGGCGAAGAAGCAACTGGCCGCGCTCAAGGCCCAGTTGGAGAGTGCCAAGAAGTCTGGTGCTTCCTCGGACGCCGCTGAGCAGGCGGCGTATGGCATTGCGGATGCCGCTGGTGCGCCGCGGGGCCGTGGCCTTCTGGTCGGCCAGCAGAAGGCGCAGGTCACCAAGGGTACGGTGGCCGCGCTGACGGCGATGGTGAAGGCCGGTGAGACCGCCGAGGCCGCAACGAGGGCCGCCGCGGGCGACAGCGAGACGATCGCGCAGCGCGCTCTGGCCCAGGCCGCGCAGGTCAAGGCGGAGTTCCGCAAGGAAGCTGCGCACACCGCCGAGTTGCAGGCGAAGGCCGCAGCCGACGCGGCCAAGGTGCACCGCGACAACGCCAAGAAGGACAAGGAGACCGCGGAGGCCAAGCTCGCCGAGGCCCTGAAGGCGGAAGGCGACGCCAAGGCAGCCGCCGCCGACGCGCACGCCAAGCGGCTCGCCGCCGAGGCCGAAGAGGCCACGGCGAAGGCGGAGAAGGAGACCGCCGCCGCCAAGCAGGCCGAGGCAGCCCAGCACAAGCAGAACGCCCAAGCCGAGGCGACGAACGCGAAGGACGCCAAGGAGAAGGCGGAGGCCGCCGAGGGGACCGCGGTCGCGCGGAAGAACGACGCGGTCAAGGCGCGCGACAACGCCCGTGATCTGAACGACGATGCGTGGGACGCGGCGCAGAAGGCGGACGCGGCCCGCGCCAAGGCCGATGCCAAGGAGGCGTTCGCCGAGGCCCATGAGTCCGACAGCAGTGCCCAGGAGTCCAGGGCGGCAGCGGACGCGGCGGACAAGTACGCGGACGATGCCGAGGCAGCCGCGGGTCGGGCCCGGGGCGAGGCGGATGCCGCGACCGAGGCGGCGGCCGAGGCGGATGCCGCGGCCACCCGCGCCGAGGCGGCCGCCAAGCGGTCCCGTGCGAATGCGGATGCCGCACAGGCCGCCAAGCTGAAGGCCGACGCCGCGGTGAAGACCGCGACCAGCGCCGCTGCCGACGCCATCAAGGCGTCCGAGCACGCCTCCGAAGAGGCCAAGGCCGCCGTCAAGCTGGCGGAGGAAGCGGAGAAGCTGGCCAAGACCGCCATGACCCACGCGGACGAGGCCAATAAGGAGGCCGGCAAGGCTCTCGTCGCCTCGGCGAAGGCCGCGGGCTTCGCCCACGTCACCGCCCAGGCGGCCGTGGACGCGGGCAACGCCGCCGCTCAGGTCGCCAAGCCGGCGAACGACGCGATCCAGCTCGGCTCCCCGTATGTCACCACCGACTCGGCCGCGAGCCTGGTCGTGCTGACCGGGCAGGCGTCCAAGTCCATCGCCGACCAGCAGAAGGCCGTCGCCGACGCCCACGCCAAGAACGCGCAGGCCGAGGCCGCAGCGGCCAAGAACCTCGCCGACCAGGCAACGGGCGACGCGAAGATCGCCTACCAGTACGCGGCCAACGCCGCCGGACACGCGGCCGCCGCCCGCGGCTACTCCAAGGAGGCTCTCGGCTACGCGGCCGACGCCGCCGCAGCTGCCTCAAAGGCCTCGGCGTCACTGGCCCGCACCATCGAATACGACCGCAAGGCCACCGAAGACGCCGACGCCGCCGACAAGGCCGCAGGCCGCGCCGAAGGCTACGCCAAACAAGCCCGCGACTCCGCCGACCAGGCCGCCCTCGACGCCCAGGCCGCCCGCGACGCCGCAGCCGCGGCCGAGCAGTCGGCCAAGGACGCACGGGCAGCCGCGACACGTGCCGACGCCGCCGCCACCGAGGCCGAACAGGCGGCCAAGGACGCGCTGAAGTACGCCAAGGAGGCACAGAAGGCAGCAGAGGAAGCGGCACGCAACGCCGCGAACAAGCAGGTCTCGACCGGTGCGGGAACCGGAGTCGGCGGCACGTGGTACGTCGTCGACGAGGACAGCATCGAGATCACCGACGCCAAGCAGCATGAACCCTGCGTGATCACGGTCGGCTTCGAGGGCTGCACCACCACGTTCACGGTCACCTTCAGCGCGATGGTCGACTTCTTCCTCTGCACCAACCCCGACGTGCCGGACGGCGCCAGCTGCCCGTCCGAGGACACGCTGCTCATCGAGAGCAAGCGCATCCCGGGTCTGAAGAAGGACGTCACCCGGTACTTCTCCAAGCTGGAACTCATCCAGCAGACCCTCACCTACAAGCTCATCAAGGCGGTTTTGGTCCAGGACTTCGTCGACTGCTGGCACGGCAGCGCCAGCGGCTGCGCCTGGGCGGCGAGCAACTTCATCCCCGGCAAGGCGTTCGGCAAGGTCTTCGAGGGAATCCGGGCTCTGGACGCCGCGATGAAGACTGGAGTCGGCGTCCGCGACGCCTTCAAGGCCCTCAAGGTCCTGGACCTGGACCCCGCGACCCTCGCCATGCTCGAACGTTCGGTGAACGTCTACGAGGACGCGTTCACGGCCTGTGCGCGCAACAGCTTCCCCGCCGCGACCCCGGTGCTGATGGCGGACGGTTCGCACCGGCCCATCAGCCAGGTGGGCGTGGGTGACCTCGTCAAGGCCACGGATCCGGTTTCCGGCGAGCTGCGGGCCCGGCAGGTCACCGACACCTTCCAGCACGACACCGAGCGCTTGGTGGACCTCACCGTCGCCGGCGGCGGCACGCTGACCAGCACCGCGGGCCACAAGTTCTACGTGGTGGACCGCGGGTGGACGCTGGTCTCCGACCTGCGCGTCGGTGACCGCCTGCGCACCCCGGACGGCTCCGTCCGCGCGCTGACGGCCCTCCGCGACCGCTCGGGCCTGGCTCGGCGCACGGTCTACGACCTCACGGTCGACGACCTGCACACGTTCTTCGTGCGCACGACGGGCCAGCGGCCCGACGATGTACTCGTCCACAACTGCCTGAACCTCACGCTGCACGAGGGAGACCGGGGCGCTCACACGATCAGGGACCATGTGACCATCAGGCCGCAGGACGCCGTTCAGAAGGCGATCGACGACCTGGCGAGGAACCCCAACCATCCGGGAGTGACAGGGGTCTGGACGGACCTCGCAACGGCCCAGGCCTCCGTGGACGCGGGCTTCGCGAAGTGGATCACTACCCACCGGTCCGAGCTGGATACATGGATGAAGAACACTCCCAAGGACTCGGAGAGCGCGCTGCACCTCAAGTCGTTCAGGGTCCAGCTGGACACCCCGGGCTCCCTGGGAACCCTCTACCCGACCACCGGCGTCGCGCATGCGCGTCCGGCCGGGAACTGGGTCTCCATCACCCTGAAGAGGTCCAAGCACAAGCCCGGGTACACGGTCTACACGTCGCACCCGGAGTGAGAGTGACCTGGTAATGGATCGCAAGGACATCTGGATCGATTTCGGCTTCAGCGGCCTCACCAAGTGGTTCGGCAGCCCCTGGGTCGGCGAACACACCCCGCTGGAGATCGTCGTGCTGGCCGCCGACTGGGGCGAGGGTGCTTACGCACCCACCCTCCTGGAGGACGCCGTCTCGCTACTGGAGTCGCCGCTTCCCACCAGGGAGATCGACATCCTGTGGTGTGCGGCCGTGCGCGTGCGGTTCGTCCCGGAAGAGCGATGGATCGACGGACGCGACTGGCTCCGCCAGATCGTGGACGTCTGCGAGGAACGCATCCGCCGGGACGAACCGCGATCCGATGCCCTCGCTCCTGCGCCCGTCTGCGATCCGGAACTTAGGGACGCGGTCCTCGCCGAGGTGCGAACCATCGCAACGGAACTGGAGCACACCACCGCCGACCACCCCTACTACGGGGTGCCGGAAGTGGTCCCGGCGCTGGAACGGCTCGTCACCGAGGTCGACCCCGACCTCGGGTTCCGGCTCTTCCTGCGGGTCCTTAAGGCGTACGTGGTTCCGATCAGCGAGTCGCAGCACCTCCGGTACCGCGAGCTGGGCGAGAGATTCGGGTACAACGAGTTCGTTGTCGATGACGGCACTCTCCAGTTCATGCCGCGTGCGGACTGACTGCTGAGCACTACCACCGAGGGCGGTATCCCGGTCTTCCACGGGTACCGCCCTCGGGTCTTCGTCATTCACACCGCTCTTCCGAAGCAGGAGAACGAATCATGGCGCAGCCACACCGGCACCTCGGTGTCGACATCGGGCTCAGCGGGCTGATCAAGTGGATTAGCTACCCCTTGGTCAACAGTGAGACCGCCGGCCTGGACGTGGTCACGAGCGTTGCCGACCGGTTCGACGGGGCGTTCGCCCACAGCTCCTGCAGGACTGTGTCGTCCTCCTCGACTCACCGCTGTCCAGCCGAGACGTCGAGATCCTGTGGTTGGCGGACGAGGGCGGTGCCCCGGTTCCTCTGAACCGGGGCACCGCCCTCGTCGTCCGTACGGGCCGCGTCAGGCGGGCGTCCCGCCGCCCAAGTGGTGCACCCGCACCATGTTCGTCGTGCCCGGGACGCCCGGAGGCGAACCCGCCGTGATGATCATGGTGTCGCCCTCGTTGTAGCGCTGCAGCTTCAGCAGCGCCGCGTCGACCAGGTCGACCATCGCGTCCGTCGTCTCCACGAACGGTGCGAGGAAGGACTCCACGCCCCAGCTCAGAGCCAGCTGGTTACGGGTGGACTCGTCCGTCGTGAAGGCCAGGATCGGCTGCTTGGCACGGTAGCGGGAGAGCCGGCGGGCCGTGTCGCCGGACTGGGTGAAGGCCACCAGGGACTTGGCGTCCAGGAAGTCCGCGATCTCGCACGCCGCGCGGGCCACCGAACCGCCCTGCGTACGCGGCTTCTTGCCCGGGACCAGCGGCTGGAGGCCCTTGGAGAGCAGCTCCTCCTCCGCGGCGACGACGATCTTCGACATCGTTTTGACCGTCTCGATCGGGTACGCGCCGACCGAGGACTCGGCCGACAGCATGACCGCGTCCGCGCCGTCGAGAATGGCGTTGGCCACGTCGGACGCCTCGGCGCGCGTCGGGCGGGAGTTGGTGATCATCGACTCCATCATCTGGGTCGCCACGATCACCGGCTTGGCGTTGCGGCGGCACAGCTCGATGAGGCGCTTCTGGACCATCGGGACCTTCTCGAGCGGGTACTCGACGGCCAGGTCGCCGCGCGCCACCATCACGCTGTCGAACGCCATGACGACGTCCTGCATGTTGGCGACGGCCTGCGGCTTCTCCACCTTGGCGATGACGGGGACCCGGCGGCCCTCCTCGTCCATCACCTTGTGGACGTCCTTGACGTCGCTCGCGTCCCGTACGAAGGAGAGCGCGACCAGGTCGCAGCCCAGTCGGAGGGCGAACCGGAGGTCCTCGATGTCCTTCTCGGAGAGGGCCGGGACATTGACCGCCGCGCCGGGCAGGTTGATGCCCTTGTGGTCGGAGATCACTCCGCCCTCGACGACGATCGACTTGACCTGTGTGCCCGTGACCTCGATGACGCGCAGCTCGACGTTGCCGTCGTTGATCAGGATCTGGTCGCCCTTGGAGACATCCCCGGGCAGACCCTTGTACGTGGTGCCGCAGATCGACTTGTCGCCGGGGACATCCTCGGTGGTGATGGTGAATTCGTCGCCTCGGACCAGTTCGACCGGGCCCTCGGCGAACGTTTCCAGACGGATCTTGGGACCCTGCAGGTCGACGAGGACGCCGACCGCGCGGCCGGTGTCCTCGGACGCCTTGCGCACGCGGTGGTACCGCTCCTCGTGCTCAGCGTGGGTCCCATGGCTCATGTTGAGACGGGCCACGTTCATGCCGGCCTCGATGAGCGCTTTCAGCTGCTCGTAGGAGTCGACGGCTGGGCCCAGTGTGCAGACGATTTTGGAACGGCGCATAAGGCGGATCCTATCGGTTTGTTTCTCTGCGGAATATTCCGTCTGGTGGAAAGTACAAATGGGCGGTCTGTCGCTCAGACGTGGGCCCCTCATACGCCCTCATACGCCCTCATACGACGCCCTCAGGAGCGACCAGAGCGAACGTCTGCTGGGCGATCTCCAATTCCTCGTCCGTCGGGACCACGGCCACCACAACCCGGGCGTGCGCCGTCGAGACGATCCGCGCCTCTTCGGAACGTACGGCATTGAGCTCGGGGTCCAGCGTCAGACCCAGCTCCTCCAGACCCGCGACGGCGGCCTCGCGCACCGGCGCCGCGTTCTCACCGACTCCGGCCGTGAACGCGATCGCGTCCACCCGGCCGAGGATCGCGTAGTACGCGCCGATGTACTTCTTCAGCCGGTGGATGTAGATGTCGAAGGCGAGCTGCGCACGCTCGTCGCCCTCGTCGATCCGGCGGCGGATCTCCCGCATGTCGTTGTCGCCGCACAGACCCACCAGGCCGCTCTTCTTGTTGAGCAGTTCGTCGATCTCGTCCGCCGACATTCCGGCGACCCGCTTGAGGTGGAAGGTGACCGCGGGGTCGATGTCACCGGAGCGCGTACCCATCACCAGACCCTCCAGCGGCGTCAGCCCCATCGAGGTGTCCACGCACCGGCCGCCCGCGACCGCCGAGGCGGAGGCTCCATTGCCGAGGTGCAGGACGATGACGTTCACCTCGGACGGGTCCTTGCCGAGCAGGGCCGCCGTCCTGCGGGAGACATACGCGTGCGAGGTGCCGTGGAAGCCGTAGCGGCGGATCCGGTGGGCGTCCGCCGTCTCGACGTCGATCGCGTACCGCGCCGCCGACTCCGGCATCGTCGAGTGGAAGGCCGTGTCGAAGACCGCGACCTGCGGAAGGTCCGGGCGCAGCGCCTGAGCGGTACGGATACCGGTGACGTTTGCCGGATTGTGCAGCGGAGCCACCGGGATCAGGCGCTCCACCTCGGCGAGCACCTCGTCCGTGATCAGGGTCGGTTCGGTGAACTTCAGACCGCCGTGCACCACCCGGTGGCCGACCGCCGCCAGTTCGGGAGAGTCCAGGCCGAGCCCGTCGAGCGCCAGTTCCTCGGCGACCGCCTTCAACGCCGCGCTGTGGTCGGCGACCGGGCCGGTGCGCTCCCGCTTCCCGGCACCGCCGCCGGTCAGCGGCGTGTGCACCAGACGGGACGTCACCTCGCCGATCCGCTCGACCAGGCCGACAGCCAGCCGCTCGCCGTCGCGCATGTCGAGGAGCTGGTACTTGAGCGACGAGGAGCCGGAGTTGAGGACGAGAACGCGGGTGGCGGTCATGCGGGGATCTCCTGCCCCTGGGACTGGATCGCGGTGATGGCGACCGTGTTCACGATGTCGCTGACGAGCGCGCCGCGCGAGAGGTCGTTCACCGGCTTGCGCAGACCCTGCAGCACCGGCCCGACGGCCACGGCGCCGGCCGAGCGCTGCACGGCCTTGTAGGTGTTGTTGCCGGTGTTGAGGTCAGGGAAGATCAGCACCGTCGCCCGGCCCGCCACCTCCGAGTCCGGCAGCTTCGTCGCCGCGACGGACGGCGCCACGGCCGCGTCGTACTGGATCGGGCCCTCGACCCGCAGATCCGGACAGGACTCCCGCACCAGCTTGGTCGCCTCGCGCACCTTGTCGACGTCCGCGCCCGAGCCCGAGGTACCCGTGGAGTACGAGAGCATCGCGATCCGCGGGTCCACGCCGAAGCGGGCCGCGGTCGCCGCCGACTGGACCGCGATGTCCGCGAGCTGCTCGGCGTTCGGGTCCGGATTGACCGCGCAGTCGCCGTACACCAGCACCTTGTCGGCCAGGCACATGAAGAAGACCGAGGAGACGATCGATGCGTCCGGCTTCGTCTTGATGATCTCGAAGGCCGGGCGGATCGTCGCGGCCGTGGAGTGCACCGAGCCCGACACCATGCCGTCGGCCAGGCCCTCCTGGACCATCAGCGTGCCGAAGTAGTTCACATCCGCCACCACGTCGTACGCCAGCTCCACCGTCACGCCCCTGTGGGCGCGCAGCTGCGCGTACCGCTCGGCGAAGCCCTGGCGCAGCTCGGAGGTCTGCGGGTCGATCAGCTGGGCGGACGCGAGGTCGACGCCGAGGTCCGCGGCCTTCTTGCGGATGACCTCGGTGTCGCCGAGGAGGGTCAGATCGCAGACGTCACGGCGCAGCAGTACGTCGGCGGCGCGCAGCACCCGCTCCACCGTGCCCTCGGGCAGCACGACACGGCGGCGGTGGGCGCGGGCCTGCTCGAGGAGATCGTGCTCGAACATCATCGGCGTGACCCGGCCGCTGCGGGCCACCGAGATCCGGGCCACCAGGTCGGCGGTGTCGACATGGCGCTCGAAGAGGCCGAGCGCGGTCTCCGCCTTGCGCGGCGTGGCGGCGTTCAACTTGCCTTCCAGCGAGAAGAGTTCGGCCGCGGTGGGGAAGCTGTTCCCGGAGACCGAGATCACCGGGGTGCCGGGCGCGAGCCGGGCGGCCAGCGTGAGGATCTCCTTGCTCGGCCGCTCGTTCAGCGTCAGCAGGACGCCCGCGATGGGCGGGGTGCCCGCGGAGTGCGCGGCGAGCGCGCCCACCACGATGTCGGCGCGGTCGCCGGGGGTGACCACCATGCAGCCGGGGGTCAGGGCGTTCAGCAGGTTCGGCAGCATCGCACCGCCGAAGACGAAGTCCAGCGCGTCCCTGGCCAGTCCCGCGTCGTCGCCGAGCAGCACCGTGCCGGCCAGCGCATGGGTGATCTGGGCGACCGTGGGGGCCGCGAGCGCCGGCTCGTCGGGGAGTACGTAGCAGGGCACCGGGAGGCGGGCCGCAAGCCGCTCGGCTATGATTTCGCGCTCCTCGGGGGCGACCCGGTTGACAGCCATGGCGAGGATGTCGCAGCCCAGCACCTCGTACGCGCGATGGGCGTTACGGGTCTCGGCCCGCACCGACTCCGCGGTCTGGCCCTTGCCGCCCACCACAGGGATCACCGAGGAACCGAACTCATTGGCCAGGCGCGCGTTGAGCGCCAGCTCGTCGGGGAGCTGGGTGGCGGAGAAGTCCGTGCCGAGGACGAGCACGACCTCGTACTCCCGCGCCACCTGGAGAAAGCGCTCGACGAGCCGGGAAACCAGCTCGTCGGTACCCTTCTCGGCCTGCAGTGCCGCGGCCTCGTGGTAGTCCATGCCGTACACCGTCGCCTCGTCCTGAGACAGCCGGTAGCGCACTCGCAGCAGGTCGAAGAGCCGGTCGGGTCCATCGTGCACCAGCGGCCGGAAGACACCCACCCGGTCCACCTGGCGGGTCAGGAGTTCCATGACTCCCAGCTCGACGACCTGGCGGCCGTCCCCGCGGTCGATCCCGGTCACGTACACGCTGCGCGTCACGCGTGCTCTCCCGTCCATGCTGTGGCGTACACATCCTGTGGATACAGCTGAATCCGCGACCCCGGGCGTGCAAAAAAACCGCTCGGGGGCGGCATTGCCCTCTTGACAATACCTCTGTGGGTAGGTAGAGCGCCCGCCGGGCGGGGCTGGTCCAAAGGTCCCCGAGCACGGTCCAAGTGCCATCCGGCGGAGTAGCTGAGAGCGCGGGTCCCCGCAAGTCCGTGGAAGAATCGAACCTGGGCTCACATGTATCACTGACGAGCAGGAGACACAGCACGATGCGCATCGGAGTTCTCACCGCAGGCGGCGACTGTCCCGGCCTGAACGCAGTGATCCGGTCGGTCGTGCATCGCGCTCTGACCGGGCACGGCGATGAAGTCATCGGTTTCGAGGACGGGTTCAGGGGTCTCCTCGACGGCCACTACCGTCCGCTCGACCTCAACGCGGTCAGTGGCATTCTCGCCCGCGGCGGTACGATCCTGGGCTCCACGCGCCTGGAGCGCGGCCGACTGAGTGAAGCCGCCGAGAACGCCCCGGAGTTGGCGCGGCAGTACGGCATCGACGTACTCATCCCGATCGGCGGCGAGGGCACGCTCACCGCGTCCCGGCTGCTGTCGGAAGCCGGGATGCCCGTCGTCGGCGTACCGAAGACCATCGACAACGACATCTCCTCCACCGACCGCACCTTCGGCTTCGACACCGCCGTCATGGTCGCGACCGAGGCCATCGACCGTCTGAAGACCACCGCCGAGTCCCACCAGCGCGTCATGGTCGTCGAGGTCATGGGCCGGCACGCCGGCTGGATCGCGCTGGAGTCCGGCATGGCGGGCGGCGCGCACGGCATCTGTCTGCCGGAGCGGCAATTCCAGGTCGAGGACCTGATGAAGATGATCGAGGAGCGCTTCTCGCGCGGCAAGAAGTTCGCGGTCATCTGCGTCGCCGAGGGCGCGCATCCGGCCGAGGGCTCGATGGCGTACGAGAAGGGCGAGATCGACCAGTACGGTCATGAGCGCTTCAAGGGCATCGGCAACCGTCTCGCCGCGGAGCTGGAGCACCGGCTCGGCAAGGAGGCCAAGCCGGTCATCCTCGGGCATGTGCAGCGCGGCGGTACGCCCACCCCGTACGACCGGGTGCTCGCCACGCGCTTCGGCTGGCATGCCGTGGAGGCGGCGCACCGCGGTGAGTTCGGCATGATGACGGCGCTGCGCGGCACGGACGTCACGATGGTGCCGCTGGCGGAGGCGGTCACGCGGCTGAAGACCGTGCCTGCCAGCCGGATGCGTGAGGCGGAATCGGTCTTCTGACCCTGCCCTTTGGGACGTAGGCCCTGACGTCTGTTCTGACGTCTGTTTCTGGCTCCGGCTGCCGAACGGCCTTGACCGCACCCCCCGTGTGCGATCAAGGCCGCTCGTGTTTCCCCGCCGGTTTCCGCAGTGGTTGGCGCAGATCACTCTTGAGTTGAACGGCGCGAATGGCAAGGCTGTTCCCTGTCCGGGACATGTCCCAGCCCTGTCCCAGCAGGTGCAGTGGAAGATGGAGGGACGGATGGCCCCAGCCGGGCACGGTGCTCCTGATCCCGAACAGGCGCACAGCTCCCCTGAGTTCGTGGCCCGGATGCAGCAGCTGAAGGACTGGTCAGGCCTGACCTACCGGGAGTTGACCGCCCGGGCGGAAGCGGTCGGCGACGTACTGCCGCGCTCCACCGTCGCCAATATGCTCAGCCGCAGCACGGTGCCGCGCGAGGAGCTGGTGGCGGCGTTCGTACGCGCCTGCGGTTGCGGCCCCGGAGCGACCGAGAGCTGGCTGCGGGTCCGAAAGGAGCTCACCCGGCGTGAGCGGCAGGCCGTCGAGGTCCCCGACTACGGCGTCGGCGAGCAGGAGGCCGGCCCCGGGCCGGAGGAGGCGACACCACCCGAGCCGCCGCGCCGGTCCTGGCGCTCCCGTGCGAAGTGGCCGGCCGTCGTCGCGCTGGGCACGGCCGCGGTGGCGGTCACCATCGCCTTTCTGCTGCCGGAGGACGACAAGCCAACGGTGGAGCGTCACACGGCTGTGGTCGCACCGGCGCGAGGACCCGTAAAGATCAGGGCCGTCCACTCCGGGCTCTGTCTGGCCGAACGCGCCGGGCAGCGGAGTGGGCAGCTCTACCAGGTGCCGTGTGCGTCGGACACCATCCCGCGCTTCGCACTGAAGCCGGTCGAGCCCGCCTGGCGGATAGAGACGGATCACCGCGACTTCGGTCCGGGCTGCACCGGTGTGGGGGAGAAGTCGACAAAGGCCGGCGCCCCGCTCGCGGACCAGGAGTGCGGCAAACGCGGACCGGCCGAGGCCTTCCGGCTGGAGGCGGTCGGCAAGCCGGTGCGCGGCTACCGGCTGAGGCCGCTGCACAGCGACCTCTGCGCCGGGGTGCAGGACGCCTCGAAGCAGCGCGGGGCGCGGATTGTGCAGCAGGTCTGCACGAAGGACGCGCAGGGGCAGCTGTTCTCGTTCGACCGCGATGCAACCGCCAACGGCAACTAGACGTGGGTCAGTTGCCAGAAGTGGTCGACGATCCGCTCCAGGAACTCCCGGCCCGGCTCCCCGGTGTCCTGTGAGGCGGAGCCCCAGCTGAGCGTCGCGACCATACGGGACTGGTAGTCGGCGTGCAGCTCCTCCAGTACGTCCTCGAGATGGCCCCGGTCCATCGGCAGCATCTTCACCACCGGGCGTACGTAAGCCTGCCAGCGCGCCTTCACCGCGTCCCGCAGCAACTCCGCCAGCTCCTCGTCCTGGCCGGTCGCCGTCAGCAGCTCGCGCGGTGTCAGGTCCAGCGCCTCGGCGAGCGCCGCGGTCTGCCGTTCATTGCCGCGCCAGCGCCCCGACTCCTCCATCCGCAGATACGCGGCGGCGTCCACGCCGACCCGCAGCGCCAGCTCGTCGGGGGCGAGGCCCTGCGCCATCCGATGCTCGCGCAGGGTCGTCGCGGCGGCGAGCAGCTCACTCTGCGCGCACCACAACACGCCGGCGAGCGCGGTGAGTTCCCGTGAACCGGGCGAGGCGACACCGCGCTCCCAGGCGACCACCGTGTCCGGTGTGATCTGGAGCCCGTACTGGGCGCGGAGACCGTACGCGACATGGCCTGGCGCCATACCCAGGGCCTCGCGCAGTCGGCGCGCGGCGAGGGCGTTGAAGCGTGGAGCGGGGATGGGGTGCACGCGCACACGCTAGGCGGCGGGTGTGGGCGGCGACTACGGTGCGTTCCCCCAACGCCACTTGTCGTAGGAACGTCCGAGCTGATCGTACCCATTGGTAACGTACCGGGTGATTCGTCAGCCCTTGACCGCGCCGCCCAGTGCGAAGCCGCCGCCCAGCCTCCGCGCGATCAGCACGTACAGCACCAGCACCGGCGCCGAGTACAGAATCGAGAACGCCGCGAGCTGCCCGTAGATCACCGAGCCGTAGTTGCCGAAGAAGGTGAAGATCGAGACCGACGCAGGCATCTGCTCCGGGGACAGGATCAGCATGAACGGTACGAAGAAGTTCCCCCAGAGCTGGATGAACGTGTAGATCGTCACCACGGTCAGCCCCGGGCCCATCAGCGGCAGTACGACCCTGGTGAGCGTCTGCAGATTCGACGCGCCGTCCGTCCAGGCCGCCTCCTCCAGCACCACCGGGACGCCGTCCATGAAGTTCTTCATCAGCCAGATGGAGAACGGCAGTTGGGAGGTGGCGAGGAAGAGCCCCGTACCGTACATCGTGTCGATCAGATTGACCTGCACGAACAGTCCGTACACCGGGACCATGACCGCGGTGATCGGCAGGCACGTCGTGAACAGGATCGTCAGCAGATACGGCCGGTTGAAGCGCGAGTGGTGCCGGGAGAGCGGATATGCGGCGAGCGCCGCGCACCCCACCGTCAGCAGGGTCGCGCCGCCGCACAGCAGCAGGCTGTTGAGCATCGGCGTGAAGGTGATCTCGTCGGTGAGCACCGCGTCGAAATTGTCCGCAGTGAACGACGACGGCGCCCGTACCCGCAGGTCGGCCTCCGCGTTCACCGACGCCAGCAGCAGCCACAGCAGCGGCAGCGCGAAGGCCGCGGCGGTGAGCAGCAGGGCGGCATTGGCGGCGAGCCGGGCGCGGGTGGTCCGGCGCATCACACCTCCACCTTCATCAGGCGCAGATAGACGATCGAGAACAGCGAGCCCACCAGCAGGAGCAGCAGTGCCACCGCCGTGCCGTAGCCGATCAGGCTCTTGAGGAACGCCTGGTCGTACATGAACACCGGCAGCGTCTGGCTGCGGTTGCCCGGGCCGCCGCGCGTCATCGCCCAGATCAGACCGAAGACCGAGAGCGTGGAGAGCGTGTTCAGCATCAGATTCGTGCCGATGGAACGGCGGATCATCGGCAGCGTGATGTGCCAGACCCGGCGCGGCCCGCTCGCCCCGTCGACCTCCGCCGCCTCCGTGATGTCGCGCGGGATCTCGGCGAGCGCGGCGGAGTAGATCAGCATCGAGAAGGCCGTACCGCGCCAGACATTGGCGAAGGACACCGCCAGGATCGGCAGTGTGAAGAGCCAGTTCTGGGACGGCAGATGCAGCCAGTCCAGCACGGCGTTCAGCGTCCCCTCCCGGCGGAAGAAGGTGTACAGCAGAAACGCCGCGACGATCTCCGGCAGCACCCAGGCGGTGATCACCAGGGTCCCGGTGACGGTGCGTACGGGACGGGAGGCGGCCCGCATCAGTCCCGCCAGCGCCAGGCCCAGCGTGTTCTGGCCGAGGACCGCCGAGACGAAGGTGAAGACGAGCGTGAGCCGGACGGCGTTACGGAAGTCGTCGTCCGTCAAGGCCCGGCGGAAATTGTCCAGGCCGACGAAGTCGGATCCCGACGCGCCGGTCAGCTGGGTGTTGGTGAAGGCGATCCAGACGCAGTAGCCGATGGGTCCCGCGAGGAACAGCAGCAGCAGGACGGTGGCGGGGGCGATCGGCACCCACCGCCACAACCCCGTTCCCCGGGTGCTCACTTGGTGACGACCGCGCCGTCGACGATCGTCTTCAGCTGGTCGTTGTACGCCTTCGCCGCTTCCGCTGCCGAGGCATCACCCGTCGTCACCTTCTCCATCGCCTCCCCGATCTCCGTCGACACCTGCGGATAGACGGGCAGCGCGGGCCGGTAGTGGGTGTACTGGACGAGCCCGGTGAAGAAGTCGATGCCCGGCATGGACTTCAGATACTTCGGTTCCGCGGCCACGTCCTTGCGTACGGCGATCTGCGCGGCGACCACGCACCACTGGGTCGCGTTCTGCTTGGTCTGCAGCGTCTTGATGAAGTCGAAGGCGAGATCGGGATTCTTCGACTTCTGCGGGATCGACCAGGCCCAGCCGCCGGACATGGACACCTTGCCGGGCGCCTGGCCGTTCTGGGTGGGCATCGGGGTCTGGGCCAGCTCCTTGCCCCAGTCCGGCCACTCCTTGGGCCCCTTGTTCACCCAGTTCTGGCCCATCCAGGAGCCGTCCAGGGAGATCGCGAGCCTGCCTTCGGGGAACCACTCGGTGGCGACCCGCGTGCCGACATTGGGGTCGAGCGCGTCGGAGACGTCCGGGCCGAGCTTCTCCGAGTACACCGTGTGTACGAAGTCGAGCGAGTCCTGGAATCCCTTGCCCGCGGCCACCCACTTCTTGGCGGAGGGATCGTAGAGCGGGTCCTCACCGGTGCCGTACAGCAGCATCTCGAAGCCCTGCATCACGGCCGCCTCGCCGGGGCCCTTGCCGGTGTAGACATTGAGCGGGATGGCGCCCGGGACCTTCTTCCTGACGGTGCGGGCCGCGTCCAGGATCTCCGCCCAGTTCTTGGGCTGCCAGTCGGCGGGCAGACCGGCCTTGGCGAAGATCGCCTTGTTGAACCACAGTCCGCGGGTGTCGGTGCCGTCCGGGATGCCGTACGTCTTGCCGTCCTCCGCCTTGGCCGCCGCCTTCGCCGTGTCGACGAACTGGCCCCACTGGTCCCACTTTGGCAGATAGGTGTCCAGCGGCTTCAAGTACCCGGCCTTGATGTCGGAGTTGATACGGAAGGTGTCCTCGTAGAGCAGATCGGGCGCGGTCTTCGGGGAGCGCATCATCTGCTGCGCCTTGGTGGCGTAGTCGTTGTCCGGGGCCTGGATCGGGATGAGCTTGATCTTCTTGCCCGGGTGGTCCTTCTCGAACTGCTTCTTCGCGGCCTCGAGATGGGCGTCCTTGAAGCGGATCTTGTTGTCGGTGGACCGGTTGTAGGCGACCTTGACGGTGTCGGGGTCGCCACCGGAGCCGCCGCCGCAGGCGGTGAGTGTTCCTGCGGCGAGCGCGGCGACGGCGGTGATGAGGATCAGTGGGGCGGTGGGGCGCACGGGCACGACCTCCTCTGAGCCGGGTGCTCCGGACCGGGGCCCGGGCCACGGGGGCTGCCGTGACCGTAGGACCGGCCCCTTCACAAGGTCAATCCCCGTGCAGGGCAAGGTCGTTGAGTGGCGCAATCAGTTGGGTCGCCGGCTCGTCCGGCGGGTTCGGCGCTCTTGTTCACTGGGTCGCGGGCTCGTTCAGCGGGTGGAGGGCCTCCACCGGTACTGGAGCTCGGGACGCCCGATCTGCCCGTACTGCGGACTGCGCACCGCTCGTCCTTCGGCGACCAGGTGCTCGAGGTAGCGGCGCGCGGTGATCCGCGAGATCCCGACGGCGGTGCCGGCCTCGGCGGCGGTGAGCCCGGTCGTGGACTTGCGCAGGGTACGGGTGACGGCCTCCAGCGTCGGGGCGCTGAGCCCCTTGGGCAGACCGGCGCTCCCGGCACCCTGGGGCGCGCGGAGGGCGGCGAGCGCCCGGTCCACCTCGTCCTGGCCGCTGGCCTCACCGGCCGTGGCACGGAACTCGGCGTACCGGGTGAGCCTGTCCCGGAGGGTGGCGAAGGTGAAGGGCTTCAGGACGTACTGGACGACTCCGAGGGACACGCCTTCGCGGACGATCGCGAGGTCGCGGGCGGAGGTGACGGCGATGACGTCGGCGGAGTGCCCGGCGGCGCGCAGGGAACGGACGAGCTGGAGCCCGTGCCCGTCGGGGAGGTAGAGGTCGAGGAGGAGAAGACCGACATCGGTCCGCTCGAGGACGCGTACGGCCTCGGCCCGCGAGTGAGCGACCCCGGCGACGGTGAACCCGGCGACGCGGCCGACGTAGAGGGCGTGCGCGTCGGCGGCTACGGGGTCGTCCTCGACGACGAGAACTCTGATGGGGTCGCTGGTGCTGCTCATGGGGACACCTCGATGGGGCGCGGTGGGCGCGCGGGGGCGTGGGGGCGCCGGGTGCCCGGCGGGTCGGGGTGCGGACGGCGGACGACGCGCCTTGCAGTATGCAGCCCAGGCGCGCCCGGCGCGGGCCGCGGTCGCCGGGCGTGTGGCCCGGGGGTGCGGGATCCGTGGGTGCACGGTCCGGCTGTGCGTCGGGCGGGGGCGCCTCGGCCTTCAGGAGGCGGCGGCGTCCGGTGGGGCGCCGCGCTCATGCCCGCACCTCCGCCGTGTGCAGCGGCAGCCGTACGGTGAACTCCGCGCCGCCGTCCGGGCCCTCGGCCAGCAGCACCGTGCCGCGGCTGCGGTGCGCCGCCTGCTGGACGAGCGCGAGCCCCAGCCCGCGCCCCGCGCCGCGCGTGGACCAGCCGCGCCGGAAGACCTCCTCGGCGTCGGCGGGGTCGACGCCCGCGCCGGTGTCGGCGACCCGCAGCAGCAGCTCGCCGCGGTCGGCACGCGCGGTGACGGTGACCCGGGCACGGAGCGGCTGTACGGCCCGGCCGTCCGCGGGGGTGACGGTGTCGTGGTCCTGTCCGTCCGCGGGGGTGACGGGGTCGTGGTCCTGTCCGTCCGCGGCGGTGACGATGACCCGATCCTGGCCGTCCGCGGCGGTGACGGTGACCCGATCCTGGCCGTCCACCCCGTCAAGGGCTCCGGCGCCCCGCCCGCCCGCCGCCGCCTCCGACGCCGCGTCGACCGCGTTGTCGATCAGGTTGCCCAGGATCGTCACCAGGTCGCGCGCCGGAAGCGACGGAGGCAGAACGCCGTCGTCGATGCGGCTGTCCTCCGCGAGGACCAGCTCCACGCCGCGCTCGTTGGCCTGAGCCGCCTTGCCCAGCAGCAGCGCGGCCAGCACCGGTTCGCCGACCGCGCCGACGACGCGGTCGGTCAGCACCTGAGCCAGCTCCAGCTCCGCGGTCGCGAAGTCGACCGCCTCGTCCTCCCGGCCGAGCTCGATCAGCGAGACGACCGTATGCAGGCGATTGGCCGCTTCGTGCGCCTGAGAGCGCAACGCCTGTGTGAAGCCGCGCTCAGAGTCCAACTCGCCCGAGAGTGCCTGCAGTTCGGTGTGGTCCCGCAGGGTCACCACCGTGCCGCGCTGCTCGCCGCCGACGACCGGGCTGGTGTTCACGACGATGACCCGGTCGGCCGTCAGATGGACCTCGTCGACGCGCGGCTCGGCCGCCAGCAGCGCGCCCGTGAGCGGGGACGGCAGGCCGAGTTCGGCCACCGGCCGGCCGACCGCGTCGTCGTCAAGACCGAGCAACTCCCGGGCCGCGTCGTTGACCAGGGCGATCCGCCGCCGACCGTCGAGCATCAACAGCCCCTCGCGCACGGCATGCAGCGCGGCCGCGTGGTAGTCGTGCATCCGGCTCAGCTCGGCCGCGTTCATACCATGCGTATGCCGCCGCAGCCGCGCGTTGATCACATACGTGCCGAGGCCGCCCAGCGTGAGCGCCGCGCCTGCGACACCGAGCAGCGCGGCGACCTGCTGGCTCACCTTCTCGCTGATCTTCTGGATGGTGATGCCCGCGCTGACGAGCCCGGTGATCTTCCCGTTGTCGTAGATGGGCGCCACCGTCCGCACCGAGGGTCCGAGCACGCCCAAGTGCTTCTCGCTGTAGATCTTGCCCTTCAGAGCCTCGTCGATGTGCCCCAGATATTTCTTGCCGATCTCGCCCGGTTCCGGATGCGTCCACCGAGTTCCGTCCGGGGCCATGATCACGACGAAGGTGACGCCCGCGTCCCGGCGCAGCTGCTCCGTATACGGCTGAAGCGGCTCGCTCGGATGCGCGGAGCGCGCCGCCGCGATCGCCGAGGGCGACCGCGCGACGGCGGTGGCGGTGGCGGTGGACTGCAGCCGCGCCGTCTCCTCGGCCTGGGAGCGGTCGGTGACATACGCGAAGAGGGCGCAGCCCGCCACGATCGCGGCGACCAGCACGACCTGCATCGCGAAGAGCTGCCCGGCGAGGCTGCGGGGGCGAGGTATGCGCATGCAATCAGTCTGCCTGGCCGATTTTGTGTGAACGAAACGAACGTAAGGGTGACCGGCGTCACAGGCTGGTGGATAGTCACGGCATCCATAGGGACATGGACGAATCGGAATGAGGAGGACCCCGTGGCTACTGGAGCCGTCAGGCGGGACCGTACCCACTATCTCTATATCGCGGTCATCATCGCGGTCGCGCTGGGCATCACGGTGGGCCTGGCTGCCCCCGAGTTCGCTGTTGAGCTCAAGCCGCTGGGTACCGGCTTTGTGAATCTGATCAAGATGATGATCTCGCCGATCATCTTCTGCACGATCGTGCTGGGCATCGGCTCGGTGCGAAAGGCCGCCAAGGTCGGCGCGGTCGGCGGGATAGCGCTCGGCTACTTCCTGGTGATGTCGATGGTCGCCCTCGCCATCGGCCTGGTCGTCGGCAACATCCTGCAGCCCGGTGACGGCCTCGCGCTGACCGACGCGGTCAAGGAGGCGGGCCAGGGCCAGGTGTCGGCCGAGGCCAAGCCCCCGGTCGAGTTCGTGCTCGGGATCATCCCGACCACGATCGTCTCCGCCTTCACCACCGGCGAGGTTCTGCAGACCCTGCTCGTCGCGCTGCTCGTCGGCTTCGCGCTGCAGGCGATGGGCTCGGTCGGCGAGCCGGTGCTGCGCGGTGTCGAGCACATCCAGCGGCTCGTCTTCCGCATTCTTGCCATGGTGATGTGGGCCGCGCCGATCGGCGCCTTCGGCGCGATCGCCGCCGTCACCGGGTCGGCCGGTCTGGACGCGCTCAAGAGCCTCGCCGTGCTGATGCTCGGGTTCTATGTGACCTGTTTCCTCTTCGTCGTCATCGTGCTCGGCACGCTGCTGCGCCTTGTCGCGGGCCTCAACATCCTGACGCTCTTCAAGTACCTGGGCCGTGAGTTCCTGCTGATCCTGTCCACCTCCTCCTCCGAGTCCGCGCTCCCGCGGCTCATCGCGAAGATGGAGCACCTGGGTGTGAGCAAGCCGGTGGTCGGCATCACCGTTCCGACCGGTTACTCCTTCAACCTCGACGGCACCATGATCTACATGACGATGGCCTCGCTCTTCATCGCCGACGCGATGGGCCGGCCTATGTCGATCGGGGAGCAGATCCCGCTCCTCCTCTTCCTCTTCGTGGCGTCGAAGGGTGCGGCGGGCGTCACCGGGGCCGGGCTGGCCACGCTGGCGGGCGGTCTGCAGTCGCACCGGCCGGAGCTGGTCGACGGCGTCGGCCTGATCGTCGGTATCGACCGCTTCATGAGCGAGGCGCGTGCACTGACCAACTTCGCGGGCAACGCGGTCGCGACGGTGCTGATCGGGACGTGGACGAAGGAGATCGACAAGGCGCGGGTCGACGAGGTGCTGGCCGGGAGGATCCCGTTCGACGAGAAGACGCTGCTCGACGACGGTCACGCCGACGCGGCGCCGGAGACGAAGTTGGGCGTGCCTGAGCCGCGGGAGGAGGACGAAGCGGGCCTGAAGGTCTGACCGGCGGCCGCCGGTACCGAACTGCTGGTGCTCGTCAGGCCGTTGAGGACGGCGCATCCGCTCCGCCCTCCGCCTCCCCCCGTGGCGGAGGGCGGGCACTCCTCACGCTTCCTTCGGTCCGGCCTCTTCTGCGAGGCGGCCCAGGGTGTCGAACTTGCTGCCCCACACGGACTGGAGGAAGCCGAAGAGCGGTCCGAGGGCTTCCCGGTCGGCCCGGTAGAACCGCTTGGTTCCGTCCTTGCGCAGCGTCACCAGGCCCGCGTCCCGCAGCACCTTCAGATGCTGGGACACCGCGCCGAAAGTGACCTCGAAGCGGGCCGCGATCTCGCCTGCGGGCAGCTCGTCGTTCCAGATCAGCCGGAGGATCTCGCGCCGTCTGGGCTGAGCGATCGCCTGTACCAGGTCCACACTTCTGATTTTAGCCGAGCCGCAATCTGCTTCCCGTCCTACAGCCCCGCCACGAGCTCCCGCGCCCGCTCCGCCCCGACCCCCGCCGAGAGAAGCGCCGCCGCCGCCCGCCCCGCCTCGGCCGGAGCCAGGGCGGCGTCGTTCACCGCCTCCATCAGGCCGAACAGCTGCTGCTCGGCGCGATCGGCGACACATACAGCCGCCGCGGCGCCCTCGTCCTCGGACTCCTCGTCTTCGGCGCGGGCGCGGTCGCCGGATCTCGTCGACAGTTCGGCCGGGGTCATCACGGCCCGCGCCGTCATGGGTGTCGGCGCCGCGATGATCACGCCCGCCACGCTCTCGCTGCTCGCCGCGACCTTCCCGCGGGCCGAGCGCGCCAAGGCCGGGGCGGCGTCGAGGGCCCCGGCCGGGAGCCTGGTTCCCACGGCATCGGCGAGGTGGGAGGAGTACTCACACGTACAAGCCGGTGAGCCGGACGAACCGGACCGGGACGCCCTGATTCGCAGGCTGCTGGGCGTCCCGGACCCGGATTCGCACGAATGGGGCTCACTGCTGGATCGGATTGCCGTCCGTCCCGCAGATGTACCCCGCGACGATGCAGTTGGCCACCCGGCGCTTCAGCTCACCGTCGTCCCAGGCGTTGAAGAAGTCGCCGTGGAAGGTGTAGCCGGGCTGGTCGGTCACATTGACGCCGTTTCTGGTGCCCGCGAGCGTCAGCCCGCCGCCGTTGACCGGCCAGGTGATCAGCAGCTCCAGCCGCGGCACGACCACGGGGTGCGAAGCGGGGCAGGTCTGACCGGCCGCGTACGCCATGTGGTCCCGGTGGTTGGCACTGTCCAGGTTCTTCCCGTCCCAGCAGGTCGGGAAGTCCAGATAGTTCTCCAGCTTGGTGCCGGGCGGGCAGTTGATGAACTCCCGGCTGGACTCGGGCCGCCCCACGCACGACCAGCGCGCTGCCGGGTTCTGATCGGGAGAGGTGGCCAGGGAGTTGCCGACGACGTAGCGCAGACCGCGCGGATGGGCCACGGCCCGGGTGTGGTCGGTGATGCCCTGGTAGTAGACGGTGACCCGCTCGGGGGCCACCGGGACTCCGTTCTTGTAGAGGGTGGGGGTCCAGTACGAGGAAAGGTCCACCGTGGGCGTGCAGTTGGTGGTGCCGGCGGCCAGCGACTGGAGCGTCGAGGCCGCGTTCGCGGTCCTGTTCCCGTAGAACTCATGGATGTGCGAACGGCCCACCTGCCCCGGGAAGACGATCGGGTCGTCGCCCTTGCGGTGGCTGGAGAAGCAGTCCGCGCGGAATTCGCTGCCGCGCACCGGGGCCGCGGCCTGTGCGACGATCGCGGCCGTCTGGGCGGCGGTGAAGGTGTAGGCATGGCCGTTGTGGCCCGTCATGGCACGGTGGGATGCGGTGTGGCCCGAAACGGTGTCGGGAGCCGCCCGTTCGGTCCTCGCGGTGATCCATCCCGCCGTGATCAGGAAGATCACGGCGGCAAGGCTCGCGAGCAGTCGGCGGAACATTGTGGTCCTCCTGGGTTCACTGGGTTCACTGGGTTCACTGGATTCAGTCGAAGGGGATGCGTACGACGGACTGGTTGCCGACGCCGACCGTGCTGGCACCGCCGCCGATGGCGTTCCAGACCTCGATCTGCACCTTGCCGTTCGTCAGATCGCCGAGCGCCCCGGTGGACGACTTGAGGCCCTTCGCCTGGGTGTAGTGCTCCCAGCCCGCGACGGGGTCGGTGGCGAAGTAGTTGTACGTCTCCGTCCGGTCCCAGCTCCCGTCGCCCGTACGGTCGTAACTCACCCTGATCTGCTGGCCGTTGGCCACCGTGGAGCCCGCGTCGAGGAACAGGTCGAACTGTGTCGCGCCGCCGTTGTACTTCCTGGTGATCCCGGCCGAGGTGAAGACCTGCGGGTTGTGCGGGTTGCCGTCGTGGTCGGCGCCGCCCGCCGAGGCGAGGCTCACCGTCGAGGCCGATGCCGCCGCGTCGCCCGCGCCGCCTCCCGTACGCAGATACAGCTGGGAGGAGCCGGAGGGCGGGGGAGTGGTGGGCGGGTCGGTCGTGGGCGGTGTCGTGGGCGGGGCGGTCGAGCCGCCGCCCTTGGTCCAGACGGCGATGTAGTCGATGAGCATGGGGCGGCCGGGGACGGTCGCGGGCGTCGGGGTCTTGCCGGCCAGCGCGTCGGGGAACGCGCCGCCGATCGCGACATTGAGCAGGATGAAGTAGCCCGCGTGGTTGGTCATGTTCGCCCAGGTCCCGGCGTCCACGCGGTTCTCGGCGACGCTGTGGAACAGCTGGCCGTCCACGTACCAGCGCAGTTCATTGGGGGAGGTGGAGCGGTCCCACTCGAAGCGGTACGTGTGGAATGCGGATTGGCAACTCGCGCCGGGGCAGGCGCGGTTGTTGGCGATGCCGCTGGTCTCGTTGCAGGGGCCGCCGGGGTTGACCCCGCAGTGCAGCACACCCCAGACGGAGTTGATGCCGTTGACGTTCTCCATGATGTCGAACTCGCCGATGGACGGCCAGTTCCAGTAGTTGCCGCGGTAGGGCGCGCCGAGGGCCCAGAAGGCGGGCCAGTAGCCGAGCGCGGCCTGGCCGGTCACATTCGGCATCTGGATCCGGCCCTCGATGCGCAGCGTTCCCCCGGCCGGGGCCTTGAAGTCGGTGCGCTTGGTCTCGACACGGCCGGAGGTCCAGTTGCCCCCGCCGTCCCGGAGGGGGGTGATGCGCAGATTGCCGGTGCCGTCGAGGCTGAGGTTGTCGGGGTTGTTGGTGTAGTTCTGGATTTCGCCGGTGCCCCAGTTGCCGGGCCCGTTCGGGTAGGCGTGGCCGAGGTCGATCTGCCAGTTGGCCGACGAGGGCAGGGTGCGGTTGGCGCCGTTGAAATCGTCGCTCCACTGGAGATTCCAGCCGGGCGTGGGCGGTACGTCACCGCGAGCCGACCCCGCGCCGGTCACGGCGATGAAACCGGCGAGGGCCACGGTCATGGCGACGATCACGGTGAGCAAGGGGGTGCGTTTGATGCGGCTCGTGCTCAAGGAACACCTCCGGGAGGGTGGTGCCGAGGGATGTGAGAGCGCTCTCAAACAGTTTTGTAGATGTAGACAGTCCAGCCGTCAATGGCTGCACACCGTTAACTTCCTGAACGCGTCGCCCGTTTGGACTGAACCGCTGGTCAGGAGCGGACGGCCGCGTCGCTCCCGTCGCTCCCATGGGCCGACGAGGCGTCAAGCGCCGCCAGCTCCGGCGCGCTCAACGTGAGTCCGGCGGCCGCCGCGGAATTCCGGATGGTCTGCGGCCGGCTCGCGCCCGGGATCGGGATCACAGCCGGAGACTTCGCCAAAAGCCAGGCCAGGGCGGTTTGTTGGGGGCTCACGCCACTCTCGCGCCACCTGGTGGAAGGCGGCGTACGGACCTGTCACTTCCGGGCCCGCTCCCTCCGCTCCTGTTGCGCCGTTCAGTCCCGACGGCCCGTCCAGCGAACTCCGTGAGATCCCGCCGAGCGGACTCCACGGAAGGAAGGCGAGGCCCAGCTCCGCGCAGAGCGCAGCTCCGCCTCGCTGTCGCGCACCGCGGGCGAGTACCGGTTCTGTACCGAGACCAGCCGCTCGCCCAGCATCTGCCTGGCCAGCCGGATCTGGGCCGCATCAAACTCAGCGAACTCGGGCGCCGGGTGCGGCTGAGCCCGGCGGCGGTCACGGAACGGGTGCGCCGGCCGGAGGCCTGCGGCGCGATCACCGGCTACGGGGCGCATGTCTCACCGGCCCGCCTCGGCTACGGCATCCAGGCGTCAATCCGCACGGCGGCTACAACCTCAAGCACCCCAGGACTCTGGAGCTGCTCGCCCGCCCCGAGGTGATCGAGGTCCACCATGTCGTCGGCGAGGACTGCTGGATCATCAAGGTCGCGGTGACCGACACGGTCCATCTCGAGGACGTACTGGAGCAGACGTCGGCTCTCGGTCGTACGACGACATCGGTCGTGCTGACCTCGCCGGTGGAACGCAGGCCGCTGCTGCCCCCGCGGTGACGTGATCCGCGGTGACATACCCCGTACCCACCTGCCACGCAGTGACCTGGCGGCACCGCACTGACCTCGATGTTTACCTTGCGGTGCGTAGCTGACTTATTTGTAGGTACTTGTGGGGGAGTTGGACGCCGAAGAAGCATGACGGACATGTCCACCACCAAGAACGGCCCCCTTGCCTCTGCCACCGTCCGTACTTCTGTCACCGTCCTCGGGCTCGGCGCGATGGGCCAGGCCCTCGCCGGCGCCCTCCTCGACGCGGGCCACCCCACCACCGTCTGGAACCGCTCTCCCGGCAAGGGCGACGAGCTCACCGCCCGCGGCGCGGTCCGCGCCGCCGGCGCGGAAGAGGCCGTACGGGCAAGCGAGTTGACCGTCGTCTGCGTGGTCGACCACGACGCCGCCCAGGCGATCCTCGACCCCCTGGGCGATGCGCTTCAAGGCCGGGCGCTGGTCAATGTCACCTCGGACACGCCGGAGCGCTCGAGGGCGGCGGCGGCCTGGGCGGCCGAGCGGTCCATCGCCTATCTGGACGGCGCGGTCATGGTGCCGACCCCGCTCATCGGCTCGCCCGACGCGCTGCTCTTCTACTCCGGCTCGCAGGAGGCGTTCGAGCGGTACGAGTCCGCCTTGAAGGCCCTCGGCGGCAAGGCCGCGTTCGTCGGCACGGATCCCGGGCTCGCCGCGCTCTACGATCTGTCGCTGCTCGACTTCTTCTACGGCAGCATCTCGGGCCTGGTGCACGCGTACGCGCTGGCCAGGGCCGACGGGGTCAAGGCGGTCGACATCGCCCCGTATCTGAGCACCATCGTCCAGATTCTGCCGCCCATCGCGGAGTACACGGCGGCCAACATCGACGCGGGCAGCTATCCGGGAACACAGGCCAACCTCGGCATGATGGCGGTGGGCGTCGAGCACATCCTGCACGCGGCGCAGACCCGCGGTCTCGACGTCTCCCACCTGGAGTCCATCAAGTCCGTCGCCGACAGGGCGATAGCGAAGGGCCACGGCGCCGACGACTGGGCGAGCACGTACGAGGCCGTCACCGCGGAGTCCTGAGCCGGGGGGATCAGCCTGTTGCCTTGACGCCGACGTCAAGGATTACCGTCGAGGACATGCGAATCGGCGAGCTGGCGGAGCGGGCCGGGACGACCACCCGCACTCTGCGCTACTACGAGTCCCGCGGGCTCCTGCCCGCCCGGCGCGCGGTGAACGGCTACCGCACGTACGACGAGGACGATCTGCGGCTGCTCCAGCAGATCCGGACCCTGCAGGACTTCGGGTTCGATCTGGAGGAGACCAGACCCTTCGTCGACTGTCTGCGCGCCGGGCACCCGGCGGGCGACTCCTGCCCCGCCTCGCTCGCCGTCTACCGCGCCAAGCTCGGTGAGCTGGACACGCTCATCGACCAGCTTCAGTCGGTGCGCGCCCAGGTCGGGGCGCAGCTTGCGCGGGCGGAGCTGGAGGCGCAGGCCGATGTTCCGGGCGGTCCGGAGCCACGCTGTGAACTGACGTACGGAGGGGAAGACGAATGATCCACGCAGAAGGCGTCGCCGCGGTGACGGACAACGACTTCGACGACGAGGTGCTGAAGGCGGGACTGCCGGTCCTGGTGGAGTTCACCGCCGACTGGTGCGGCCCGTGCCGCCAGCTCGCGCCGGTGCTGAGCGCTCTCGCCGCCGAGGAGGCCGACCGGCTCAAGGTCGTACAGCTCGATGTGGACACCAACCCGGAGGTCATGGTGCGGTACGGCGTGCTGTCGATGCCGACGCTGATGGTGTTCCGCGGGGGCGAGCCGGTGAAGTCGATGGTCGGCGCCCGGCCCAAACGACGGCTGCTCCAGGAACTGGAGGACGTGCTCTAGCCCCGCAGGGCCAGCACCTCCTCCCCCGCCACCGCAAACACACGATTGCCGTCGCCCACCAGCCCGTAGTTGCCGGCATCCTTCGGCATCGCATACGTCCAGGTGCTCTTGCGGTCGTCCAGGGACGCGGTCTGCACTTCGGGCTCGTCGCCGCTGCCGCCTCGCGGGTTGATGGCGCACACCGTGTTCTCCTGCACCACAACGGGGCTGTACATGAAATAGGCCTTCGGGGACCTCCACACCTCGGTCCCAGTAGCCGCGTCGAAGCCCAGGATGTACGGGCCCTGCGTGGAGTAGACCGTCTTGCCCCGCACCAATGGAGGGCCTGAGGGCTGCAGTTTTCCCTCGACCCGTTCGCTCTTCGCCCACAGCTCCGCGCCGTCGGCGAGGTTACGGGCAGTCAGGGAGCCACCGTTGATGAAGACCGTGTCGCCGAGAACCACGGGATCGATCAGCGCGAAGTCGATGGATGACTGGTCGTCGATGTTCCATACCTGGTGTCCGTTGGCCGAGTCGATGGCGATGACCTGGCCGACTGCTGTCGCGGCCACGACACGACCGCGCGCTGCGACGCCCACAGGGGGGCGTTTGGTGGCGCCGTTCGGGAGATTCTTCGCCAGGAGATCCGCATCGCTCCGTGCCGTCCAGAGGATCTTGCCGTTCGAGCGGCTGACACTGCGCAGACGGCCGTCGGTCGTGACAACGTAGACGGCCGAGTCGTCGGCGGCGAGCAGGTACTTGGCCGCTGCCTTCACCGTCCACCGGGCCTCACCCGTGGCGGCGACGAAGGTCACCATGTCGCCCTTCCGGTCCACCGCCGCGACGAGGGAGTCGGACAGAGAGAGGTATCCCGCACCGGCGTCCACGGTGGGGGCCTTCCAGCGCTGAGCACCGTCCACGACGCTGTGCGCGGCGATGCCCCCGCCGACGGCGCCGAGCAGGAGGACGTCCCGAACGGGCAGAACCTTGGAGGACTTCTTGGCCCGCACCCGTTCAGGGCCCCACAGCGGAGTGGGCTTCTTGCTCGTAGCGCTTCCGGCCTCGGCGACGGGTGTTTCGGCAGCCGGGGGCAGCGCGAACGGATCCTCGTCGCGGCCCAGCCACCAGGCCACCGTGCCTCCCCCCGCTGCCACAACGGCTCCGCCCACCGCGAGCCCGGTCAGCAGGCGGCGGCGCGTGATCGGCTTCGCACCGGACGGCGAGACCATCGTGGTCAACTGATGGACGGTGCGCTCACGCTGTTCGATATCCGTCGCCAGCGGACCGCGGCGCCAGATGCGGTCCGCGCCACGTGCCGGGGCGAAGACCACAGCCATCTGAGCAGGCGTCGGCCGGTGAGCGGGGTCCTTGGCGAGGCACGGTCCGATCAGCGGCACGAGCTCCTGCGGCACGCGGTCCAGACGGGGTTCGCCGTGCACGACTTCGTACTGCACCGCCGCAACGTGCGTGCCGTCGTAGGCCTGCTCCCCCGTGATCGCGTACACCAGCACAGCACCCAGGGAGAACACGTCCGCGGATGGTCCGACACGCTGCCCGAGCACCTGCTCGGGGGCGCCGTAGCCGGGGGTGGCCGGAGTCTGGCCCGTCGTTGTCAACGTCAGGCCGTGCTCAGGGCGGGCGATGCCGAAGTCGATGATCCGCGGCCCCGAGGACGTCAGGACGATGTTGGACGGTTTGAGATCGCGGTGGATGAGTCCCGCGGCGTGAATGTCGGCCAGCGTGCGCACCAGGGCGGAGGCGAGCACGTGGACGGTCGGCTCGTCGAGGGGGCCGTGCGCCCCAACGGCCTGGTCGAGCGTCGGTCCCGCAAGGAACTCGGTGGCGATCCAGGGCCGACCCCCCTCGGTCTGTGCGCCCAGGACTCGGGCCACACCCCGGCTCGTGACGGCCTGCGCCATCTGGGCTTCGCGGACAAAGCGTTGGGCGAGACTCTGGTCATGGGCCACCTCGGGCCGCAGGACCTTCACGGCCGCGGTGGTACCCGCAGCGTCCTGCCCGACGTACACCTTGCCCATGCCTCCTTCACCGAGGACTCCGTGGAGCCTGTAGGGGCCGAGGCGCAAGGGGTCGCCGGTGCCGAGGGGTCTCATGAGTGGCTGCCTTCTCGATTGCTTGAGTCGTACGGAGGGTGCGGGGAGGCGATGCGCGGGCAGTCTCACTGCCTCGTTCCGAGTACCGGGGCGCTACCCGAGGTTGTAGCCCGCGATGAAGTCCGGGCCCACGGCAATGAGCCTTTCGGGGATGCCCATATGGGCATAGAAGCGGTCGCCCTCGGCTTCGTACGTCTTGGCCACCTTGCCCGTGCCGGCGTCGACCACCCTCATCCGGCCGGCCTTGCGGTCGTAGCTGTAGACGAACCGATAGCCGGCCACCGGCGGGATCGTGAGATCGGCTTCCTTTCCCTGGCCGCCCTTTTCTCGCCAGACCACGTCTCCCGTGACGAAGTCGACGGCCACGAGGCCGTGCCCTTCCTCCACGGCGAATACGGAGTCTCCGACGGTCGGCGGCCCTGTACGACCCCGGGCCCGGCCGGTGCCGAAGGCCCACTTCTCCTTGCCGTCCTTGAGAGCAATCGCGCGCAAGGTGCCCGACGGCGGGTAGACATGGAACAGATCGACTTCCAGGAGGCCTTGCACATCGTCCGGGTCGGAGACCTCCAGCGGCTGCTCCCACCTGAGCTTCCCGGTCCGGGCGTCGCGTACCGCGAGTGTGACCGTGCCCTCGGACGACTCCTGCAGCAGTGCGAGGTGGTAATCGTCGTCGTGGTTGGTTGCCCTGGCCGCGAGGAAGTGGAGGCGTTCGGAGGTCTCCGGTCGCGAGGGCAGCGGCTGCCGCCAGACGATCTTCCCCGTGTGCGTGTCGAGGGCCAGCAGGGACCACTTCTGTTCGGCCGTGAAGCCCATGGCTCGGCCCGAAGGTTTCCCCTGGCCCGCGGCGACGTAGACGACGCCCTCAGCGGCGCACAAGAGCTGTGTTGCGGGCAGCCCGCCGTTGTAGTCCTTGAACTCGACGGAGGCAGTAGCCACATCACGTGACATCAGATCGGTCGTCTTGATGGTGATCGGTCCGTCGCCCGAACGCACGGGCTCACAGCTGTGCAGCTTTTCCTCTTCGGCCGTGCAGCGGTGCGCGGGGGCCTTGCCCAGCGACGGGATCTCGACCCCGCCCCGGTTCATGTCGATGACGCGGATGCCGTTGTCATCGGGGATGGCGACGGAGGCGACGAAGCTCAGCGGCCTGGGTGGCTGGGGAGCGGTTTGCGAAACGCTCAGGGGGAGCCGCCAGAGCCAGCTCCCCTTCTTGGCCGGCGAACCGCCCGGCTTTGTCTTGCTGCCCGGCTTGTTGCCGCTTTCGGAGCCATCGCCCCGACCGAGCCACGCCCACACCCCGGCCCCGGCGAGTGCCGCTCCGGCGACGGATCCGCCGCCGGCCTTGAGGAGGGTGCGGCGTGAGGTGGCAGGGGTGGCGGCCGGGACGGTTTCTGCTGCCGAGTGGTCCGCCGGCGCGGGGAGGCGGTACGGCTGGTGCTGCCAGACCTCGGTCGCCCTGCGGCCGATGTCGGTGAGGACGGTCTCCGGCAGATGGTCGGCGAACTGGCCTTGGCCGTCGTGGAGTTGTGCCGCAAGCTCGTGGGTTGTCGGGCGTTCGGCCGGGTCCTTGGCGAGGCAGCGCTGCAGGATCGGGAGGAGGGTCTCGGGGAGGCCCATCAGGTCCGCGTCGGCGTAGCGGACGCGGTAGATGAGGTCGGCGGCCTGGCCTGTGCCGAAGGGGCCGTGGCCCGTCGCTGCGTAGGTGAGCACGCCGGCGAGGGCGAAGACGTCGCCGGCGGGGGTGTGTTCCTGGCCGGTGGCCTGCTCGGGGGACATGAACGCCGGCGTCCCCGCGGCCGTGCCGGTGCGGGTGAGGCGGTCGTCCCCCGCGGCGCGGGAGATACCGAAGTCGATGATCTTTGGCCCAAAGGCCGTGATCATGACGTTGGACGGCTTGAGGTCGCGGTGGACGACGTCCGAGGCGTGCAGCTGTGCAAGCGCTCCCGCGAGGGCTGCGCCCAGGGCGCGTACGGAGGTCTCGGGCAGCGGACCCGAGAGGTCGACGGCGTCGTCGAGGGGCGGGCCGAGGACGTACTCGGTGGCGAGCCAGGGAGTTTCGGCGTGGGGGCCGGCGTCCACGACGGTGGCCCCGTGGTGGCCGCCGATGATGCGGGCGGCGTCCGTCTCCAGGTGGAAGCGGGTGCGGGCGGCGGGATCGGATGCGATGCCTGCGTGCATGGTCTTCAGCGCGACGGTACGGCCGCCGGCCGAGCGGGCGAGGTACACCGTGCCCATGCCGCCGTGGCCCAGTCGGGCCAGCAGATCGAACGAGCCGATCGCGGCAGGATCGTCATGAGTGAGGGGAGAGAGCATCATCAGGTCCTGGACGGCTGGGGGACGCGGACTTCGGCGGCGAGGAGCTCCGCCGACTGGTGGGCGAGGGCCGCGACCACGCGGCCCGGCAGCCAGCCCGAGGACATGCGTGACGCGGACGAGTCCAGCACCGTCGCCGAGGGGGCGGAGGAGGCGGGCGGGAGTTCGAGCATCAGCTCGGCCGCCGTCGGGCGGGCGGCTGCGTCGCGGGCCAGGCAGCGGGCGATCAAGGGGCGCAGGGACTCCGGGAGTTCGGAGCGGTCCGGGACCGTGTGGCCCGTGGCGGCGTACGCGAGGACCGCGCCCAGGCCGTGGATGTCGCCCGGCGTGCGGGGGCGGCCGCCGGCTGCCTGTTCCGGCGCGAGGCTGCCGGGCTCCAGGCCGGGCAGACCGGTGCGTGCCTCGCCGTCGGCGCCCGCGGCGCGGACCGCGCCGAAGCACGTGAGCCGCGGGCCGTTCCAGGCCAACAGGACCGCGGCGGGGGAGACGCCCGCGTGCGTGATGCCGAGCGCATGCGCGCCCGCCAGGGTCTCGGCCAGGGCCGTGCCGATGGCCCGCACTGTGCGCTCGGGCAGCGGGCCGCCGTGCACGGCGAGCGCGACGGGGAGTGGCAGGACGGGCAGATAGTGCGAGGCGTACCAGGGGGTCTCGGGGGCGGGGGAGACCTCGGCGACGGGCAGGACCGACGGGCCGAGCAGCTGCCGGGCGGCATCCGCCTCGACGAGGAAGCGCCCGGGGTCCACCCCGTCGAGGGGGGTGCTGAGCAGCACTGTCCGGTCGCCGTCGGCGCTGCGCACGACGAACCGCCGCTCGGGGACGGCGGGGGAACCGGGGCAGGCCGGGGGGTCGAGCCGGGTGATGAGGTGGTACGGGCCGATACGGCGCGGTCCGTTCGGGCCCGACCGTTGTGTACGAGCTCGTTCCATCTGCGAATCCCCCTGGGCACGGCAACAGCAACAGGAGCCTACCGGCGGGGTCGCGAGCGCTGTGGAGTGGTCCAGGGCCGAACGCGATGGTGACGTCGGTACGTCCAGCAGGATCCGGTGCTCAGCAAACTGTTCTTCATTGCCAGAACGGAGGGTGTCCCGGTAGCCGGGACACATGGAGGTACAGGAGCGGGCGGTGTCACGTGTGGCACAGGCCGCCCGGCGGGCGCTCCGGCCGCGCGCCCCGGAGCGCCAGTCGCTCGCGCACCCGCCCCTTCGGCGCAAAAAAATACCCCGGACCGAATTGACGGCCGGGGTATTTCTCTGCGTATATTGGGTGTTTCCGTGTTCGTGCACACCAAAGCGCACGGAAAAGTTCACTGGGGACACCGTATCGCGTCAGGAGCTGAATTGTCAACCGAGGAATTGCAGAATGAGCAGCAATTCGTCTCCCTGCTCTACAGGCGTCTCGACGCGTTCCGCGAGCAGGCCGAAGGCGCGGTCCGGACGGCGATCGGGCAGGCCGGGACCGGTCTTCAGGCCCGCGTGGAGCGCGATATCAGCGTCGCGGAACAGTCCGGACAGCTGTCCGCGCTGAATGCCGTGGATTCCGGACTCTGTTTCGGGCGTATCGATCTCAAGGACGGTGCCAGGCACCACATCGGTCGTATCGGATTGCGACAGGACGATACGGAGCGCACCCCTCTTCTCATCGACTGGCGTGCTCCCGTCGCGCGGCCCTTTTACCTCGCCACCGGCCATGAGCCGATGGGCCTGCGCCGGCGCCGGCACATCACCACCAAGGCGCGCACCGTCACCGCGCTGCACGACGAGATCCTCGATCTCGCCGACGCCACCCGCACCGGGTACGAGGACCACGACGCGGACGCCGTGCTGCTCGCCGCGCTCGGGGCCGCGCGTACCGGGCGGATGAGCGACATCGTGCAGACCATCCAGGCCGAGCAGGACCGCATCATCCGCGCTCCGCAGCGTGGCGTGCTCGTCGTCGAGGGCGGGCCCGGCACGGGAAAGACCGCGGTCGCGCTGCACCGGGCCGCCTATCTCCTGTACGCGCACCGCGAGCAGCTCGCCCGGCGCGCCGTGCTGATCGTCGGGCCGAACCCGGCGTTCCTCGGCTACATCGGTGAGGTGCTGCCCTCGCTCGGCGAGACCGGGGTGCTGCTGTCCACCATGGCGGAGCTCTATCCCGGCGTACGGGCAACCGGGACCGACACTCAGCGGGCCGCGGCCGTCAAGGGCCGTGCGGAGATGGCCGATGTGCTGGCCCGTGTCGTACGCGACCGGCAGACGCTCCCCGAGTCGGTGCCCGGGGTCGACCACGAGGACAGCGGGACGCTGCCCGAGCCCGCGCTGGAGATCGACCATCAGGAGCACGGGACGCTGCTGCTCCACCGCGAGATGGCGTACGAGGCCCGCGACCGGGCCCGCGCCACCGGGCTGCCGCACAATCTGGCGCGGCCGCACTTCGCCTTCCGGATCATCGACGCGCTGACCGAACAGCTCGTGGACCGGCTCGGTGCCGATCCGTACGGCGGACCGAACCTCCTCGGCCCCGACGACATCGCCCAGCTCGGCAAGGAGATCGCTACCAGCGCCGAGGTGCACTCGGCGATCGACGAGCTCTGGCCCTCGCTCACCCCGCAGCAGCTCGTCGCCGACTTCCTTGCCGAGCCCGAGGCCCAACTGCTGCACGAGGAAGCCGAGATCGTCCGGCGTACGCACGGCGCCTGGACGCCGGCCGATGTGCCGCTGCTCGACGAGGCCGCCGAGTTGCTCGGCATCGACGACAGCGCGGAACGGGCCGCCGCAGAGGCCGAGCGGCAGGACCGGATCGCCTACGCACAGGGTGTCCTGGAGCTCTCGCAGGGCTCCAAGACGTACGAGTTCGAGGACCAGGAGTCCGAGGTTCTCGCCGCGCACGACATCATCGACGCCGAGCGGATGGCCGAGCGCCAGGAGGAGGCCGACCACCGCAGCGCGGCCGCGCGCGCCGCCGCCGACCGGACCTGGGCGTTCGGGCACATCATCGTCGACGAGGCGCAGGAGCTGTCCGCGATGGCATGGCGGTTGTTGATGCGCCGCTGCCCCACGCGCTCGATGACCCTGGTCGGCGACCCGGCCCAGACCGGTGACGCGGCCGGCTGCGGGTCGTGGCAGGAGATCCTTGGGCCGTACGTCGGCGACCGCTGGCAGCACAACCGACTGGGCGTCAACTACCGCACGCCCGCCGAGATCATGGAGCTCGCGGCGGACGTGCGGCGCAGCGAGGACCCCGCCTTCGAGCCGCCGCGCTCGGTGCGTTCCACGGGCGTACGGCCATGGGAAGTGGCTGTCGCCCCGGACGAGCTCGCACGGACCGTCGCCGAGCGGGTGGCCGGATCTCCGTACGAGGGGCGGCTCGCGGTGATCGCCCCGGCCGGGCTCCGCACCGCCCTCGCGGCCGAGCTGCCCGGCGTCCCGAGCGGCGGTGAACCGGACCTCACCCGGCCCGTCGTGCTGCTCGATCCCCGCCAGGCGAAGGGCCTGGAGTTCGACACGGTGATCGTCGTCGAGCCGGAGCTGATCCGCGCCGGCTCGGCCCACGGCACGAACGACCTCTATGTGGCGCTGACCCGCGCCACCCAGCGCCTGGGGGTGGTGCGTACGGACCGCGGCCGCGACCTGTCGCGGTGACCGCAGCGGTTGACCGGGTCCGACCGGCAGCCGGTTCGTCCTCGATCGCCGGTCGGGCTGGAAGAACAAGCCCGCCCGGCGATCGAGGACATACGTTCACGCCGGGCGCAGCCACACCGTCGCCAGCGGCGGCAGCGTCAGCTGGATGCTGGCCGGGCGGCCGTGCGACGGCACCGACTCCGGCTTCAGCGGATCCTCGTTGAGCACATTGCCGCCGCCGTAGCGCGCCGCGTCCGTGTTGAGGATCTCCGTCCATGCCTGGCCCGGGTCCGGCACACCGAGGCGGTACTCATGGCGGACCACCGGCGAGAAGTGGCTGACGGCCAGCAGCGGTGCGCCCGAGGCGTCGTAGCGCAGGAAGGCGAAGACATTGTCCTCCGCCGCGTCGCCGTCCACCCAGGCGAAGCCCTCGGGCACGGTGTCGCGCTGCCAGAGCGCGGGAGTCGCGCCGTACACCGCGTTGAGATCGCTGACCAGGTGCCGGACCCCGCGGTGGTCCGCCTCCGCCGCGTACGACGGGTCGAGCAGCCACCAGTCCGGGCCATGGCCCTCCGACCACTCCGCGCCCTGCGCGAACTCCTGTCCCATGAAGAGCAGTTGCTTGCCCGGATGCGCCCACATGAAGCCCAGATAGGCGCGGTGGTTGGCGCGCTGCTGCCACCAGTCGCCGGGCATCTTGCTCACCAGCGACCGTTTGCCGTGCACCACCTCGTCGTGCGAGATCGGCAGGACATAGTTCTCGCTGTACGCGTACACCATCGAGAAGGTCATCTCGTTGTGGTGGAACTTGCGGTGCACCGGTTCGTGCGTGACATATTCCAGCGAGTCGTGCATCCAGCCCATGTTCCACTTCAGGCCGAAACCGAGGCCGCCGAAGCCGCCGGGGCCCACATGGTGGGTGGCACGGGTGACGCCGTCCCAGGCCGTGGACTCCTCGGCGATGGTGACGACGCCGGGACAGCGCCGGTAGACCGTGGCGTTCATCTCCTGGAGGAAGGCGACCGCGTCCAGGTTCTCCCGGCCGCCGTGGACGTTCGGCGACCATTCGCCCTGCTCGCGGGAGTAGTCGAGGTAGAGCATCGAGGCGACGGCATCCACCCGCAGCCCGTCGATATGGAACTCCTCGCACCAGTAGGTCGCGTTGGCGACCAGGAAATTCCGCACCTCCTTGCGGCCGTAGTCGAACTCGAGGGTGCCCCAGTCCGGGTGCGCGGCACGCGCCGGGTCCTCGTGCTCGTACACCGTGCGGCCGTCGAACGCAGCCAGCGCCCAGTCGTCCTTCGGGAAGTGCGCCGGTACCCAGTCCACCAGCACCCCGATGCCCGCCCGGTGCAGGGCGTCGATGAGGAAGCGGAAGTCGTCCGGGGTGCCCATCCGGGAGGTCGGTGCGTAGAAACCGGTGACCTGATAACCCCAGGAACCGCCGAAGGGGTGCTCGGCGACCGGCATCAGCTCGACGTGAGTGAAACCCAGGTCCTTGACGTACGCGGGGAGCTGGAGGGCGAGCTGGCGATAGGTCAGGCCGGGCCGCCAGGACCCCAGGTGCACCTCGTAGACGGAGAGGGGCGCCTCGTGCACCGGCCGGTCGCCGCGGTGCGCCATCCACTCCTCGTCCCGCCACACATGATGGGACTCGGTCACGATCGAGGCATTGGCGGGCGGCACCTCGGCGTGCTGCGCCATCGGGTCGGCGCGCAGGGTGTGCGAGCCGTCCGGGCGGGTGATGTCGAACTTGTAGAGCGCGCCCTCGCTCACCCCCGGGACGAACAGCTCCCACACGCCCGTCGAACCCAGTGACCGCATCGGATGGCCGGTGCCGTCCCAGTAGTTGAAGTCGCCGACGACGCGCACGCCGCGGGCGTTGGGCGCCCAGACGGTGAACCGGGTCCCGGTGACGGCCTGGTGCGTCATCGGATGCGCGCCGAGCGCCTTCCACAGCTCCTCGTGCCGGCCCTCGCCGATCAGATGCAGATCGAGTTCGCCGAGTGAGGGCAGGAAGCGGTACGGGTCCTGTACCTCGATCTCGAGCGTGCCCGGGCTCTTGTCCTCTTCGGTGGCCTCGCCCGCGTCGTACGCGACCAGCAGCTGGTACTCCGGAACCGTACGCAGCGGCAGCACACCGGAGAAGAACCCGTCGCCGTCCTCGTGCAGCTCGGCCCGCAGCCCCTTGGCCAGCACGGTCACCGCCCGCGCGTACGGGCGCAGCGCGCGCAGCTCGACGCCGCCCCGCACCGAGTGCGCGCCGAGCTGCCCGTGCGGATCGTGGTGGGTGCCGGCCAGCAGCCGTTCCCTGTCCCCGGCCGCGAGCGGTCGCGCGGCCCGTACGCCATGACTGCCGCCGGCGCGCGGCCGTGGTGCGGCGGGCTGCTTGCGGCCGGGCCCGGCCGCTGCCGTTGGATTCGGTACATCGGGGTCGGACGAATTACGGGACGGGGGTCGGGCGGTCACGGGGGTCGGCCTCCTTGGGCTGTGGGGGGATCAGGTGAGGGCGGCCAGACGGTCGATCGCCGCCATCGGCACCGGCAGCCAGTCGGGGCGGTGCCGGGCCTCGTACACGACCTCGTACACGGCCTTGTCCGTCTCGTACGCGCGCAGCAGTTCGGGCTCGGTGCGCGGATCGGCGCCGGAGATCTCGGCATAGCCCTCGCAGTACGCCGTACGGCAGCGCTCCGCCCAGGCCGGGTTCCACGGGCGGTGCGTACGGGCCGCGTAATCGAACGAGCGGAGCATGCCGGCCACATCGCGTACCGGGGGCTGCGGCCTGCGCCGTTCGCTGAGCGGGCGCGCGGGCTCACCCTCGAAGTCGATGACCGACCAGTGGCCGTCGCCGTCGGAGGATCCGGAGACACCGGGGGAACCGGCGCCGAGCAGGGTCTGCCCCAGATGGAGGTCGCCGTGCACGCGCTGGGCCCGCCAGGCGCGGCCGCGCCTGCCCAGCGCGGCGATCGCGTCGAAGGCGGCTCGCAGCCGGGGCGCGTACGGCAGCAGGGCGGGCACCGCCTGCGCGGCCGCGTCCAGCCGCTCCGACATCGCCGCAGCCAGATGCTCGGCCTGCTGTCGGCGCAGCATCACGGTCGGCAGGGCGCCGGCCAGCGCCGAATGCACCTCGGCGGTGACCCGGCCCAGCGCGCAGGCCTCTGCGGTGAACGAGCGCCCGTCCGCCAGCGACTCCAGCGCGAGCAGCCAGCCGTCTTCGGAGCCGCGCAGGAACGGCTGCAGAACACCGAGGGTGTACGGCTCCGGCGTGGTGGACTCGTACCAGGCGACGGGCGCGGGCACCCGGCCGCACCCGGCGCGGGCGAGCGCGAGCGGCAGCTCGAGATCGGGGTTTGGGCCCGGATGGACCCGGCGGAAGAGCTTGAGGATGTACGCATCGCCGTACACCAGCGAGGAGTTGGACTGCTCGGCGTCCAGCGGCCGTGCGGTGAGCCCGCCGGGAATGGCCGGGCCGCGGTCGAACCGGTCGAAGCGGAGCGGCCCGAGCACGCCGGGTGTGCGCAGCCGCTCCAGGATCAGCTCGGCGAGACGCGGATCATGTACGCCCTCGTAGACCGTCAGCCCGGCCAGCGGGCCCTCCGCGGGACGGCCGATCAGCGCGGGCGCGAGATACGGCGGCAGTGTCTGGCGTACGCCGAGCAGGAGTTGGTAGCAGTCGTTCGTGGACGGAGCGGGAGGTCCATGCTGCTGGACGCGCACGAGCAGATGCAGCAGTCCGGCACCTGGGCCGTCCACCGGCAGCAGTTCGGTCGCCGAGACGGGCGAGAACCCGGTGACAGGTCGGCCCTTGCCGGCGAACCAGCGCTGCCGGGGCAGCCATTCGTGCAGGAGCGGGGCGAGTGACGGGAGAAGAGCGACGGGAGTCCGGGTGGATGCAGCCTCCGACATGGCATCGCGTCCTTTCCCCGGGTACACCACGAATGCGCAGAGTGTCCCGGATTACAGCAGTGGCTGTCCGGCGGCGCGCGGGGATGAAGGGGAGAGTGCCCGGTGCGGGGCGGCGGAAACCGCCCCGCGGGACATACCTGTCCCCAGATGTGACTCAGGTCGAAGCCGAATCCTTCCGCAGCCGGAACCAGTAGAAGCCGTGACCGGCGAGAGTCAGCAAGTAGGGCCACTGACCGATGGCCGGGAATCGCACTCCGCCGATGAGCTCCACCGGATGCCGTCCGCTGAACGTCCGCAGATCGAGCTCGGTGGGCTGCGCGAAACGCGAGAAATTGTTCACGCAGAGCACGAGATCGTCCCCATGTCCGTCAACTGACGGGGCCTCGCGCAGGAACGCGAGCACGGCCGGGTTCGACGAGGGCAGTTCGGTGTACGAGCCGAGTCCGAAGGCGTGGTTCTGCTTACGGATCTCGATCATCCGCCGGGTCCAGTGCAGCAGCGAGGACGGCGAGGCCATCGCCGCCTCCACATTGGTGACCTGGTAGCCGTAGACCGGATCCATGATCGTCGGGAGGTAGAGCCGGCCCGGGTCGCTGGAGGAGAATCCCGCGTTCCGGTCCGGTGTCCACTGCATCGGGGTGCGTACGGCGTCCCGGTCGCCGAGCCAGATGTTGTCGCCCATCCCGATCTCGTCGCCGTAGTACAGGATCGGCGAGCCCGGCAGCGACAGCAGCAGCGCCGTGAACAGCTCGATCTGATTGCGGTCATTGTCCAGCAGCGGGGCCAGCCGCCGGCGGATGCCGATATTGGCGCGCATCCGCGGATCCTTGGCGTACTCCGCGTACATGTAGTCGCGCTCTTCGTCCGTGACCATTTCGAGCGTGAGCTCGTCGTGGTTGCGCAGGAAGATGCCCCACTGGCAGTTCTTCGGGATCGCCGGTGTCTTGGAGAGGATTTCGGAGACCGGATAGCGCGATTCGCGCCGTACGGCCATGAAGATCCTCGGCATCACCGGGAAGTGGAACGCCATATGGCACTCGTCGCCGCCGACCGGGAAGTCGCCGAAGTAGTCGACGACGTCCTCCGGCCACTGGTTGGCCTCGGCGAGGAGCACGGTGTCCGGGTAGTGGGCGTCGATCACCTTGCGTACGTGCTTGAGGAAGGTGTGGGTGGCGGGGAGGTTCTCGCAGTTGGTGCCCTCCTCCTGGTACAGGTACGGCACGGCGTCCAGCCGGAAGCCGTCGATGCCCAGGTCCAGCCAGAAGCGCAGGGCCGAGATGATCTCCTCCTGCACCGCCGTGTTCTCATAGTTGAGATCGGGCTGGTGGGAGAAGAAGCGGTGGAAGTAGTACTGCTTGCGCACCGGGTCGAAGGTCCAGTTGGACGTCTCGGTGTCGACGAAGATGATCCGGGCGTCCTGGAACTGCTTGTCGTCGTCGGCCCAGACGTAGTAGTCGCCGTACGGCCCTTCCGGGGCGCTGCGGGACTCCTGGAACCACGGGTGCTGATCGCTGGTGTGGTTCATGACAAAGTCGATGATGACGCGCATGCCCCGCTGATGGGAGGCGTCGACGAACTCCACGAAGTCGGCCAGGTCGCCGAAGTCCGGGAGCACGGCGGTGTAGTCGGAGACGTCGTAACCGCCGTCCCGCAGCGGCGACTTGAAGAACGGCGGCAACCAGAGGCAGTCGACTCCCAGCCACTGCAGATAGTCCAGTTTGGCGGTGATGCCCTTGAGGTCGCCGATGCCGTCGCCGTTGCTGTCCTGGAAGGACCGCACGAGGACTTCGTAGAAAACGGCCCGTTTGAACCAGTCGGGGTCGCGATCCTTGGCGGGTGTGTCCTCGAACGTGTCGTGGACGGGCTCATTGACGATCATGGTGTGGGTGACCCTCCGATCGGCGGGGACGGTCGCAGAACGACGATGTGCGCGGGCGTGCTGCCCGGCTCGAGGCGCACATAGTTGGCCCTGCCCCAGTGATAGGTCTCGCCGGTGAGCTCGTCGCGCACCGGTGCGCTCTCGTGCCAGTCGAGGCCGAGATGCGGCATGTCCAACGAGACTGTGGCCTCCTGGGTGTGGTGGGGGTCGAGGTTGGCGACCACGAGGACGGTGTTCGAGCCCGACCGTTTCGAGTACGCGATCACCGCGTCGTTGTCGGTGTGGTGGAAGTGGATGTCGCGCAGCTGCTGGAGGGCGGGATGGCGGCGGCGGATCCGGTTGAGGGTGGTGATCAGGGGGGCGATGGTGCGGCCCTCACGCTCCGCCGACTCCCAGTCGCGCGGCCGCAGTTGGTACTTCTCCGAGTGAAGGTACTCCTCGCTGCCTGCCCGCACGGGGGTGTTCTCGCAGAGCTCGTAGCCGGCGTACACACCCCAGGACGGTGCCATGGTCGCGGCGAGCACCGCGCGTACTTCGAACGCCGGGCGGCCGCCCTGCTGGAGGTAGGCGTGCAGGATGTCGGGCGTGTTCACGAAGAAGTTGGGCCGCATATGGGAAGCGGCATCGCCGGAGAGCTCGGTGAGGTAGTCGGTCAGCTCCTGCTTGGTGGTGCGCCAGGTGAAGTACGTGTACGACTGCTGGAAGCCGATCGCGCCGAGGGTGTGCATCATCGCCGGACGGGTGAACGCCTCGGCCAGGAAGAGCACATCGGGATCGGTGCGGTTGATGTCCGCGATCACCTTCTCCCAGAAGATGACCGGCTTGGTGTGCGGGTTGTCGACGCGGAAGATCCGTACGCCGTGGTCCATCCAGAAACGCAGCACCCGCAGCGTCTCGCGAACCAGTCCGCGCATGTCCTGGTCGAAAGCGATGGGATAGATGTCCTGGTACTTCTTCGGCGGGTTCTCGGCGTACGCGATCGAGCCGTCGGCGCGGTGGTGGAACCACTCGGGGTGCTCGGTCACCCAGGGATGGTCGGGCGAGCACTGGAGCGCGAAGTCCAGGGCGACCTCCATGCGCAGGGCGGCTGCCGTCTCGACGAAGTGGTCGAAGTCCTCGAGGGTGCCCAGATCGGGGTGGAGCGCGTCATGGCCGCCGTCGGCCGAGCCGATGGCCCAGGGCACTCCGACATCGTGGGCGCCGGGGGAGAGGCTGTTGTTGGGGCCCTTGCGGAAGGTGGTGCCGATGGGGTGGACGGGCGGCAGATAGACGACGTCGAAGCCCATGGCGGCGACGGCGGGCAGCCGTTCGGCCGCGGTGCGGAAAGTGCCGGAGACGGGCGGCGCGCCCTTCTTGACGACCGCGCCCTCGGAGCGCGGGAAGAGCTCGTACCAGGAGCCGTAGAGCGCGCGCTGCCGCTCGACGAGGAGCGGCAACGGGCGTGAGGAGGTGACCAGTTCGCGCAGCGGGTGGCGGGTGAGCGCGGCGGCGGCGTCGGGGGCCAGGGCGGCGGCGAGCCGCGCGGCGGCGGGCCGCGCGGCGTCGCGGAGCGCGTCGACGGCGGCGAGCACGGCCTCGCGCCCGTCGTTCTTGGGCACTCCGGCGGCGGCACGTTCGTACAGGTCGGCACCTTCGGCCAGCACGAGGGGGGTGTCGATACCGGCGGGGATCTTGATCTGCGCGTGGTGCCGCCAGGTGGCGACCGGGTCGCTCCAGGCCTCGACGGCATACGTCCAGCGGCCCTCAGCATCCGGGGTGACGTCGGCACCCCAGCGGTCGGCGCCGGGCGCGAGCTCGCGCATGGGGGTCCAGGGGCCGGGGTGACCGCTCGGATCACGCAGTACGACATTGGCGGCGACCGCGTCATGACCCTCGCGGAACACGGTGGCGGTGACCCGGAAGGTCTCACCTGCCACCGCTTTCGCTGGCCTTCTTCCACAGTCGACGAGGGGGCGGACGTCCAGGACGGGAATGCGACCGATCATGGGATCACCTGAGGGCTGTGCGGGCAGGGCGGATTGAGCGGGTTGTTTCTTTTTACGAGGTTTGGTTGTTCTTTGTAGCTGCTCAGTCGGCGACTGGCGGGCTGTGGGCATGGCCGCTCCTGTCCGCGTTCACTCGGGTGGGCGGAAAGAATGCTGTGAGAGGTGCGCGATCGCATGCGTACCGGAGGAGCCTTCCCACGCACTTCGGGTGGGCAATCCGGTGGTTTGTTAACTACTAGGGCGTAGACGGCGGCACAAGAACCTCGCGAGCCCTGATCGGGATTCCGCTGGGGGTCCGGGGGTCGTCCCCCGGGGGATGCAGCACTACTAGGGCGTAGACGGCGGCACAAGAACCTCGCGAGCCCTGATCGGGTTTGACGGGGCGTTGGTGACAGCACAGGAACCTCGCGGACTCGAACGGGTTTCCGTAGGAAGCAAAGAAACCGGCCCCGTCGAGTGACGGGACCGGTCTCGGCCGACTGTTTACGCGCCCCAGCTCGGCTCGGGCTTCCTTCCGCTCACGACTCCTCACCCGACCACATCTGCCACGGCTGCCGCGCCACCCAATCGTCCACCGGCGCCGGCTTCACCGAGAGCGCCTCCGCGGTGGCGCCGTCGTCGCCCGCCATCAGACCGGGCTCCGCGCCGCTCGCCATGTAGTGGTAGATCCCCGCCACTCCGGCCGCCGCCTCGCGGCCAAGGATCTGGGTCAGCCCCTGCTCGAAGATGCCCGGCTCCAGCGGCACGTAGCGGACATCGCGCCCGAGCCCCTGCCCGAACGCCGCCGCGAGCTCACTGCCCGTCAGCGTCTGCGCACCGCCGATGTCGAAGGTGCGGCCCGCCACGCCGTCCACCGTGAGCGCCGCGTAGACCGCCTCCGCCAGGTCCCGGTGCGAGATCCACGCGGTCGGCGCGTCGGCCGGCAGCGGATAGGCGAGCACACCCTCGTTCACCAGCGCCGGGCCGTTCCACGGGCTGAAGAGGTTGTCGAGATAGACCGGCGGTCGTACGACCACGAACTCCACGCCGCTCTGGGCGAGGCTCTCCCGGAACACCGTCTCGGCGAGCCGGCGCGTCTCGAAAGCCGCGACATTCGTGGTCCGGTCCGGGATACGGGTGTTGGTGTTGTAGACCAGTCGGCGCAGCCCGGCCTCGCGGGCCGCCTTCGCGATGTGCTGTGCGTACGTCATGACCCGCTCGGCCTGGTACACGAGCGGCAGCACCACCGCGGCGTGTGTGGCCCCTGCCAAGAGCTGGCGTACGTCTTCATAGCGCCCGAGGTCACCGCCGGCGACGGAGATGCCGGGCAGCTCCGGGCGGTCCGCGTCGGACTTGCGGCTCAGTGTGCGGACCCGGTGGTTCCGTTCGGCCAGCAGGCGGGCCGTCGCACCGCCCTGGAAGCCGGTCGCCCCCACAACCGCCACGCGCATCGGATTGTGATCGGACATAAGTCTGATGAGCCCTTCGATAGGGTGTGACTGCTGCCGTGAACGGCTCTTCCAGGCTCGCGTCGGTGGCTTCGGCCGATCAATTAACAAACCGGGGCGGAGGTTGAAGGATCGTCCAATGGAACCCACGGAATCCGAAGGCGACGATCTCCTCAGTGAACTGCTGAAACCCCTCCGTCTCACCGGGGTCTTCGACAGCCGCTGGCATGTCAGCGCACCCTGGGCCATCGAGGGCGACGCGGAACAGAGCTGCGCCGTACTCCACTTCATCACCGAGGGCGGCTGCTGGATCACCGGCGAGGACCAGACCCCGCTCGAACTGCACGAAGGCGACCTCGCCGTGTTCCCCACCGGCACCGCCCACCGGCTCTCCGACCGGCCCGACCGGCGGGGCGTGGCGCTCGCCGCCGTACTGCCCGAGCGCCAGCCCGGCACCTCCGGCGAGATCAGGATCGAGGGCGAAGGCCCCGAGAGCCGCCTCCTCTGCGCCGGACTGCACTACGACGCCAGCGCCGCCACCGGCCTCTACAAGGCGCTGCCCTGGGCGCTGGTGCTCGACGGCTCCCAGGTGGACAAGGAGCCGCTGCTGCGCGACACGCTGCGGCTGCTCGCCGCCACCGACCGGCCCGTGGGTCCCGGCGACCGGCTGATCACGCTGCGCGCCTTCGAGATGGCGCTGGTCCTCGCGCTGCGGCCGCTGCTGCGCGAGCTCGCCGACAACCCCTCCTCGCTGCCCGTGCTGCGCCACCCGGGCATCAGCAAGGCCATGGTGATCATCGCGACCCGGTTCGCGGAGCCCTGGACCATCGAGTCGCTCGCCCGCGAGGTCGGCATGTCCCGTTCCGCCTTCACCGCCGCCTTCCGTGATCTGGTCGGCGAGGCGCCCGCACGGCATCTGACGGGCCGGCGGATGCAGGAGGCGGCCCGACTGCTCGGCGAGACCTCGCTGCCGCAGTCGGCCGTGCCGCAGCGCGTCGGCTATCAGAGCGCCGTCGGCTTCCACCTCGCTTTCCGGAAGTGGTACGGAATGACGCCGGGGGAGTACCGGTCGGGAAGCCCCTCAGCTGCAAGGCTGGCCGGTTATTAAGGACCGCTGGACGGTCGTTCATTGCCTGCGTCCTTGGCGGGATACAGGCTCGCTGAGTCGAGAGCCATCCGTTTGAGGAGAGACGTTGACCAGGTCCGGCCAGGATTACCTCGAGTCGCTGTGTGACGGGCGCGAGGTGTGGCTCGACGGCGAACGGGTCAAGGACGTCACCCGCCACGCCGGCTTCCGCAACACCGCGGCGTCGATCGCCGGCCTCTACGACCTGGCGCACGACTCCGAGTACAGCGAAGTGCTCACCTCCGGCGGCGTCCACCGGGCCTTCGCCGTACCGCGCTCGTACGAAGACCTGGTCGCGCGGCGCACCGCGTACAAGGTGTGGGCGGAGTCGAGCTTCGGCTTCCTCGGCCGTACGCCGGACTACATGGCGGGCGGTGCCGCCGGCTTCGCCGCCGTGCCGCGGCTGTTCACCACCGACTCCTTCGACGGCGCCGAGAACGCTCTCGCTTTCCACCGCAGGCTCGCCGAGGGCGATCTGTACTCGGCCTTCACCATCACCAACCCGCACTCCGGCAAGGGGGACGACGACCTGGTGGTGCGGGTCGTCGCCGAGAAGGACGGCGGGATCGTGGTGAGCGGCGCGAAGATGATCGGCACCGGCGCGGTCTTCGCCGACGAGGTGATCGTCGGCACGATCGAGCCGCTGGCCCCGGAGGACGTGGAGCACGCGCTGTGCTTCTCCCTGCCGGTCGACACGCCGGGCCTGAAGTTCGTCTCGCGTACGTCCTACGAGGCACAGGCGCGGAGCGTCTTCGACAACCCGCTCTCCTCCCGCTTCGACGAGAACGACGCGCTGCTCGTGTGCGAAGAGGTCTTCGTACCGTGGGAACGGGTGCTGACCTACCGCAATGTCGAGGCGACCGGCGCGATGTGGTGGCAGACCCCTGCCTACCTCAACTTCGGGCACCAGGCGGCCACCCGCTTCTGGACCAAGCTCGAATTCCTCACCGGCCTCGCCATCCTGCTGACCCGCGCCAACAAGACGTACCAACTGCCGCCCGTCACCCAGTCGGTCGGCCGGCTGCTCGGCATGGTCGCCCAGGCCAAGGCCTTTGTACTGGCCGCCGAGGCCGACTGCGAACAGGTCGACGGCGGCCGCGGCGGCGTCATGCCCGGCCAGGAGATCTCCTTCGCCCAGCGCATCATGGCCGGCGAGCTCTACCCGCGCGCCGTCCAGGAGATCAAGCTGCTCGCGGGCGGCGGCGTCATCCAGCTGCCCGCGTCCGCCGAGGACCTGCTGCACCCTCAGCTCGGTCCCGTCGTCCAGAAGTACCTGCGCGCGCCCGGCACCGGGGCCGAGGACCGGATCAAGCTGCTCAAGCTGGTCTGGGACGCACTCGGTTCGGAGTTCGCCGGACGCCATGAGCAGTACGAGCGCTTCTACCACGGCGCCCCGCACGTCTCTCTGACCATGCAGACGTGGGCGGGCGGCGCCGAGAGCTGCGAGGAGCTGGCCCAGGCCTGCCTCGACGGCTATGGCCTGAGGACCGGCAAGTGACCTCGGCCCGAACGGGCGCCGCGCTCGCGCTGCTCGCCTCCACCCAGCTGCTGCTGATCATGGACACCGCGATCATCAACGTCGCGCTGCCGTCGGTCGGCGACGACCTCGGCTCCGGCTCGGCCGGTCTGTCCTGGGTGGCCAACGCGTATCTGATCACCTTCGGCGGGCTGCTGCTGCTCGGCGGCCGCACCGCCGATCTGCTCGGCCACCGGCGGCTCTACCTCACCGGCCTCGGACTGCTGGCCGCCGCCTCCGCGGCCGGCGGCATCGCCGGGACGGCGGGCGCGCTGATCGCCGCCCGGGCGGTGCAGGGCGTGGGCGCCGCACTCGCCGCCGCCGCGGCGTTCGCGCTGCTGCTCAACCTCTTCCCGGACGGGCCCGGCCGGCACAAGGCGCTCGGAGTGTTCGCCGCGATGGGTGGACTCGGCGGCGTACTGGGCACCGTGCTCGGCGGCGTACTCACCGATCTGCTCGGCTGGCGCTCCACGTTCTGGCTCAATGTGCTCGGCGGGCTGGTGCTCGGGTTACTCGCACTGCGCTTTCTCGACGGGGGGACGCGCAGCGCACAGCCCGGCTTCGACGTCGGCGGCGCGCTCACCGCCACCGGCGGCCTCGGCCTGATCGCGTACGCACTCGTCGGCGCGGGCGAGGCGGGCTGGACCTCCCCGCGCACGCTCGCCGCCGGCGGCGCCGGTCTCTCCCTCCTCGCCGCCTTCGCCGTCATCGAGTCGATGATCGCCCGCCCGCTGGTGCCACCTGCCGTACTGCGCCGGCCCGCACTGCGCCTCGCCAACCTCCTCAGCGCGCTGGCCCAGATGGCGCTGTTCCCGATGTTCTTCCTGGTCAGCCTCTATCTGCAGAGCGTGCTCGGACAGTCTCCGCTGACCGGCGGCCTCGGACTGCTGCCGCTGTCGCTCGTCGTTGTCGCCGTCGCGCCGCAGACCGGCCGTCTCATCCTCCGTATCGGGCTCGGATCCACCATGACGCTCGGCTTCGCACTGCTCTTCGCCGGCATGGTCTGGCTGGCGCTCGCGCTCGCCGCCGACGGCACCTTCCTCAGCACCGTCCTCGCGCCCAGCCTGGTCCTCGGCATCGCTCTGCCGCTGGTCATGGTCACCACCAATGTGGCCGCCACCGCGGACGCCGCGCCCGAGGAGACCGGGCTCGCCTCCGGACTCATCAACACCAGCCAGCAGTTCGGCTCGGTCCTCGGACTCGCCGTCCTGGTGGCCGTCGCGACCACCGGCACAGAAGCGGCTGACGGGACCGGCGCCGAGACCGCCGGCTTCCGGTCCGCGCTGCTGGTCGGCGCCGGTTTCGCGGCCCTGGCCGCCCTGCTCTCCGTACGGCTGCGGCTGCCCGTACCCGCGATGGCGCCGCCACGCCAGGACCGCGTGGGCGGCGCCGTGGAGTGACCGTGTGCGGCGCGAAAGCGTGCGGAGAACGCATGCGGCGAACAGCGTCCGGTCGACCGCGTGACGCCAGCCGCTCCGCATCCCACCCACTGAATCGATGTTGCCCGAGGGGGGCATTCCGTTGACCCTGTACGACCTTGTCGCGCCCGGTCTCGATCTGCGCGGTGAACCGCGTTACCGGATAGCCGAGATACGCGCGGCCGACCCGCTCGGCGCCGACGCGCTGCTCGCCGCACTGCCCACGATGAACGCCGCCGCCGATGTGCCCGCGCTCACCGTCGCCCTGCGCACCCTCGTACCCGACCCCGACCGGGTCGCCGCGCTCGGCGTCACCGATGCGCTCGCCGCCATGCGCGACCTCGGCATCCTCCTTGGCTCCCTCAAACGCCACGGCACCGAACCCGTCGCCGCCGTGCCCGAAGTCCTGCCGGTGCTCGAGGAGCTGGGACGGCGCACCGACATGGTGCCGCGCGACACGGTGCACCACTACACGACCTGGAATCCGCTCGGGCCCCGGCAGCGGATGTACACGGGCGACAGGATGGAGGGCAACCTCCAGGACGCCGTGCGGATGGTCTTCCCGAGCCTGGTCGCCGCGCTCGACACCTGCGCGGAACTGGCCCGCCTGGAACCGTACGAGCCCGGCTTCGCCCTCGCACTCGACCGTATGGCGCAGCATGTGCAGTCCATGGTCGACTCCATCGACTTCACCGTCGCCAATGTCTCACCGGTCTTCTTCGCGCAGAAGATGCGCTCCTACTTCGAGGAGATCGACGTCGCGGGCCACGAATACCTCGGCCCGGCCGCCGCCCAGGTGCCGCTCTGGCTGGTCGATCTGACGCTGTGGCAGTGCGACCGCAGCAACCCCGCATACGACGAGTTCCTCCGCGAATCGGTGCAGTACAGCCTCCCCTCCTGGCGCGACCACTACGCCAGGCACCAGGGCGGCACCTCCGCCGTCTCCAAGCTCTCCGCCGCCATCAGCTGGGAGGCGGTCGACCGGCTGCCGCCGCAGCTCGCCGCGTCCGCGGTCTCCCTCACCCGGGTGCTGCGCATTCTCAAGACCTTCCGCGCCCGCCATATGACCGTCGCCCGCAAGGCGTACAGCGACGAGGTCCGGCTGTACGAGATGGGCAGCGGCGGGGCCCCGATCGCACTGCTGCGCTCGGTGCTCGATCTCACCAGGGACAACGAGACCCTCGTACGCCGCTCCGTCGAGCGGCCGCACACCCCCGCTGCCTGACCGTCCCAGGAGGTCCGTCCCCCATGACCCACATAATGATCGCCGGCGGTGGCATCGCCGGCCTCACCGCGGCACTCGCCCTGCACACCGCCGGTTTCGAGAGGATCACCGTCGTCGAGACGGCCCGCCGGATCCAGCCGGTCGGCGCCGGGCTGAACCTCATGCCCAACGCGGTACGCGAACTCGACGCGCTCGGGCTGCTCGACCGGCTCGAGGAGCTGGCCGTACGCACCCGTGAGCTGCGCTACTACCACTGCCGCGGCGGACTCGTCTCCCGCGAGCCGCGCGGTCTCGGAGCCGGATACCACTGGCCGCAGCTCTCCATCCAGCGCGGCGACCTCCAGCTGGCCCTCGCCGACGCGGTACGCGAACGGCTCGGCCCCGGCGCGCTCGTGGGCGGCGTCCGGGTCATCGGCCTCGACCCGCTTCCCGACGGCCGGCCCCGCGTCCAGCTGGAGCACCGCGACGGCGCACGGCGCGGCAAGGCCTCCCTCGAACCGGATGTCCTCATCGGCGCCGACGGCATCCGCTCGACGGTCCGCGCGGCCCTCAACCCGGGCGAGGGCGAGCCGCCGTGGAACGGCATGCTCGTCTGGCGCGGTGTCTCCCGCATCCCTGCCCACCAGGCCGGGACGTTCATGTTCATCGCGGGCGACGACCGGCAGAAAGCCGTGGTCTACCCAATGACCGAGCCCGCCGGGGACACCGGCGAGGTGCTCGTCAACTGGGCGCTCGCGATGCCCGCCGACTCCATCGACGACGCTACGCGCGGAGACTGGAACCGGCCGGTGCCGGTCGCCAAATTCCTGCACCACTACGAGGGCTGGGACTTCGACGGCGTCAGCGTCCCCGAAGTGCTCCGGGCCGCCGACACCGCCTTCGAGTACCCGATGGTGGACCGCGAGCCGCTCGCGCGCTGGTCGTACGGCCGTACGACGCTGATCGGCGATGCCGCCCACGCCATGTACCCGATCGGCTCCAACGGCGCGACCCAGTCCATCGTCGACGGCCGCGCGCTGGGCCACGCCATGGCCCGGTACCCGGATCCGGTCGAGGCGCTGGCCGCTTACGAGGCGGAGCGCAGGCCCGCCATGACCGAGCTTCAGCGGGCGAACCGGCAACTGGGCCCCGAGATCGTCATCAATATGGCTCATGAGCGTGCGCCGGACGGCTTCACCGACATCCACGAGGTGATACCGGCGCGGGAACTCGCCGAGATCGCCGCCCGGTATGCGGCGACCGGAGCCTTCGACGCGGAGACCGTCAACCAGGGTTCCCCGTACGGCATTTCGATGCGTTCGCCTCGCTGAGTGCCCCCGCGGGCGCCCGCCGGGCGACCGCGCGCCGTGGTTGAGGAGGCTCGGCTACCACTACCGTCTGGGGTGACGGAGAGGCGCACACCGTCGTGCGTCCCCTCGGATGCGTACCTCCCCTGCGAAGGTGGGACCCGTGAAGGCCATTCGTCGATTCACCGTCCGCCCCGTCCTCCCCGAACCGCTCAGCCCGCTCAGCGATCTGGCGCGCAATCTGCGCTGGTCCTGGCACACCGAGACCCGTGACCTCTTCCAGGCCGTCGACCCCGAGGGATGGCAGGCGGCGGGCGGAGACCCCGTGCGGCTGCTCGGGGCCGTGTCCGCCGCCCGACTGGCCGAGCTGGCCGGAGACCGGCGTTTTCTGCGCAGACTGACCGCCGTGGCCGACGACCTGGACGACTATCTGCTCGGGCGCAGGTGGTACCAGGCACACAGCGGCACCTCCGATGTCATCGACCCCGATGCGCCGGAATTCCCGGCCGCGGTCGCCTACTTCTCACCGGAGTTCGGCGTCACCGCCGCGCTCCCGCAGTACTCCGGCGGCCTCGGCATCCTCGCCGGCGACCATCTCAAGGCAGCCAGCGACCTCGGCGTACCGCTCATCGGCGTCGGGCTGCTCTACCGCCACGGCTACTTCCGCCAGTCGTTGTCCCGCGACGGCTGGCAGCAGGAGCACTACCCGCTTCTCGATCCGAACGAGCTCCCGGTGAGCCTGCTGCGGGAGGCCGAGGGGACGCCCGTCCAGGTGTCTCTCGCCCTGCCCGGCGGGCGTTCGTTGCGCGCGCACATCTGGGTCGCCCAGGTCGGCCGCGTACCGCTGCTGATGCTCGACTCGGACGTCGAGGAGAACGGTCCGGGCGAGCGCGATGTCACCGACCGGCTGTACGGCGGCGGCAGCGAGCACCGGCTGCTGCAGGAGATGCTGCTGGGGATCGGGGGAGTACGGGCGGTACGTGCGTACTGCCGGCTGGCCGGCCACCCCGCGCCCGAGGTGTTCCACACCAACGAGGGGCACGCCGGCTTCCTCGGCCTGGAGCGCATCCGCGAACTGGGTGACACGGGCCTCGACTTCGACGCGGCGCTGGAGGCGGTCCGGGCCGGGACCGTGTTCACCACACACACGCCGGTGCCCGCCGGGATCGACCGCTTCGACCGCGAGCTCGTCGCCCGCCACTTCGGCGACCGCGGGGAGCTGGCCGGAGTCCCGGTCGAGAAGGTGCTCCAGCTCGGTATGGAGACCTATCCGGGCGGCGAGCCCAATCTCTTCAACATGGCGGTGATGGGGCTGCGGCTGGCCCAGCGCGCCAACGGGGTTTCCGTCCTGCACGGGGCGGTGAGCCGCGGTATGTTCGCCGGCCTGTGGCCCGGCTTCGACGCCGAGGAGGTGCCGATCACCTCGGTCACCAACGGGGTGCACGCGCCGACCTGGGTGGCTCCCGAGGTTTTCCGGCTCGGTGCGCGCCAGATCGGCCCGGGCCGCACCGAGGACGCCCTGTCCGTGGGCGACTCCGAGCGCTGGGACGCCGTCGCGGACATCGCGGACGCCGACATCTGGGAGCTGCGCCGCGCGCTGCGTGAACAGCTGGTCCTGGAGGTACGGGAGCGGCTGCACGCCTCCTGGCGGCAGCGCGGCGCCGGCGCGGCCGAACTGGGCTGGATCGACGGGGTGCTCGACCCCGACGTGCTGACCATCGGGTTCGCCCGTCGGGTCCCCTCGTACAAACGGCTCACACTGATGCTGCGCGACCGCGACAGGCTGATGGAGCTGCTGCTCCACCCCACCAGGCCCATCCAGATCGTCGTCGCGGGCAAGGCGCATCCGGCGGACGACAGCGGTAAGCGGCTGGTGCGGGAGCTGGTGCGGTTCGCCGACGATCCGCGGGTCCGCCATCGCATCGTCTTCCTGCCCGACTACGGCATGGCGATGGCGCAGAAGCTCTACCCGGGCTGCGATGTGTGGCTGAACAATCCGCTGCGTCCGCTGGAGGCCTGCGGGACGAGCGGGATGAAGGCCGCGCTGAACGGCTGCCTCAACCTGTCCGTGCTCGACGGCTGGTGGGACGAGTGGTTCGAACCGGACTTCGGCTGGGCCATCCCCACCGCGGACGGCTCGGCCACCGACGACGACCGCCGCGACGAGCTGGAGGCGGGCGCGCTGTACGAGCTGATCGAGGAGCGGGTGGCACCCCGCTTCTACGACCGCAACGGCAGCGGACTGCCCGAGCGCTGGATCGAGATGGTCCGCCGGACGCTGACCACGCTCGGTCCCAAGGTGCTCGCCGGCCGCATGGTGCGTGAGTACGTGCAGCGGTTGTACGCCCCGGCCGCCCAGGCCCACCGGTCCCTGAACGCGGACACCGCAAGCGAGTTGGCGGCCTGGAAGTCCCGGGTGCGCAGTGCCTGGCCGCGGGTGGCCGTCGACCATGTGGAGGCCCTCGAACAGGCCGCGCCCGCGGGCACGGCCGAGCTGGGCTCCACCCTTGCGCTCCGGGTACGGGTCGCCCTGGGCGGCCTTCAGCCGGACGATGTGGAGGTGCAGGCGGTGGCGGGCCGGGTCGATTCCGACGACGCGATCGCCGGCGCCCAGACCACCCCGCTGAAGCCGACGAGCGGCCCCGACCTGGATGGCCGCTGGGTGTACGAGGGCCCGCTCGCACTCGACCGTACGGGCCCCTTCGGCTACACGGTGCGGATCCTGCCGGACCACCGACTGCTCGCCGCCAGCGCGGATCTGGGGCTGGTCGCGCTGCCGACGGAGGCCACGGGGGAGGGCGCGGGCGTGCTGATGCGCTGATGCGTTGATCAATGGGGTTGGTGCGCTGATTCACGGTGATGTCCGCGCACCGCCGCAGGGCGAACCCGGCCGCATCCGCGGCCGGGTTCGCCCATGTGTACCGCCCGAGCCTTCAGCGACGGGATTGACCCGGCCTTTCTTCACGCCTTGAACTCGAAGCCTTGACGTGCTCATGGGATGCCTTTAGTTTCCTCACCCATCATGGCGTTCACTCTCGCGCTCAACGTTCATATGAGTGAACCCAGTTGGAGAGCGATCCCCACCGGAAGGCCACCCCCCATGCGTACCGGATCACGCGCCCTGCGCAGACCAAGAGCGCTTCTGCTCGCCCTCGCCGCAGTCCTGGCCTCAGCCCTGGCCGCGGTGCTGACGGCCCCGGCATCGGCCGTCAAGGACGCCGCTCAACAGGCCGCCGCACCCGCGGCGTTCACCCACCCCGGCGTGCTCGTCGGCCGCCCCCAGCTCGACTTCGTGAAGGCGAAGGTCACGGCAGGCGCCGAGCCCTGGAAGTCCGCCTACGATCAGCTGCTCAGCAGCAAGTACGCCTCGCTGTCGCGTACCGCCAAGCCCCGCGCGGTCGTCGAGTGCGGCTCGTACTCCAACCCCAACATCGGCTGTACGGACGAGCGCGAGGACGCCATCGCCGCGTACACCCTCTCGCTGGCCTGGTACATCGGCGGGGACAGCCGGTACGCCAGGAAGTCGATAGAGATCATGGATGCCTGGTCCGCCGTGATCAAGGACCACACCAACAGCAACGCCCCGCTGCAGACCGGCTGGGCCGGATCCTCCTGGCCCCGGGCCGCCGAGATCGTCAGGTACACCTACAGCTCCTGGCCGAACTCCGGTCGCTTCGGCACCATGCTGCGCACTGTCTACCTCCCCAAGGTGATCAACGGCTCGCACTCCAACGGCAACTGGGAGCTGAGCATGACGGAGGCCGCGATCGGTATCGCCGTCTTCCTGGAGGATCGCGGCGCCTACGACAAGGCCGTCGCCACATTCCGCGGCCGCGTTCCCGCGTACATCTATCTGGCCTCCGACGGCTCGCTGCCGAAGACCGCACCCGGCTCCGGTCTCGACACCCGCGACAAGATCATCAAGTACTGGCAGGGCCAGTCGACCTTCATGGACGGTCTCAGCCAGGAGACCTGCCGCGACCTCACCCACACCGGATACGGACTCTCCGCCATCTCGCACATAGCCGAGACCAGCCGTATCCAGGGCCGGGACCTCTACCCGGAGGTCGCCGACCGGCTCCGGCACGCGCTCGGGCTGCATGCCAAGTACCAGCTCGGCACGCCCGTGCCCGGCAACCTCTGCAACGGCAGCCTCAAGGACAAGCTCGGCCCCGTCACCGAGGTCGGCTTCAACGCCCTGCACAACCGCATGGGCATCGACATGAGCAACACCCAGCGCCTCACCGAGCAGCAGCGGCCCGCGGGCTCGGACAACCTGTTCGTGGCGTGGGAGACCCTGACGCACGCCAACAACCCCGCGTAGAACGCGGAAGCTGCCCGGGGGCTCGGCCCCGGGCAGCTTCTTGCGTCAAGGCTCAGAACTTCGGTCGGTTCAGAAGGTGAGCTTGAAGCTGTTGATGTTGCCGGTGTCCCATGCCGCCTTGTCCTGGACCCGCAGCTTCCAGGCGCCGTTGGCGACCTCGGAGGAGGCGTTGACCGTGTATGTCGCCTGGACGTTGTCCGCCGAGTCGGAGGAGCTGAACGGCTTCAGGTTGTACACCGTTCCGTCCGGGGCGACCAGGTCGACGACCAGGTCCCCGCGCCAGGTGTGGATGATGTCCACGCCCACCTTGAGGGTGGCCGGGGCGTTGCCCGTACGGCCCGTGACGTTGACCGTCGAGGTGACAGCCGCGCCGTTGTCCGGGATCGCGACGTCAGCGGTGTTCTCGAAGACCGTGCCGCCGGGGTCCGGGTCGCCGCCGCCGGGGCGGGCGCCGACGTTGATGCCGGCCCACGCGTCGGTCACGGACTTGACCTCGGCGCTGGTGGCTCCGTACAGCTCCGTCGCCACCGCGATGGTGCCGGTGCGCGCCGACGCGTAGTTGGTCGTGGAGTTGAACTTCGTGGTGAGCGCCTTGAACCAGATGAGCGAGGCCTTGTCGCGGCCGATGCCGGTCACGGGCAGACCGTCGGAGGTCGGCGAGTCGTAGTTGACGCCGTTGATGGTCTTGGGGCCGCTGCCCTCGGAGAGCAGGTAGTACCAGTGGTTCGCCGGGCCCGAGGAGTAGTGCACGTCGACGCCGCCGATACCCGAGTACCAGGCGTCCTTGGACGCGCCGTCCTTGCTCGGCTTGTCCATGTAGCGCAGCGGGGTGCCGTCGCCGTTGATGTCGATCTTCTCGCCGACCAGGTAGTCACCCTTGTCCTGGGCGTTGTTGGCGTAGAACTCGACGGCTGCGGCGAAGATGTCGGACGTCGCCTCGTTGAGACCGCCGGACTCGCCGCTGTAGACGAGCTTCGCGGTGGCGGCGGTGACGCCGTGGGTCATCTCGTGCGCGGCCACGTCGATGGATGTGAGCGGCTTGGCGTTGCCCGAGCCGTCGCCGTACGTCATGCAGAAGCAGCTGTCCTGCCAGAACGCGTTGACGTACGCGTTGCCGTAGTGGACACGGGAGTACGCGCCGACACCGTCACCGCGGATGCCGGAGCGGCCGTGCACGTTCTTGTAGTAGTCCCAGGTGAGCCCGGCGCCGTAGGCGGCGTCCGCGCCGGCGGTCTCCGGGTCGGAGGCCTGGCCGTTGCCCCAGACGTCGTCCGCACCCGAGTACAGGGTGCCGGTGCCGCTGGAGCCGTGGTTCAGGTTGTACGTCTTGTGGTTGCCTCGCCCGGAGTCGGTGAGGTTGTACGTGGAGCCGGACTGCACGCTGCCGACCGTCACCGAACCGCTGTACTGCGTGTTGCCGGTGCCGTTCTCGACGGCCTGCCACTCGAAGAGCTTCTTGCCGGTGGAGGCGTCGGTGACGACGTGCAGCTCGTTCGGGGTGCCGTCGTCCTGGAGGCCGCCGACGACGGTCTCGTACGCGAGAGTCGGCGTGCCCGACGCCAGCCAGACCACCTTGCGCGGTGCGCGGTCGGCCTTGGCCTTGGCCGAGCCCGCCGCCTTGGCCGCGCCCAGCGCCTGTTTCTCGGCGGTGGCGGGAGCGACGTCGGCGCTGGTGTCGATGTTCTTCAGGACCGACCTGGAGGCTTTGCTGACCGACTCGGTGGCCCCCGTCCTGGTCTCGGCGACCACCAGGTCGCCGCCGAGGACCGGGAGTCCGGCGTAGGTGCGCTCGTAGCGGGTGTGCGTGGTGCCGTCACGGTCCTGCGTGACGTCCCGCACGACGAGCTTCTCCTGGGCGGTGAGGCCCAGTTCCTTGGCGGTCGCCGCCGTGGTGGCGCTCGCCTTGCGGATCAGCTCGGCGCGCTGCGCGGGGCTGAGGTTCAGCGGCAGGGCGCCGGGGTCGGCCTTCCCTGCCATCGCTGCCGCCGAGGCGGCGGTCGCCGCCGGTTCGGCCGATGACGTACCCGTCTGGAATCCGACCGTCAGGAGGGCGGCGGTGGCTATGAGAGCTCCGGTTGCGGTGGTGCGCCGGCGAGGCGTGGGTCTCACGCGAACTCCTTCTGCGAGGGGGGTACCGGTCGGCTGGGTGGGGCCGGCCGGGCAGAGCATGCGGAGCGTGTGGTAATGGGTCGGGGGAAGAGTCCCAGGACTGAACGCCCCCTGTCAGGACCGCGTCAACAAGTTGGCTGGAAATCGTCCGCTGCGTGAATAGTCATGTTCGTTAAGCGGACGTTTCGTTGATCATCACCGCGATGCCGTCGAGCGTTCGGCGCAGCCCGAACTCGAAGAGCGTTTCGAGGTCCAGCTCGAACTCGTCCTGTATGAACAGAGTGTTGAGGAGCGGATAGTTCCCGGTCGCGGCGATCGCTTCGAAGTGTGGCTCGTTCCGTGCCATCCACTCGTCGTCCGACATTCCGGGGTCCTGCTCCGCCTGGGTCTCCAACTCCGCTGCCATGGCCAGCCCCTGGACGTATGCGAAGAGCGCGAGGTGGGTGTGGAACACCTGGAAGGGGGTCAGGCCGGTGCCGAGCAGGGCGCGCAGCACCCACTCGGTGTACTTCATCGCGTTCGGCGAGACGGTCGGCCGGGTGATGGAGGCCATCGCCTGCGCCATCCACGGGTGGCGGGCGTATACGGCGCGGAGCCAGCGAGCGGCGTACTCGAGCGCCTCGCGCCAGTCGGCCGGAACCGGTCCCATCGGCTTTTCGCCGCAGACCGCGTCCGTCATCAGCCGGATCAGCTCGGCCTTGCCGGGCACATGCCGGTAGAGCGCCATGGTGGAGGTGGAGAGCGAGGTGGCGATCCGCCGCATGGAGAGCGCCGGCAGACCCTCGGCGTCGGCGAGCGTGATCGCGGTGTGCACGATGCGCGCGCGGGTCAGTCCCGGCTCGACGGGTGCGCCGGCCGGGTGGGCCGAGGTGTGCGGCGGGTGCGCGGCGGCGGCCCGGGTGACCACGGTGCCGACGCCCGGCACGGGTCTCACGAGGCCCTCCTGACGCAGGGCGGCCAGGGCCTTCGTCGCGGTCGCCATCGCCACGCCCCACTCCTGGGTGATCGCGCGGGTGGACGGGACGCGGTCGCCGGGGGAGAGCTCGCCGGAGGCGATACGGCGGCGCAGCTCGGTGGCGATCCTCAGATAGGGCGGTTCGGTCTGCATGGCGGGTGAGTGTACTAGTGCACACCTGACGTCGTACGCCCCCATGACCTGTGTATTTACTGGGCTGTCGGGTGCAGCGCACTAGAGTGCACCAGGGGCTTGTTTGCGGTGTACGCAGACGGCTGCTTCGCTCCCCGTATGTCACCTGACGCACACACCGCGGGCCCGCGCGCCGGCCGCCGCGAATGGACCGCCTTCGGCGTCCTGATGCTGCCCCTCCTTCTGGTCTCCATGGATGTCTCCATCCTCTACTTCGCGATCCCATCCATCAGCGAGGACCTGCGGCCCGGCGCCACGCAACAGCTGTGGATACTCGACATGTACAGCTTCGTCCTCGCCGGGCTCCTCATCACCATGGGCGCGTTGGGCGACCGCGTCGGCCGGCGCCGGGTGCTCCTCGCGGGCGCGGGACTCTTCGGCGCCGCCTCGGTGGCCGCGGCGTACGCCCACAGCCCCGGTGCCCTGATCGGCGCCCGTGCGCTGCTCGGCGTCGGCGGCGCGTGCCTGATGCCGTCCACGCTCGCGCTCATCCGCAACCTCTTCAGGGACGCCAAGCAGCGCTCCACCGCGGTCACCCTGTGGACGATGGTCATGGCCACCGGCATCTCCTTCGGCCCTGTCGTCAGCGGCGCGCTGCTCGAACACTTCTGGTGGGGCTCGGTCTTCCTGATCAACCTGCCCGCGATGGCACTGCTGCTCGTGCTCGCGCCGCTGCTGCTGCCCGAGTTCAGGACTGAGGCGCGCGGGAAGTTCGACGTACTGAGCGCGTTCCTCTCGCTAGCGGCGCTGCTTCCCGTGATCCATGGCATCAAGGAGCTGGCCAAGCACGGCTACGAGACCCTGCCCCCTCTCGGCATCACGGCCGGCCTCGCGATCGGCGTGCTCTTCGTACGCCGTCAGGCCCGGCTGCCGCATCCGATGGTGGACCTGGCGCTCGTCCGCCGCCCGGCGTACGGGGGTTCGGTGCTGGTGAACCTCCTCGCGATGGCCGCGACCGTCGGCTTCGCGGTCTTCATCACCCAGTACCTGCAGGCGGTGCTGGGCAAGAGCCCCTTCGAGGCGGCACTGTGGAGCCTGGTGCCGACGGTGGGAGTGATGCTCGCGGCGCCGACGGGCGCGGTGCTTGCGCGGCGCGTCGACCGTTCGTATGTGATGGGCGGCGGGTTCCTGGTCTCCGCGGCGGGCTTCGCGTGGCTGACCCAGGTGCGTACGGACTCGGCGCTCGGATGGGTCCTGGTGGCCTGCTCGGTCTACGCGGCGGGCCTGGTCACCGCGATGACCCTCGCGAACGAACTGGCCCTGGGCGCGGCCCCGCCCGAGCGCGCGGGTGCGGCGGCGGCCGTCCTGGAATCGGGCCAGGAGCTGGGTGGCGCGCTGGGCATGGCGATCCTGGGCTCGATCGGCGCGGCCGTGTACGGCCACGACATGACGGGTGCGGCGGGCGCGGGGCGGGAGACGCTGGGCGGCGCGACGGCGGTGGCGGGGCACTTGCCGGCGGTTGCGGCGGAGAGCCTGCTGGTGGCGGCGCGGGAGGCGTTCACGCACGGGATGGGTTATGCGGCGGCGGGGGCGGGGGTGTTGATGGGGTGCGCGGCGGCGGCGTCGTTCGCACTGCTGCGGGACGCGCGGGAGGAACGTGCGGCGGAGGTCCTGGCGGGTTGAGGGGACCCTGGCGGGGCGCGGGTCCTGGGTGCATGGGCGTGACCGGTCTTGTGTCGGTGGCCGTCCGGGGTCCGCTCCGGGGCTCGTGTCGGGTACTGCGCTGTATCCGATATGCGGCTCCGCCGCGTGGTCACTGCGCTTCGCGCGAGTTGCGACGCTTTACGTCCAGAACACGACCCCTGCGCGTCCCCCTGCCAGGGACGGGGGGCGGGGCCTCTCGGGCGCACGGGGACGCGGTGGGTCAGCGGGTGGTGAGCACCATCCGGAAGCGCGCGGCGCCGGACATCATCCTTTGGTACGCCGCATCGGCCTGGTCCAGCGGCACGATCTCGGTCATCGGGCGGATCCCGTGCAGGGCGCTGAACGCCATGGTGTCCTGCACGTCCTGCGCGGTGCCGGCCGGGTGGCCGCGGATGATCTTGCCGCTCATGAGGAGCTGGTTCGGGCTGATTCCCAGCGGCTCGGCATCCGCGCCGATGATCACCAGCTCGCCGCGGGGGCGGAGCCCTTCCACGGTTGCCGTGATGGCGTCGGAGTTGGCGGCGGTGGCCAGGACCACCTTGGCGCCGCCGAGGGACTGCAGCGCTTCCGCGACGCCGGTGTCCGCCGTGCTGTCGATGTAGTGGTGCGCGCCGAGCTGCTTGGCGAAGTCGGCCTTGGCGGCTCCGCGGGCGATGGCCACGGTCTCGAAGCCCATCGCGGCGGCGTACTTCACCCCCAGATGGCCGAGACCGCCGATGCCGAGTACGGCGACCAGGTCGCCCGGCCGGGCGGAGCTGCGCCGCAGCCCGTTGTACGTGGTCACCCCCGCGCAGGCCAGGGGCGCCGCATCGGTCGCCGCCAGCGCGTCGGGGATCCGGGCCAGGGCGTCCTGCGGTGCGATCACCTTCTCGGCGAAACCCCCGTCGTACGCCCATCCGGGGACCTTCAGGTTCTCGCACACCATGAAGTCGCCCTGTCTGCAGGGCGTGCAGTGGCCGCAGCTGCCGCCGAACCAGCCCACCGCCACCCGGTCGCCCACCTTCCAGCCGCTGTATGTTCCCTCGCCGAGCTCCTCGATGCGCCCGGCGATCTCATGCCCGGCGACCAGCGGAAACCGGACACCCGGCAGCAGGGCGTTCACGAAAGCGGCGTCGCTGTGGCAGATCCCGCACGCCTCCACGGCAATCCGTACGTGGCCGGGGCCCGGCTGCGGTACCTCACGCTCGACGATCTCCAACGGACCGCCGACGGCGCCGACCTGCGCGACTCGATACGTGCTCATCTGGATCTCTCCCGGCTACGGGTAGGAAAACCCCCGAACCAGCAGACCAGCTCCGGACCGATCGCGCGCGCCGAATGGAGCCGGCGAGCCCCGTCGGCCGCAGCCGCCGGATACACGCCCGCACGCGCCGACGCCGAGGACGCACCGCACCCTCACCCCACCACGCTGTCCCGCCACGCCCGGTGCAGGCCCGCGAATCGTCCCTCCCCGGCGATCAGCCGGCCCGGCGTGCCGTCCTCCACGATGCGGCCGTGCTCCATCACGAGCACCCGGTCCGCGATTTCCACGGTCGACAGGCGGTGCGCGATCACGACCGCCGTGCGCCCGTGCAGCACCGTGTCCATCGCGCGCTGCACCGCCCGTTCGCCCGGGATGTCGAGCGAGCTCGTCGCCTCGTCGAGGATCAGCACCGCCGGGTCGGCGAGCAGCGCGCGGGCGAAGGCCACCAGTTGTCGCTGGCCGGCGGAGATCCGGCCGCCCCGTTTGCGTACGTCCGTGTCGTAGCCGTCCGGCAGGCCGCTGATGAAGTCGTGCGCGCCGATCGCCTTCGCCGCCCGCTCGATCTCCTCGCGGGACGCGTCCGGCCGCCCGATCGCGATGTTCTCCGCGACCGTCCCGGAGAACAGGAACGCCTCCTGGGTCACCATCACCACGCCGCGCCGCAGCTCCGGCGTCGCCAGTTCGCGCAGCTCGACGCCGTCGAGGAGGACCCTGCCCTCCGTAGGGTCGTAGAAGCGGGCCAGCAGCTTGGCGAGCGTGGACTTGCCCGCGCCGGTCGAGCCGACGACGGCGACGGTCTGGCCGGCCGGGATCGTCAGATCGAAGCGGGGCAGCACCTCGCCGCCGGTGCGGTAGGCGAAGCGGACGCCGTCGAAGACGACCTCGCGGCCCGGGTGGCCGGAGCGGCGGGCCGGCAGTTCCTTCGGGTCCTGTGCCTCCGGGACGGACGGGGTCTGGGCCAGCAGGCCCGCGATCTTCTCGAGTGAAGCCGCCGCGGACTGGTAGGAGTTGAGGAACATCCCGAGCCGGTCGATCGGGTCGTACAGACGCCGCAGATAGAGGACGGCGGCGGCCAGCACACCGAGCGCCAGCGTGCCGTCCGCGACCCGGTACGCGCCCCACAGCACGATGCCGGCGACAGCGGTGTTGGCGACGAGCCGCGAGCCGACGACGTAGCGCGCCATCTCCAGCAGCGCGTCGCCGTTGGTGCGCTCATGGCGGTGGTTGAGGGCCTGGAACTCCGCGTCGTTGGCGCGCTCGCGGCGGAAGGCGCGCACCGGCCGGATGCCGTTCATCGTCTCCGCGAACTTGACGATGACGGCGGCGATCGCCGTGGACCGGATGCTGTAGACGCTTTTGGCGCGGTGCTGGTAGAGCCGTACGAGCAGATAGAGCGGGACGAACGAGAGCACCGCGAGCCCGCCGAGTCCGAGGTCCAGCCAGAGCAGCATCGCCGAGATGTAGACGAAGGCGAGGACGACCGTGATCAGTTCCTGGAGGCCTTCGCTGAGCAGCTCCCGCAAGGACTCGACATCGGTGGTCGACCGGGAGATCAGCCGGCCCGAGGTGTACCGCTCGTGGAAGTCGACGCTCAGGGCCTGCGCGTGGCGGAAGATCCGGCCGCGCAGATCGAGGAGGACATCCTGGTTGACGCGGGCGGCGGCGCGGATGAAGGAGTACTGCAGGACACCGGCGCCGAACGCGCACAGGGCGTACCCGACGGCGACGGCGATCAGCGGCCCGTAGTCGTGCGCGCGGAAGGCCGGTACGCCGCGGTCGATGGCGTACGCGACGAGGAGCGGACCGGCCTGGACGGCGGCCTGCTGGAGAATCAGGAGCAGCGCGGCGGTGGTGACGAACCGGCGCCGGGGTGCGAGCAGCGACCGCAACAGGGTGCCGGTCGCGCCCTGCGGCGCGGGCAGGGCATCCCGGTCGAACGGGTCGTCCCTGACCGGCGCCGGCTCAGGTACGGGCGGCGTCGCGCCGCCCGTACGGTCGTCCTCGCCGTTGGCGTACGGCTCGGTGGTCGTCGATGACGACGTCATCGGGCACCCTCCTCGGCGTCGGTCTTCTGGGCATCCGCGCCGGACATCAGCCAGGCGTACTCCCCATTCGTACGCAGCAGTTCCTGGTGAGTGCCGACCGCCGCGATCCGCCCGCCCGACAGCAGCGCCACCCGGTCCGCCAGCATCACCGTCGACGGGCGGTGTGCCACCACCAGCGCCGTCGTGTCCTCCAGCACCCTGCGCAGTGCCGCCTCCACCAGCGCCTCTGTATGCACATCCAGCGCCGACAGCGGGTCGTCGAGCACCAGGAAGCGCGGCTGCCCGACGACCGCCCTGGCCAGGGCCAGGCGCTGTCGCTGTCCGCCGGAGAGGCTGAGCCCCTGCTCGCCGACCTGAGTGTCGGCGCCGTGCGGCAGCGACTGCACGAACCCCGCCTGCGCGATGTCCAGGGCCCGGCCCAGCTCCTCGCCGCCCGCGCCCTCCGCGCCCATCAGAACGTTCTCGCCGACGCTCGCCGAGAACAGCGTCGGCTCCTCGAAAGCCACGGACACCAGCTCGCGCAACCGCTCCCGAGGCATGGCCGCGATGTCCTCCCCGTCCAGCGTGATGCGGCCGTCGGTCACCTCGTGCAGTCGCGGTACGAGCGCGGTGAGCGTGGTCTTACCGGAGCCGGTGCCGCCGACCAGGGCCATGGTCTCGCCGGGCCGTACCCGCAGATCGATGCGGGCGAGCACGGGCGCGGCGCCGTCGGACGCGTCCGGGTAGCGGAACTCGACGCCCTCGAACCGGAGCCCGTCGGCGCTGCCGGCCCCGGGCTTGTGCGCGGCCCCGGGCTCGTGCGCGGCCCCGGGCTCGTGCGAACTCCGGGACGCGTCCGAACCCGTGGACGCGTCCGAACCCGTGGACTCGTGCGACCCCCCGGACGACTCCTCCGCCGCGTCCATCACCTCGAAGTACCGCTCCGTCGCCGTCGCCGCCTCCTGGCTCATCGCCAGCAGAAAGCCGATCGACTCCACCGGCCAGCGCAGCGCCAGCGCCGTCGACAGGAACGCGACCAGCGTGCCCGCCGACAGCGCGCCGTCGGCGACCTGGATCGTGCCCAGCACCAGCGCCGCGCCGATCGTCACCTCCGGGATGGTCGTGATCAGCGCCCAGATCCCGGCCAGCAGCCGCGCCTTGCCCAGCTCCGTACCGCGCAACCGCTCCGAAAGCCCGCGGAAGGCGCGGGCCTGGCTGCGGTGGCGGCCGAAGCCCTTGATGATGCGGATGCCGAGCACGCTCTCCTCGACGACCGTCGTCAGATCGCCGACCTGGTCCTGCGCCTGCCGCGCGACGATCGCGTACCGCGACTCGAAGACGGAGCAGAGAATCACCAGCGGCGGGATGGGCGCGAGGAGTACGAGCCCCAGCGTCCACTGCTGGCCCAGCAGAATCACATAGCCGACCAGGATGGTCGTCGCGTTGACCAGCAGGAAGGTCAGCGGAAAGGCCAGGAACATCCGCAGCAGCATCAGATCCGTCGTGCCGCGCGAGAGTAACTGCCCGGACGCCCACCGGTCGTGGAAGGACACCGGCAGCCGTTGCAGATGCCGGTAGAGATCGGCCCGCATGGCCGCCTCCACGCCGGCCAGCGGCCGGGCCACCAGCCACCGCCGGAAACCGAAGAGCAGCGCCTCGGCGACGCCCAGCAGCAACAGCACCAGCGCACCGAGCCAGACCCCGCCGGGGTCCCGGCCGGCGACCGGGCCGTCCACCATCCACTTCAGGACGAGCGGGATGACCAGGCCGAGACAGGAGGCCACGACCGCTACAAATGCCGCGCTGAAAAGGCGCGTTCGGACGGGGCGTACGTACGGCCACAGCCGCAGCAGCGTACGCACGGCGGACCGGTCCCTGGTGGCTGCATGTTTTTCCGACATCAGCGGCGAGCCTACGGTTCACCACTGACATCGCTCATCCGATTTTGCCGCCACCGGGTCGTATCCCGGCAGAGGCGCAGCCGCTGCTGCCCGCCGGGGCGAAGACCGAGGGCCGGCACCATCGAGGACGACTTCGCCTGCTAGGTCTCCGTCACGTCCTGACGCGCAGCAGCAGCACCGACCGCGCCGGCACGGTCACCGTCTCCCCGCCGAGATGCACCGTGCCCGGCGCCGTCTCCTGGTCCTCCCGCGAGGTGTCGACCACCAGCTCGTACGCCTGCGCCCAGGGCGGGCCCGGCAGGTGGAAGCTCGTCGGGCGGTCCGCCGCGTGCAGCACCGTCAGAAAGCTGTCGTCCGTCACCTCCGCTCCACGCGCGTCACGTCCCGGGATGTCGCGCCCGGAGAGATAGAGCGCCAGCGTCGACGCCGGGGCGTACCAGTCCCGCTCCGTCATCTCCGCGCCGTGCGGCGTGAACCAGGCGAGATCCCGCAGTCCGTCCGCCGCCCGCGCGCGGCCCGAGAAGAAGGCGCGGCGGCGCAGCACCGGATGCGCGTGGCGCAGGGCGAGCAGCCGGGTCGTCAGCTCCAGCAGTCCGCGCGGGCCCGGCTGCTCGCGCAGTGACCAGTCCACCCAGCTGACCTCGTTGTCCTGGCAGTACGCGTTGTTGCTGCCGCCCTGCGTACGGCCCATCTCGTCGCCCGCGACCAGCATCGGCACGCCTGTCGACACCAGCAGCGTCGTCAGCAGATTGCGCAGCTGCCGACGCCGCAGCGCGTTGATCCGCGCATCGTCGGTCCCGCCCTCCGCGCCGCAGTTCCAGGACCGGTTGTCGTTCGTGCCGTCGCGGTTGCCCTCGCCATTGGCCTCGTTGTGCTTCTGCTCGTAACTGACCAGGTCGCGCAGGGTGAACCCGTCGTGCGCGGTGACGAAGTTGATCGAGGCGTACGGCCGCCGGCCGCCCCAGGCGTACAGATCGCTGGAGCCCGAGAGCCGGTATCCGAGGTCCCGTACGTCGGGCAGCGCGCCGCGCCAGAAGTCCCGTACGGCATCGCGGTAGCGGTCGTTCCACTCCGTCCACAGCGGCGGGAACGCCCCCACCTGGTAGCCGCCGTTGCCCACGTCCCACGGCTCGGCGATCAGTTTCACCCGCCGCAGTACCGGATCCTGCGCGATCACCGCGAGGAACGGGGAGAGCATGTCGACATCGTGCATGGAGCGCGCAAGTGCCGCCGCCAGGTCGAAGCGGAAGCCGTCGACCCCCATTTCGGTCACCCAGTAGCGCAGCGAATCGGTGATCAGCCGCAGCACATGCGGCTGCACCACATGCAGCGTGTTGCCGCACCCGGTGTAGTCCGCGTAGGTCCGGGCGTCCGACTGCAGCCGGTAGTAGCCGCGGTTGTCGATCCCGCGCAGCGACAGCGTCGGACCCAGCTCACCCGCCTCCGCCGTGTGGTTGTAGACCACATCGAGGATGACCTCGATCCCGGCGTCGTGCAGCGCCCGCACCATCCGCTTGAACTCGCCGACCTGCTGACCGGTCGTCCCGCTCGCCGAGTACGCGGCGTGCGGCGCGAAGTAGCCGATGGAGTTGTAGCCCCAGTAGTTGCGCAGCCCGCGCCGCAACAGATGGTCCTCGTGCGCGTACTGATGCACGGGCAGCAGCTCGACCGCCGTCACCCCGAGCCGCAGCAGATGCTCGATCGCCGCCGGATGCGCGAGACCCGCGTATGTGCCCCGCAGTTCCTCGGGAATTCCCGGATGCAGCTTGGTGAACCCGCGCACATGCAGCTCGTAGATGACCGAGTCCGCCCACGGCGTCTTGGGCCTGCGGTCGTCCATCCACTCGTCGTCGGGGGCGTCATCGTGGACGACGACACCCTTGGGCACGTACGGCGCCGAGTCCCGGTCGTCCCGCACCGTGTCCGCGACATGCTGCTGAGGCCAGTCGCGCACATGCCCGTACACCTCGGCGGGCAGTTCGAACTCTCCGTCCACCGCGCGTGCGTACGGATCGAGCAGCAGCTTCGCCGGATTCCAGCGCGCTCCCGTCCACGGGTCCCAGCGGCCGTGCACCCGGAATCCGTACCGCTGCCCCGGCCGGACCTCGGGCACGAAGCCGTGCCAGATCTCATGGGTCAGTTCGGTCAGCGGCAGCCGTGTCTCGGTGACCGAACCGCCCTCGTCGCCGAACAGGCACAGCTCCACCGACTCCGCCCCGCCCGCCCAGAGTGCGAAGTTCGTACCCGCGACCCCGTCGGGCCCGACCCGGAAACGCGCCCCGAGCGGCGTCGGCGCCCCCGGCCATACGGCCGGCCTGCGGGCGCCCGTTTCTCTGTGGCGGCCGTTGACACCGACCGCCGGGAGTGGGCCGGGAGATTCGCCCCGCACCCCCTCCTGCACTGTCTCCTGCTCGGCTGCGCTCGACACCTGCCGGCCTCCCGCGGCTCGTCGGGCCCCGCGCACGTACTGCTCACGGCGTCCCGGCCGTGGCACCCCACGCGTGGTCCTCCCACCTGTTCTGCCCGCACTGCTCTCATACCAACATGGCCCCGCGCTCACGTTTCCCCTGGAGGGGGGCGGTCGTTGGTCGGTACGTGAGACATGTACTGAAGCGGGCAGGACGGGGCGCGGCCGTCGTCCTGACATGGGCAGGACTGATGGCCGGGCTGGCCGGATGCACCGGCGGGGCGCTCGAGGTCGGCAACAAGCCTCAGTCGCCCGAGGACGCGATCCAGGTCATCCCCGAGGACGGCGCGAAGGGGGTCGGCCGTGAGGGCCCGCTCATGGTGAAGCTGCCCAGCGGGCGGCTCGAGCGGGTCAAGGTGATGCAGGTGGAGGACGGACGGCCGGCCGAGGTCCCCGGCGCGGTCTCCGAGGACGGGCTGCGCTGGATGCCGGCCGAGGGCACGCACCTCGATCTGGCCGCCAAGTACAGCGTCGACGTGGTGGCGCTGGACGGACACGGCCACCGTCAGGCCCGCCACACCACCTTCACCACACAGATTCCCGAGCGCCGTTTCATCGGCTACTTCAAACCGGAGAACCGCTCGACCGTCGGCACCGGCATGATCGTCTCCTTCGACTTTAACCGGGAGATCGAGGACCGGGCGGCCGTCGAGCGTGCCATCCACGTCACCTCCGATCCGCCCGTCGAGGTGGTGGGCCACTGGTTCGGCAAGGAGCGACTCGACTTCCGTCCGAGCGCGTACTGGCAGCCGGGCACCAAGGTCAGGGTCGATGTGCGGCTGCGCGATGTCCAGGCGGCGCCGGGGGTGTACGGCATCCAGCAGAAGACCGTCGCCTTCACGGTCGGCCGCTCCCAGGTCTCCTTGGTCGACGCGGCGGCGCACACCATGGAGGTACGGCGCGACGGCGGGATCCTGGCGAAGCTGCCGATCACGGCGGGGGCGCCCAAGGCGACCACGTACAACGGAAAGATGGTGGTCGCGGAGATGTACGACGTGACCAGGATGAACGGGGCGACGGTCGGCTTCAAGAAGAAGGACGGCAAGGGCGAGTACGACATCAAGGATGTGCCGCACGCGATGCGGCTGACCGACTCGGGCACTTTCATCCACGGCAATTACTGGGCCGCGCCGGAGACCTTCGGTTCGGCGAACGTCTCCCACGGCTGCGTCGGGCTGCGCGACGAGAAGGGCGGCAGCTCGGACGCACCGGCGGGCTGGTTCTTCGACCGGACGCTCATCGGCGATGTGGTCGAGGTCGTCAACTCCCGTGACAAGCGGGTCGACCCCGCCAACGGTCTCAGCGGCTGGAACCTGGACTGGAAGGCATGGCAGGAGGGTTCCGCGCTGCGCTGACCCTCGCTGACCTGCACGGCCCGCGCCGTCTCAGGTGAGCCCGGCGGACACGTTGGGACTGAACGGTGACATTCGTGGGGAGATTCAACTACCCACGGTGTGATTATCTATCGCCGTGCGTGCGTGAGGCGCGCGGGGGTGCGGGCCGTGGCTGCGACCAGGCCGTGCGAGGGGAGAAGACCATTTTGAACGGGCAGCCGATATCGGGGGCATCGGCCGGGGCGGTAGGCGGAAGCAGGCGCGGGGGCGCCGTTCTGCCGGCTCTGGTGCTGGGGGCGTTGCTGGTGCTGGTCACGGCCTGCGGTGGCGGGGGCTCCGACAAGGGCAGTGACGACAAGGACAAGAAGGACGGCGGGAAGGTCGGGAACGCGGCCTCCCAGGCGGTGGTGACCATCGCGCCCAAGGACGGCGCCCGGTCGGTCGCCACCAGCGGCGCACTCAAGGTCACCGCGGACAAGGGCAAGCTGACCACGGTCACGGTCCAGGACGACAAGGGCGCCGCGGTCGAGGGCAAGCTCGCCGCAGACGGCGCCAGTTGGCAGCCGCTGCAGCATCTGGCGGGCTCCACCAAGTACAAGGTGCACGCCGTCGCCAAGGACACGGACGGCCGTGAGTCGGCGAAGGACACCACCTTCACCACGCTCGTCCCGAAGAACACCTTCCTCGGGCAGTACACGCCGGAGGACGGTGCGACGGTCGGCGTCGGCATGCCGGTCTCGATCAATTTCACCCGGGGCATCACCAATCCGGAGTCCGTCGAGAAGGCCATCAAGGTGACCGCGGAGCCGGCCGTGCCGGTCGAGGGCCACTGGTTCGGCAACGACCGCCTCGACTTCCGCCCGGAGAAGTACTGGGCCGCCGGCACCAAGGTGACGGTGAAGCTCAACCTCGACGGCGTCGAGGGCCGCCCCGGCGTGTACGGCAAGCAGTCCAAGACGGTGAAGTTCACCATCGGCCGCAGCCAGATCTCCACCGTGGACGCCAGTGAGCACACCATGACGGTCGTACGGGACGGCAAGCAGATCAAGTCCATCCCGATCACCGCCGGCGCGCCGTCGACCACGACGTACAACGGCCAGATGGTCATCAGCGAGAAGTACAAGGTGACCCGGATGAACGGCGCCACCGTGGGCTTCGGCGGCGAGTACGACATCAAGGACGTGCCGCACGCGATGCGCCTGTCCAACTCGGGCACCTTCATCCACGGCAACTACTGGGCCTCGTCCGGGACGTTCGGCTCGTCGAACGTCAGCCACGGCTGTGTGGGTCTGCGAGACGTCCGCGGGGCGTACGACGAGGGAACCCCGGCGGCCTGGCTCTACGACCGGTCGATCATCGGCGACGTGGTGATCGTGAAGAACTCCAAGGACCGCCAGATCGCTCCGGAGAACGGTCTGAACGGCTGGAACATGTCCTGGGCGGAGTGGACCAAGTAGTACGTCCCCCCTCCGGAAACGCCGGACCCGGTGCTGTGAGCAACAGCACCGGGCCCGTTGTCGTTAGCGCCGGTTAACCTGCCTCCATGACGACTGTTGCACTCGAGGTCTCCGAAGGCGTCGGCACCATCCGACTGGACCGCCCGCCGATGAACGCCCTGGACATCGCCATCCAGGACCGGCTGCGCGAGCTCGCCGAGGAGGCGGCCCGCCGTGACGACGTCCGGGCCGTGATCCTGTACGGCGGCGAGAAGGTGTTCGCGGCCGGCGCGGACATCAAGGAGATGCAGGCGATGGACCACGCGGCGATGGTCGTACGGTCCCGGGCCCTGCAGGACTCCTTCACCGCCGTCGCCCGTATCCCCAAGCCCGTCGTCGCCGCCGTCACCGGCTACGCGCTCGGCGGCGGCTGCGAGCTGGCCCTCTGCGCCGACTTCCGGATCGCCGCCGACAACGCCAAGCTCGGCCAGCCCGAGATCCTGCTCGGCCTGATCCCGGGCGCCGGCGGCACCCAGCGGCTCTCGCGGCTGATCGGCCCGTCCAAGGCCAAGGACCTGATCTTCACCGGCCGCATCGTCAAGGCCGATGAGGCACTCGCGCTCGGTCTCGTCGACCGCGTCGTCCCCGCAGCCGAGGTGTACGAGCAGGCCCGCGCCTGGGCCGCGCAGCTCGCGAAAGGACCGGCTCTGGCGCTGCGTGCCGCCAAGGAGTCCATCGACGCGGGCCTGGAGACGGACATCGAGACGGGCCTCGCCATTGAACGCAACTGGTTCGCGGGCCTGTTCGCGACGGAGGACCGCGAGCGCGGAATGCGCAGCTTCGTGGAGGAGGGCCCGGGCAAGGCCAAGTTCCTCTGAGCATGGGTAAGTTGGACACATCGGCGCTGGGCGTCAACCCTGTGGCCGGCTTAGCCGAGTCTTAAAAGAGCCTTAAGGCTGAGCGGTCCGCTGCGCTGGGCGATCATTCGTAAGCAAGGCGTTAGGGCAGCTCAGTGCGTGCATGAGTGCCCAAATGGGGCCAGCGTCATATGCCATTGGATCCCCCGGGGACGGTTTTCTCGGGGGGTCCTATTCCCCCGGAACGCCCCCGGAAGCCGCTCATTGCGGCCATGATGGGGGCATGGCGGGCCTGGAGGGTGTGGAGCAACCGCGGCAGCGCGGCAGCGCTTCCGTCGGGCGGTGGGTGCCGGCCGTCGAGGATGAACAGGCGCTCAAGGCACTGGAGTTGTTCGGCAACCCGACGGACGAGGAAGTCCGACTGCCCTCCCGCCCCGAATCCGCCGCCACCGCACGCCGGTTGACCCAGTGTGTGGTGCTGCGTCAGTGGGCGCTCTCCGCGCAGACCGCCGAGCATGCGGTGTTACTCGTCTCGGAACTCGTCGGCAATGCTGTACGCCATACCGGCGCGCGCGTCTTCGGGCTGCGGATGCTGCGCCGCCGTGGCTGGATCAGGATCGAGGTCCATGATCCCTCCCGCGGGCTGCCCTGTCTGATGCCGGTCCAGGAGATGGACACCAGCGGCCGCGGCCTCTTTCTCGTGGACAAGCTCGCCGACCGGTGGGGCGTGGATCTGCTGCCCCGCGGCAAGACCACCTGGTTCGAGATGCGGGTCTCCGACCGCTGAGCAGCCTGAGAACAAGGGGTTGGGAACAGCGGACCGGGAAACACGGAAGCCCCCTGAGCGGGGGCTTCCGTGGAGCGCCGTGGATTGGGGGGGGGGGGTATCCACGGCCGCTTTCGACGACCTGGCCCGGGTCAATGGGGGTCGTGTCTCCGACTATGGCAGACGGGGGCCGTGCCGCCAAAAGTCCTTACTCGGATGCAAGCCGCCAAATCACGACATATTGGAATGGAATCACAGGTGAGGTGAGCCACTCGCCTGGCAATAGCTGAATAAATATCGATCTCGGCGAGTGTTTCATTGATTCACCACCCTGGAACGGGCCTCCGCGGTCGCGACCCGCAAACGTCCTGAATTTGGACAATCGTTATCTTCCGGGCGGTCCGCGCCTACTGTGCTTCCCGTGACCTCGATCGACCGCCGCAGGGCACTGCGCGCAGGAGTGGGTGCGGCCGTCGCGGGTGCCCTCGCCACGAGCTGCACCGACGACAGGCCCGCTCCGCCGCCGCCCGCTCCGCCCGCCGCCCCCACCCCACCGTCCCCGGGTTCCCGTCCCGCCCCCGCTCCCCGCCGCTTCCCCGGACAGCCCGTCCGGATCGCGCATGGCCCCCGTGACCGGGGCCGGGTGGCCCTCACCTTCCACGGTCAGGGGGATCCGGCCGTCGCCAAGGCCCTACTCGCCGAGGCCGAACGGGCCGGCGCCCGTATCACCGTCCTGGCCGTCGGCAGCTGGCTCGACGAGTACCCGGACCTCGCCCGCCGGATCCTCGAAGGCGGCCACGACCTCGGCAATCACACCCAGCGCCATCTGGGCATCTCGGAGATGTCCGAGACACAGGCGTACGCCGAGATCACCGGCTGTGCCGAACGGCTGCGCCGGCTCACCGGCTCCATCGGCACCTGGTTCCGCCCCTCCCGCGCACGCGACGCGACCCCCCTTGTCGCCACACTCGCCCACCGAGCCGGCTACCCGCACGTCCTCTCCTACGACGTCGACTCCCTCGACTACACCAAGCCCGGTGCCACAGCCGTCACCCGCAATGTCACGGGGCAGATCCAGCGCGGATCGGTGGTGAGTCTGCACTTCGGCGTTCCGGACACGGTGGCCGCACTGCCCGCCCTCCTCGACGACCTCAACCGCCGCGGCCTGCGCGCGGTGACCACCACGGAGCTGCTGATCTGATGCACCCGATGACTCCCCTCGCCAAGCGGACCGCCGCGCTGCTCGCGGGCGCCCTGCTCGCCCTCCTCGCGGGCTGCAGCTCACCCGCCGACCGGACGGAGGCGCTCGCCACCAGGGCCGCCGCGCCGCCCGACAAGCGCGGGCATGTCACCCCGGCCTGGCTGCGCGGTATGCCGCCCGTGCTGGACCCGCACGACATCTACTCGGCGGACCGCCCGGGCCGGCTCTCGCCGGCGGTCAAGGGCTTCCCGTCCCGGGTGTACGTCCCCAACACCAACTCCAACACCGTCTCGGTCATCGACCCCACGACGTACAAGGTCATCGAGACGATCCCGGTCGGCGTCCAGCCGCAGCACGTCGTCCCCTCCTGGGACCTGAAGACGCTCTGGGTCAACAACAACCGGGGCCATACGCTCACCCCGATCAACCCGGTCACCGGCGCCGCGGGCAAGCCGGTCGACGTGCACGACCCGTACAACCTCTACTTCACGCCCAACGGCAAGTACGCGATCGTCATGGCCTCGATGGATCGCGAGCTCGTCTTCCGCGATGCGCACACCATGAACCGGATCAAGTCCACCCCGGTCGCCTGCTACGGCGTCAACCACGCGGACTTCTCCGCCGACGGCCGGTACTTCATCGTCTCCTGCGAGTTCTCCGGGGAGCTGCTGAAGGTCGACACGGAGAAGATGAGGGTCGTCGGCCAGCAGAAGCTGCCCTTCAACGGTGCGATGCCGCAGGACGTGAAGCTCTCGCCGGACGGCAAGACCTTCTATGTCGCCGACATGATGGCGCACGGCGTATGGGTGCTCGACGGCGAGAATTTCACCACGCCCGCACTGCTGCCCACCGGCAAGGGCTGCCACGGCCTCTACGTCAGCCGTGACTCCAAGGAGATGTACATCTCCAACCGCGGCGAGGGCTCCATCTCCGTCTTCGACTTCGCGCAGAACAGACTGACCAAGAAGTGGAGGCTGCCGGACGGCGGCAGCCCCGACATGGGCGGTGTCTCGGCGGACGGCAAGGTGCTGTGGCTGTCCGGGCGTTACGACTCCGAGGTGTACGCCATCGACACCAGGACCGGTAAGCAGCTGGCCCGTATCCCGGTGGGCAGCGGTCCGCACGGGCTGGCGGTCTATCCGCAGCCCGGGCGCTACTCGCTGGGCCACACGGGCGTCTTCCGCTAGGCAGTGTGCCGGGGCTCCGCCCCGGACCCCGCGCCTCAACCGCCGACAGGGCTGAAACTCAGCCTGTCCGGCGATTGAGAACACTCTGGGGGAACCCCGGAAGGGCGTGCGGGGGTCCGGGGGCGCAGCCGCTGTTACAGCAACCAGGCAGGCCGCTGGCTCACCACAGCACCGGCAGCCTCTCCGGCAGCCGTTTGATGAAGCCCGTACGCCACACCAGTTGCTCCTCGGGCACGGCGAGCCGCAGCCGCGGCACCCGGTCCACGAGCGCGGCCAGCGCGGTCTCGGCGTGCAGCCGGCCCAGAGCCGAGGCCGGGCAGAAGTGTCGGCCGCCGCCGAAGGAGAGATGCGGATTGTGCGCGCGCTCCAGGTCGAGACGCCCCGGGTTCTCGAAGACCTCGGGATCGAAGTTCGCGCCCTCGACCAGGACCAGCACCAACTCGCCCTTGCGGACCAGGACATCACCGAGCTGTACATCGTCGAGAGCGAGGCGCGGCAGTCCGTCGCCGATCGACAGATTCCAGCGCAGCAGTTCGTCGACGGCACCGCCCATCCGCTCCGGGTGCTCCCGCAGATACCCGATCAGCTCCGGGCGCTGGAGCAGCGCCAGTACGGCCAGGACCAGGAAGGCGGAGGTGGAGACCGCGCCCGCGCCGAACAGCGACACGGCGACGGTGGCGAGCATCTCGTCCGTCAGATGCGCAGACTCCTCGTCCTCGCGCAGCGCCGCCAGCCGGCCCAGCAGTCCGGTGCGTTCGGACTCGGGGACGTTCAGCCGCTCGACCATGTAGTCGAGGTCCTTGTACCAGTTGAGCTGCGAGCCCTCGAAGGTGTGCGAACTGGTCATGAAAGCGATGTCCAGGCCGGACATCAGCCTCCGCCAGTCGCTGAACGGAACCCCGATCACCCTGCAGTGCAGTGCGGCCGAGAAGGGGTCGGCGAAGCCGGTCCGCAGATCGACCGGCGGGCCCTCGGCGAGCAGCCTGTCGATCAGCTCATCGGCCGTGGCACGCAGCCAGCCGTGCAGCCCTTCGTCCGCACGCGGGTTGAGTGCCTTCATCACCGCGCCGCGCAGCCCCGCACTGCTGATGTTCCCCATGTTGTTGACGACCTCGGGCGGGATTGTCAGCGCGTACTGGCGCGGCACTCCGGGAGCGGCCGTCTCCTTGAGGCTGAACCGCTTGTCCTCCAGAACCTGGCTGGCCAGCCGGTGGCTGCTCACCAGCCAGGCGCTGTCGCCGGTGAGCGTACGCACCCGGGCCACCGGCTGCTGCTCGCGCAGCCGGGTGCACTCCACGGGGAGCGCATCGCCCCGCCGGGAGAGCGGGAAATCAAGCTGCTCGGGCTCGGTGGTCATCGTCCACGCTCCTTTCGGGGGCTTCGGGCCGTACGACGGCATAGCCCTGATTGCGGGCGGCTCGCAGCCCGCCGCCCTTTCCGTAGAGAAGTTCCGTCAACGGCATCAGCGCGTGATAACAGGAGGCGGAGGAGGGGACGCCGAGAATCCCCGGGGTGTCGAGGAAGAAGGGGAGTTCCGCGGCGATGTAGTCGAGACACGCCGATCTCTGCTCGGAGGTGATGGAATCACCGGCGGACAGTTTGGGCGCCAGGAACTGCTGGACCATCCGGTCACAGCTCTTCCGGAATTCCTCGTCCGTGACGAGGAAGTGCTGTACGCGCCGGTGCAGCAGCGCGTACACCGGATCGCCGGAGAATTCCGACAGTGCCCGCACCCCGATCCGCCGGCCCGGCGGCCCGGCGGCCTCCACGCCGCCCAGAATCCGCCTGCGTACGGCCTTGAGCTCCTTGGTCGCACGCCGGGCGGCCTGTTCCGGGGCGTGGCCCAGCGCCGCGAAGACGGCTGACACATGCAGATCGGCATAGACGAAATCGACCGCGGTGAAGCGCGGCGCCGCCCAGCGGGCGAGTTCTGTGATGCGTGCGGCGGAGAAATAGCTGTTCCCCGGGGAAACCCCGATCAGGACATGGTCGGCCTCGTCCCAAATGATGTGGCAGTTACGGGTGAAGGGCCGGACCGTGAATGAGTCGGTTGTGATCGTCACTGTTGACATCACCCTTGCGCCGCTTGTCCCTGGGAGCCCTGCGCTCCTGGTGTGGCGGCGACGCCATGAAGTTATCCGGCCGCGGCGAAGAGTGACGAAGCTCCCCCGGGGATTTGGCGAGAACTGATTCCAGCGGGGCGGAAAATCAACTTCCATGCTACGGAAAGGTAATTGAAGCCTTTTCTGTCGCCCGGCTCATCCGGCTCATCCGGCCTCGAACAGAGCTTCGGAGCCCACCGGCCGGAAGCCCGCAGCCTGGAACGTCCGCACGCTGCGGGCGTTCCCCGGCGACTGCTGGGCCCACACCACCGAGTCCGGCACCAAGTGGCGGGCCGCCACAGCGAGTTCCATGCCGAGGCCCCGGCCGCGCGCCTGCTCGTCCACCTCGATCGCGGCCTCCCAGCGGCCCGCGACGCCCCGGCCGAGGACCAGCACCCCGCCGTCCGCGGCCCAGACCCGCACCCCGTCGCGGAACTTCAGGGCGCGTGCCACCCGCGGGTGCTCCGGGTCCTCGATCTCGCGCAGCTCAAGCCCAGGTCTGCCCGGCAGCGCCCCGGCGACCGTCACCAGGTCGATGGTGTGCATCGAGCGGCCGGTACGGACCAGCATGGTGGCCAGGAACACCGGGTTCATCGCGGCGGCCAGCCGGTCGGAGGCGGTGGCGGCGAGCTCGGCCCGTACCCACTGTGGATCCTCGTCGGTGAAGACCACGGAGTGCGCGGTGAACGCCACCACACCGGCGTCGCGGACGCTCGGCTGCCCGATCACGGTGATGGATCCGTCCGGCGGCGGGAACTCCCCGCGTGCCGCCGCGGCCAGGATCTCCGCCAGTGCCTTGCTCATCTCGTGTCCCTCTCCTCTGCCTCAGTCTCCACCTGCTCTTCCTGGAGGACGTACGCAGGGTGCTCGAGGGTGAGAGGAGAGCCGGCGTCGCCTCGAACGACCGGCCGCTGCCCTGAGGGCTCAATCGGGCGGCTAATCTGACCCCGTCAGTAATGCACCAAGGAGGGGCGGAAGCAGTGGCGGACATCGAAGAGGCGCGCAGGGCGTTCGAGCGCTACGACCTGGACGGCGACGGCCTGATCACGGCGAGCGAGTACAAGAGCGTGATGGCTCAGCTGGGCGACTTCCATGTCACCGAGACGGTCGCCGAGGCAGTGATCAAGACGAAGGACGTCAATGGCGACGGTCAGCTGACCTTCGACGAATTCTGGGCCTCGCTCAACAAGGCCTGAACAGAACTGAGCAGGGCCTGAACGGAGCTGCTCAGGGCCTGAACGGAGCTGCTCAGGGCCTGAACAGGGCCTCGTCAGGCCTGTGCAAGGTCTGACGCACCGGAGCGGCTCCCCGGCCCGGCCGGGGACCGCCCGGATTTCATCCGTCCTGCGCCGCCAGAGCCTCGTCCAGCGTCGGCAGCGTACGGAACACGTCCAGCACGCCGCCCGCTCTGAAAACGCGCAGAGTCGCGGGCCGGGAGCAGACCACCCACAGCCGGCCGCCGAACTCCGTGGTGCGCCGGCGGGCCCGGCAGAGCAGCGCCAGCCCGGAGCAGTCGAAGAACTCGACATGCGTCAGGTCGACGATCACCTCGTGGGCACGCACCGCGGTGACCACATCGAGATAGGCGCCGATCAGCGTGACTGCGGCGATATCGATCTCGCCATGGAGCTCGACGACGGTACGTTCCTGGCGCCGGTACACCCGCCCGTACGGTCCCGGGAGCGGGACGAGTAACTCGTACGGCGTGGACGTCAGCCCCTCGGACATTACGGTGTCTCCTTGCTGCGTCGAGCCCGATCTGGTCACCGGGGGCTTAGGTGAACAGGCTGTGAGATTAATGCGGACATTGGGGCCTGCGGAGGAGAAGAAACGTTCGGAGCTCGGAAAACTCACACTTGCGGGTGAATCTGTGTGAACTGCCTTGACGTGCGGCGTTCTTGGTCCGTGGAGACGACCAAGAACTGATGAGGCTCAGCCCTCGACGGCCGGTTCGGCCCTCGGCGGCCCGCGGCTCAGCACTCGATGATGTTCACCGCGAGGCCGCCGCGCGCAGTCTCCTTGTACTTCACCGACATGTCCGCACCGGTTTCCTTCATGGTCTTGATGACCTTGTCGAGCGAGACCTTGTGGCTGCCGTCGCCGCGCATCGCCATCTTCGCCGCCGTCACGGCCTTGACCGCCGCCATGCCATTGCGCTCGATGCACGGGATCTGCACCAGGCCGCCGACAGGGTCGCAGGTCAGGCCGAGGTTGTGCTCCATACCGATCTCGGCGGCGTTCTCGACCTGCTCGGGGGTGCCGCCGAGCACCTCGGCCAGCGCGCCCGCGGCCATCGAGCAGGCGGAGCCGACCTCGCCCTGGCAGCCGACCTCGGCGCCGGAAATCGAGGCGTTCTCCTTGAAGAGCATGCCGATCGCGCCGGCGGCGAGCAGGAAGCGGACCACGCCGTCCTCGTCGGCGCCGGGCACGAAGTTCATGTAGTAGTGCAGCACGGCCGGGATGATGCCCGCGGCGCCGTTGGTGGGTGCGGTGACAACGCGGCCGCCCGCGGCGTTCTCCTCGTTCACCGCCATCGCGTACAGCGTGATCCACTCCATGGAGCGGGCCAGCGCATCGCCCTCGGCGCGGAGCTGGCGGGCGGAGTTGGCCGCGCGGCGGCGGACCTTGAGGCCGCCGGGCAGGATGCCCTCGCGAGACATACCCCGCGAGACGCAGGCCTGCATGACCCGCCAGATTTCCAGCAGACCCTCGCGGATCTCGTCCTCGGTGCGCCAGGCCTTCTCGTTCTCCAGCATCAGCGCGGAGATCGAAAGACCGGTCTCCTGGGCCAGCCGAAGCAGCTCGTCGCCGGTGCGGAACGGGTACTTCAGCACGGTGTCGTCGAGCTTGATCCGGTCCTCGCCGACGGCGTCCTCGTCGACCACGAAGCCGCCGCCCACCGAGTAGTACGTCTTCTCCAGGACGGGTGCGCCCTGGGCGTCGTACGCGAAGATCGTCATCCCGTTGGCGTGGTACGGCAGCGCCTTGCGGCGGTGCAGGATCAGATCCTTGTCGAAGTCGAAGTCGATCTCGTGCATACCGAGCAGATTGATCCGGCGGCCGGTGCGGATGCGCTCGACCTGGGCGTCCGCGGTCTCGACGTCGACGGTACGGGGAGAGTTGCCCTCAAGGCCGAGCAGGACGGCCTTCGGGGTGCCGTGGCCGTGGCCGGTCGCGCCCAGCGAACCGAAGAGCTCGGCGCGTACGGCGGCGGTGTGGGCCATCAGGCCCTCGTTCTTGAGTCGCCGCGCGAACAGGGCGGCCGCGCGCATCGGGCCGACCGTATGGGAGCTGGACGGGCCTATGCCGATCGAGAACAGGTCGAAGACCGAGATGGCCACGGAAGACTCCTAGAGGGGTTGGTAGACGCCGTTGTCTGCCGAGGTGGTGCAGAGGGCGGTGCGAGGGCGATACCAAGGCGGTACCTGGTGCGGGGCACCGCACGCACAGTCCAGTGTGCGCGGTGCCCCGTCGGTTCGAGCAAAAGCGTACGTAATTACTTCAGGCCAGGGTAAAGCGGGTGCTTCGCGGCCAGGGCCGAGACCCGGGCGCTCAGCGCCTCCGTGTCGTAGGACGGCTTCAGCGCCTCGGCGATGATGTCGGCGACCTCACGGAAGTCCTCGTCCTGGAAACCGCGGGTGGCCAGCGCCGGGGTGCCGATCCGCAGACCCGAGGTGACCATCGGCGGCCGCGGGTCGTTCGGGATCGCGTTGCGGTTGACCGTGATGCCCACCTCGTGGAGGCGGTCCTCGGCCTGCTGGCCGTCCAGCTCGGAGTTGCGCAGGTCGACCAGGACCAGGTGCACATCCGTACCGCCGGACAGGACGGAGACGCCGTGCTCGGTCACATCGGCCTGGACGAGACGCTCGGCGAGGATACGGGCGCCGTTCAGCGTGCGCTGCTGGCGCTCCTTGAACTCCTCGGTCGCCGCGACCTTGAAGGAGACCGCCTTCGCCGCGATGACGTGCTCCAGCGGACCGCCCTGCTGGCCGGGGAAGACCGCGGAGTTGATCTTCTTGGCGAGCTCCTGCGTCGACAGGATCACACCGCCGCGCGGACCGCCGAGGGTCTTGTGCGTGGTGGTGGTGACGACATGGGCGTGCGGCACCGGGTTCGGGTGCAGACCGGCGGCGACGAGGCCCGCGAAGTGGGCCATGTCGACCATGAGGTACGCGCCGACCTCGTCCGCGATCCGACGGAAGGCCGCGAAATCCAGCTGGCGCGGGTACGCGGACCAGCCGGCGATGATCAGCTTCGGACGGGACTCCTTGGCGAGGCGCTCGACCTCGGCCATGTCGACCTGGCCGGTCTCGTTGTCCACGTGGTACGCGACCACGTTGTACAGCTTGCCGGAGAAGTTGATCTTCATGCCGTGGGTGAGGTGCCCGCCGTGGGCGAGGTTCAGACCCATGATCGTGTCGCCCGGCTTCAGCAGCGCGAACATCGCGGCCGCGTTCGCCTGGGCGCCCGAGTGCGGCTGGACGTTGGCGTGCTCGGCGCCGAAGAGCGCCTTGATGCGGTCGATCGCGATCTGCTCGACGACATCGACGTGCTCGCAGCCGCCGTAGTAGCGGCGGCCCGGGTAGCCCTCGGCGTACTTGTTGGTGAGGACGGAGCCCTGCGCCTCCATGACCGCGACCGGAGCGAAGTTCTCCGAGGCGATCATCTCGAGGGTGGACTGCTGGCGGTGGAGCTCGGCGTCGACAGCGGCGGCGACGTCCGGGTCCAGCTCGTGGAGAGGGGCGTTGAGAAGCGACATCTCGATCCCTGTCGTGGTCGTGGTCAGTTGCCGGAGAACTCGGTGTACTCGTCGGCGGAGAGCAGGTCCTTCGGCTCCTCGCTGACGCGCACCTTGAAGAGCCAGCCGCCCTCGAAGGGGGCGGAGTTCACCAGCGACGGGTCATTGACGACGTCCTCGTTGGCCTCGGTGACCTCACCGCTGACCGGGGAGTACAGGTCGCTTACGGACTTGGTCGACTCCAGCTCACCGCAGGTCTCGCCCGCGGTCACCGTGTCACCGACCTCGGGGAGCTGGACGTACACCACATCGCCGAGCGCGTTCGCCGCGTGCTCCGTGATGCCGACCGTCGACACGCCGTCCTCGGCGGCCGACAGCCACTCGTGCTCCTTGCTGAAGCGCAGCTGCTGGGGGTTGCTCATGGCCTGAATTCTCCTGTACGCGGGGGAGTGCTGGTGAACGGAGTGAAGGTGCGGACGATCACTTCTGGCGCTTGTAGAACGGCAGCGCGACGACCTCGTACGGCTCGTGGGTGCCGCGGATGTCGACGCCGACGCCCTCGCGGCCCGGCGCGGCGTGCGCCGCGTCCACGTACGCGATGGCGATCGGCTTGCCCAGGGTCGGGGAGGGCGCACCGGAGGTGACCACGCCGATGACCTGGCCGCCTGCGACCACGGAGAAGCCGGCGCGCGGGACCCGGCGGCCCTCGGCGATCAGGCCGACGAGTTTGCGCGGCGGGTTGGCCTCGGCGCGCGCGGCGGCGGCCTCGAGTGCCTCGCGGCCGACGAAACGCCCGTCGTTCGTGGTCTTCTCGAACTTCACGACCCGGCCGAGGCCCGCGTCGAACGGGGTCAGCGCGGTGGTCAGCTCATGCCCGTACAGCGGCATGCCCGCCTCCAGGCGGAGCGTGTCGCGGCAGGACAGACCGGCCGGGACGAGACCGACGGGCGCGCCCGCCTCGGTCAGCGACTGCCAGAGCTTCTCGGCGTACTGCGGCTCGACGAAGAGCTCGAAGCCGTCCTCGCCGGTGTAGCCGGTACGGGCGATCAGCGCCGGGACGCCGGCGACCGTGCCGGGCAGGCCCGCGTAGTACTTCAGGCCGTCCAGGTCGGCGTCGGTCAGCGACTTGAGGATGCCGGGGGACTCCGGGCCCTGGACGGCGATGAGCGCGTACGCGTCGCGGTCGTCCCGCACCTCGGCGTCGTAGCCCTCGGCGCGGGCGGTCAGCGCGTCCAGCACCACCTGGGCGTTGCCCGCGTTGGCGACGACCATGTACTCCGTCTCGCCGAGGCGGTAGACGATCAGGTCGTCGAGGATCCCGCCGTCCTCCTGGCAGATCATGGTGTATCGGGCGCGGCCGACGGCCACTCCGCCGATGTTGCCGACCAGCGCGAAGTCGAGGAGATCGGCGGCGCGCGCTCCGGTGACGGTGATCTCGCCCATGTGCGAGAGGTCGAAGAGACCGGCCTTGGTGCGTACGGCGTTGTGCTCGTCGCGCTCACTGCCGTACCGCAGCGGCATGTCCCAGCCCGCGAAGTCGGTCATGGTCGCGCCCAGCGAGCGGTGCAGGGCGTCGAGGGCGGTCAGACGGGGGACGTTGCTCATAGATGTGGCTCCCAGGGCAGGCCGGCGAGGACAATCCTCCCCATCTGTCATCGGAACCTGAGAGGTTCGTCGCGACCACGCGTATTGATGGTCGTGACTTGCACCTTGGGTGGAGCCACTCGACAGCGGCTCGCTTTTCAGATCTGCCTCATCACACGCGGTACGGGGCCTGAGAGATTCAAGGGAGGGACTTGCTCCTTCGGCGCCCGGCGCACACAGTGGCCAGGACTCTCCCGCGTGGATTCAAGCGGCCGGTATGCAGTTGGCGCGCACATCATTGCACGCATCGCGGCAGAGTGGTGCGTACGGTCCGGAACGCGGCCGCGCCTGCCCGCAGTGGCCCGCAGCTGCAAATAGGTTGTGTCGCATTACCAACTCTTTACACTTCATGGGCAAGGGTGAGGGTGACCCGACATGGGGGGAGGGTGATGACGTTGCAGCGGCCCGGTGTCTTCGCGACGACCGCGGGGGTGCCCGCCCGGCCGGAGAGCTCCGCTCGGGAACGACTCGGGGCTCCCACAGCCGTACTGCGCGACCTGAGAGACCGCTCGGGGCGCAGTCCGCGCAGCCTGGTCTTCGACGCCGGTGATGTGGTGGTCGTCTCCGGCCTGCCCGGCAGCGGAAAGTCCACGTTGATCCGGCGCGCGGCGCGCAGTCGCGGCATCGACTCGCAGGACACCCGGGACCGGTGGGACGCCCGGATGCCGCGGCTGCTGCCGTACGCCGTGTACCGCCCGCTCGTGCGGATCGCCCACTACGCCGGGCTGCGGCGGGCGCTGCGCTCCGGCGAGAGTGTCGTCGTCCATGACTGCGGTACGCAGGCCTGGGTGCGGCGCTGGCTGGCCCGCGAGGCGCGCCGCCGCGGGAGCGGTCTCCATCTGGTCCTGCTCGACGTCACGCCCGAGGTCGCCAGACAGGGGCAGCGCGAGCGGGGCCGCGGTGTGTCCGGGTACGCCTTCGCCCGGCACCGGCGCGCGGTCGGGCATCTGATCGGCGACGCGGAGGCGGGCCGGCTGCCGGCGGGCTGCGCCTCGGCCGTGCTGCTGGACCGGGACGCGGCAGGGGTGCTGGGGCGGGTCGGCTTCGAGAAGCCATAGGGCGGCGCGCGCTGAAGTTCAGTCCCTCCGGCGATTGAGGAGCGGGGTCCGGGGCGGAGCCCCCGGTTCATGTCCGTCGGTCCGCGGCGTTAGGGTCGTGGCGCGCAGCCGTGGAAGCCCGGGGGAGAAGGACCGCACATGGAGACACCGGAGCAGGCCCATCCGTATCCAGCTTTCGGCTGGCCGGGTAACGAGCTGGAAGAGGTGCTCGCCGCCTCGCTCGGCAACCCCTCCGCCGGGGGCCGTCTCGTCGAGGTGCTCGGCCGCAGCCATATATGGGTGCCGCTGCCCAACGGCGGCGGAGCCGACAGCCCCGATCTCGATCTGCCCACGATGGAGATCGATGGCGCTCCCTATGTCCCGGTCTTCAGCTCCGAGCAGCAGTACCTGCAGTGCGTCGGCAGCCATATCTCCTTCACCGTCGCGCCCGCCCGGGAATTCGCCCGCGGGCTGCCTCCGCAGCTCGGTATCGCCGTGAACCCCGGTGGTGCGGTCGGCGCCCCGCTGCCACCGCCCGCGGTCGCCGAGCTGTGCCGGGTGGGACGTACACCGCTGGACGGACCCGCGAGCGGCGGCCGGGTGCGGCTCTTCGAGCCCGACTGGCAGGAGGAGCCGGTCGACTTCCTCGCCGCCGCGGCCGGGGAGTTCGAGGCCTCCGGTGTCGTCCTCACCGCCCGCCGTGCGCTCGCCTCCGTCGAGGGCGACCCGCCGACCCTCTTCATCGGTGTCCAGCTCTCCTCCTGGGAGGCCGCCGAGCGCAATGCCCCGATGGACGCGCTCGGCCGGGCACTCGGCCGGGTCCAGGTGGGCTGGCCGGTCAATCTCGTACTGCTGGATGTTGCCCAGGACCCTGTCGGCGCATGGATGCTGGAGCGGGTGCGGCCCTTCTACGAACGGCAGCACGTGTAGTCGTCAAGTCGGTGTCAGGACTGCCGATTAAGCTGGTTTGATGGCCTTACCGCAGCACTTGTGTGCCCGGGGCGGCTGTGCTGTTGCTGCATCGAAGAGGCATCGAAGAGGGGCGGAACCCAGGGTGAGTGCGTCAGGCACCGCGGCGGCCGGGCAGGTCGAGCACATGCTGCGCCAGGTGACTCCCGGACGCTACGACGCGTACGAGGCGCTGCTGCACGCCATCGCAGACCCGTCGAACGGCCAGATCTGGATGCTGCTCTGGCACGGCCAGGCCGGATCGCCCGATGCCCAGTACGGGAACATGGAGGTCGACGGCGTCGGCTACGCGCCGTGCGTCACCTCCGCCCAGGAGCTCTCCGTCTCCAGCTGGAACCGTGCCCACGAGGTGGTCAGCGGCCGTGACATCGCCCGCTCGCTGTACCCGGACCGCTGGGGCATCTGGCTCAACCCGCACGCGCCGGGCGGCGGCGTCGGCATCCCCTGGCTCGATCTCCGCCGGATCGCCACCGGCCTCGACCGGATGCCCGCAGGACCGCTGCGACTGTCCGAACCGGCCATCGAGCTCCCGCACTTCTACGGCCTGCTCGCTCAGAACGCCCACCGCACGTCCGCGATCCGCTCGCTGCGCCGCGCGTGGGTGCAGCCCGCGCTCGGCGCTCCGTATCTCGCCATCGGTCTCGATCTGTACGACACGAGCAGGCAGTCCGTGGACACGGTGCGCGCGATGATGCAGCAGTCGATCGCCGCGGTCCCGGACGGGCTGCCGGTCTCCACCGTCGCGATGTCCGACGAGTACGACCCGGTCACGATGTGGCTGCGGGCCAACGCCCGCCCGTTCTACGACCGCGATGCCCATGCCGGCGGCGCACCGGCCGGCGGGGGCTACGGCTATCCGCCGCCGGTCGGCCACTGAGCCGGCCACTGAGCCGGCCGCAACAGCACAACTGACGGCCTGACCTGTCTATTTCCATGCCCCACGCCGATGTTCGGGGTGGGATTGTGCGCTCTCGAGGCTTCGAATGCCTTGCAATCGAAGAGCGGCTAACGTCCGCATGGCGGTGTATCGGTCAACTTTCGCCCCATATGCGGTATTTGACGTTCCGCTCAGTCGGTGGCTCCGTCCGTATAACGGAAACCCCCTCGCCTCATCACGTTTGAGCAACCATTCCCCGAGGGGGCTGGCGGGTGATCGCAGCGGCGTTGAAGACTCCCCGCATCAAGGACCCTTCGGTCCTGTGTACGACCTGCTTCTTCAAGCATTCCTCGCAATACACACAACTGCACCACTGAGTGAACGAAGCCGCTACAGCGGCGGGCATGGGTCGGTCACCACCGGCCGAGAGGGGTCCCCACCACGATGACGGCACCACTGCACGACACGAGCGCGGCCGAAACCGCTGCCGTCGATGTCGCCGCCGATGTCCCGCAGAAGGCCATCGAGGGGCGGTCGCCCTGGAAGATCGCCTGGATCCGGTTGAAGCGTGACAAGGTCGCACTTGTCGGCGGTTTCGTGGTGCTCCTCCTGATCGTGGTCGCGATATTCGCTCCACTGATCGTGAGCCTGCTCGGCCACCCGCCGGAGGAACTCCACGAGGATGCGATCGACCCGCTGCTGGGCACCCCGATCGGTGACTGGGGCGGCATCAATTCCGACTTTCTTTTCGGAGTTGAGCCGGTCAACGGCAGGGACGTTTTCAGCCGAGTCGTCTACGGCGCGCGCATCTCGCTTCTCGTCGCCTTCCTCTCCGCCTTCGTCGCGGTCAGCCTGGGCACCGTCTTCGGTGTCATCGCCGGCTACTTCGGGGGCTGGATCGACGCGGCGATCAGCCGGGTGATGGACCTGCTGCTGGCCTTCCCGCAGCTGCTCTTCATCATCGCCCTGATCTCTGTCGTCCCGAACGAACTCTGGGGCTTCTCCGGTTCGGGTCTGCGGATCGCGGTCCTCGTCCTGGTGATCGGCTTCTTCGGCTGGCCGTACATCGGCCGGATCGTGCGCGGGCAGACGCTCTCGCTGCGTGAGCGGGAATACGTCGAAGCGGCTCGCAGCCTCGGTGCGGGACGTGCGTACATTCTCTTCCGGGAGCTGCTGCCCAACCTGGTGGCCCCGATCACCGTCTACACGACGCTGATGATCCCCACCAACGTCCTGACGGAAGCCGCACTGAGCTTCCTCGGCGTTGGCGTCAAGCCGCCCACCCCGTCGTGGGGCGAGATGCTCTCGACGGCCGTGCGCACCTACGAGGACGATCCGCTGTTCATGATCATCCCGGGCCTGGCGATCTTCGTCACCGTGTTGGCCTTCAATCTCTTCGGCGACGGCGTACGAGATGCGCTGGACCCGAAGGGTTCCCGCTGACCCCCACACGTCCCTGCGGACACACCGCCCCTGCCGAAGCCGTCAGGAGCAATAGCCCAGAACCACGACCCTCGAGGGCCGTGACTACTACGGAGGTTGCGAGCATCGTGACAACCAATCGCACGTCGAACCGCAGGCTTGCCGCAGGCACGGCTGTCGTGCTCGCGGCCCTGCTGACCACCACGGCCTGTGGCGGCAAGGACGACAAGAAGGACGGCGCCGGTGCGCCCGGCTTCAACGCCGGCATCGGCAAGGTCGCCAACGCGTCCGACACCAAGGGCGGCACGCTGAAATACGTCGGCACGCAGGACGCCGACTCGTGGGACCCGCAGCGCGGTTACTACGGCTTCATGTGGGACTTCGCCCGCTACTACACCCGTCAGCTCGTCAGCTTCAAGGCGGCGCCGGGCCAGGCCAGCACCGAGCTCGTCCCGGACCTCGCGACCGCGAAGGCCGAGATCTCGGACGGCGGCAAGACCTACAAGTACACCCTGAAGGATGGCGTGACCTGGGAGGACGGCACGCCCATCACTTCGCAGGACATCAAGTACGGCATCGAGCGCACCTGGGCCCAGGACGTCATCTCCGGCGGCCCGGTCTACCTGATGCAGGTGCTCGACCCGAAGACCGAGTACAAGGGTCCGTACAAGGACAAGGCCGCGGACAAGCTCGGCCTGAAGGCGATCGAGACGCCGGACGCGAAGACCATCGTCTTCAAGCTGCCGAAGCCGAACGGTGACTTCGAGCAGATGCTCGCCATGCCGGCCGCCTCTCCGGTGAAGAAGGAGAAGGACACCGCCTCCAAGTACGGCCTGAAGCCCTTCTCCAGCGGCCCGTACAAGATCGACTCGTACGCGCCGAACAAGTCGATGTCGCTGTCCCGCAACACCAACTGGAAGCCCGCCTCGGACACCATCCGCAAGGCGCTTCCGGACAAGGTCACGGTCACCTTCATGACCAACGCGGACGACATGGACAAGCGCCTGCTCAAGGGTGACTTCGACATCGACATCAACGCGACCGGCATCGGCCAGGCGGCCCGCACCACGGCTCTGCGCAAGCACAAGGACAACCTCGACAACGGCCAGACCGGCTTCATCCGCTACGCGGTCTTCCCGCAGACGGTCAAGCCGTTCGACAACGTCGAGTGCCGCAAGGCAGTCATCTACGCCGCCGACAAGAAGTCGCTGCAGACCGCCCGTGGCGGCCCGCAGGCCGGTGGCGACGTCGCTCCGAACATGCTCCCCGCGGGCATCAAGGGTTCGGACCCCACGTACGACCCGTACGAGGTCCTCAAGAACGACAGCAAGCCGAACGTCGCGAAGGCCAAGGCGGCGCTGAAGGCCTGTGGCCAGCCGAACGGCTTCAAGACCACCATCGCGGTGCGTAACAACAAGCCGGTCGAGGTCGCCACGGCCGTCTCGCTGCAGAACGCGCTGAAGCAGGTCGGCATCGACGCCCAGGTCGACCAGTTCGACGGTGCCCAGACGTCCGGCATCATCGGTTCGCCGAAGGTCGTGAAGGACAAGGGCTACGGCATCATCATCATGGGCTGGGGCGCGGACTTCCCGACCGGCCAGGGCTTCTCGCAGCCGCTGGTCGACGGCCGGTTCATCCTGCAGAGCGGTAACAACAACTTCTCCGAGCTGAACGACCCCGCGGTCAACAAGCTCTTCGACCAGGCCATCGCCGAGACCGACCCGGCCAAGGCCGGCGAGATCTACAAGCAGATGAACCAGAAGGTCTCCGAGGCCGCTGTCTACCTGCCCTTCGTCTACGACAAGACGATCACCTGGCGCAGCAGCCGTCTGACCAACGCCTACACGGCCGACGCCTACAACGGCCGCTACGACTACGCCTCGCTCGGCGTCGTCAAGTAAATCCCAGTCAGTTCACGTTCCAGTGCCACACCCGCTAGGCACGAAGGGCAGGTGATGGCCGCGAGCGGTGGCCCGGAGCCCTCTCCACAAGAGAGGGCTCCCGGGCCACCGTCGGGCCGAGCGCAGTGCTTGCATATCTCATCAGGCGATTCTTCGCCGTCATCGTCATGCTGATGGTCATCACGCTGGTGACCTTCGGAATCTTCTTCCTCTTCCCCAAGATGATCGGGACGGACCCGGCGCTGTACTTCGTCGGCAAACAGTCCGACCCCGCCTCCATCGAGGGCATCCGGCAGAAGATGGGCCTGGACGACCCGATCCTGGTCCAGTTCGGCAAGTTCGTGGTCGGACTGGTGGCGGGTCGTACGTACGCCAACGGCTCCGACGTGACGCAGTGCGCCGCGCCCTGCTTCGGGTACTCGTTCAAGACCGAGCAGGAGGTCTGGCCGCTGTTGCTCGAGTGGCTGCCGGTCACCCTCTCGCTCGCCGCGGGCGCTGTCGTGCTCTGGGTGATCGGTGGTGTCTCCACCGGCATCATCTCCGCCCTCAAGCGCGGTACGCCCCTGGACCGTTCGGCGATGGGCATCGCCCTCGGCGGTGTCTCGCTGCCCATCTACTTCACCGGCATGCTGTCCCTGGCGCTCTTCTCCGACCAGCTGGGGTGGTTCGACCGGCCGGACGCGGCGTTCAGCGAGGATCCGGCGGCCTGGTTGAACGGCATGGTTCTGCCGTGGGTCACCCTGGCCTTCCTGTACGCCGCGATGTACGCCCGGCTCACCCGCGCCACGATGCTGGAGGTCCTCAATGAGGACTACATCCGAACCGCCAGAGCCAAGGGCCTCACGGAACCCGTGGTCATCGGCAAGCACGCAATGCGCTCGACCATGACCCCGATCCTGACCGTCCTCGGCCTGGACCTCGGAGCCCTGGTGGGCGGCGCGGTCCTGACCGAGAGCACCTTCTCCCTGCACGGCCTCGGCTACAACGCGGTGAAGGCAATCAGCGACCACGATCTGCCCGTGATCCTCGGAGTCACGCTCATCGCGGCCTTCTTCGTCGTCCTCGCCAACCTCGTCGTGGACCTCATGTACGCAGTGATCGACCCCCGAGTGAGGCTCTCATGACCACGGTGCCAGTCCCGGGGGAGACCCCCGGATCCCTGACGAAGACCGGCGCCGTCGGCGAGCCTGTCTCCGCGGTCTCGGCCCCCTCCACCGCCTTCCTCGAAGTACGCGACCTCCAGGTGCACTTCCCGACCGACGACGGTCTCGTGAAGTCGGTCGACGGACTCTCCTTCACGCTGGAGAAGGGCAAGACCCTCGGCATCGTGGGCGAGTCGGGCTCCGGCAAGTCGGTGACCTCGCTCGGCATCATGGGCCTGCACCGCGTCGGCCAGTACGGCCGGCAGAAGGCGCACCTGTCCGGTGAGATCTGGCTGAACGGCAAGGAGTTGCTGACCGCCGACCCGGACGAGGTACGCCGGCTGCGCGGTCGCGACATGGCGATGATCTTCCAGGATCCGCTGTCCGCGATGCACCCGTACTACACCATCGGCAAGCAGATCAGCGAGGCGTACCAGGTCCACAACAAGGTGGACAAGAAGACCGCCCGCAAGCGGGCCGTCGAACTGCTGGACCGGGTGGGCATCCCGGAGCCCCACAAGCGGGTGGACAGCTACCCGCACGAGTTCTCCGGCGGTATGCGCCAGCGCGCGATGATCGCGATGGCGCTGGTCAACAACCCCGAGCTGCTCATCGCGGACGAGCCGACCACCGCGCTGGACGTCACCGTCCAGGCGCAGATCCTCGACCTGATCCGGGATCTGCAGAAGGAGTTCGGCTCCGCGGTCATCATCATCACCCACGACCTGGGCGTCGTCGCCGAGCTGGCCGACGACATCCTGGTGATGTACGGCGGCCGCTGCATCGAGCGAGGTCCGGCCGAGAAGGTCTTCTACGAGCCGCAGCACCCCTACACCTGGGGCCTGCTGGGCTCGATGCCGCGCATCGACCGTGACCAGACCGAGCGCCTCATCCCGGTCAAGGGCTCCCCGCCCAGCCTGATCAACATCCCCAGTGGCTGTGCCTTCCACCCGCGTTGCCCGTACGCCGATGTGCCCAAGGGCGGGATCACCCGCACCGAGCGGCCCGAGCTGCGGGAGGTCGGCAGCCGGCACCACTCGGCCTGCCACATGTCGCAGGAGGACCGCACGCGGATCTGGACCGAAGAGATTGCGCCGAAGCTGTGAGTACTGCATCTTCCTCGGGGACAACCCCCGGACCCCCGGCCGGAAAAGATCGTAAGGATTCCGAGATGGCGATCCCGGAGCAGGCCACCTCCTCGCCCGAGCCACTGCTCAAGGTCACCGGACTGGTCAAGCACTTCCCGATCACGAAGGGGCTGCTGCGCCGGCAGGCCGGTGCCGTCCAGGCAGTCGACGGCATCAGCTTCGACGTACTTCCCGGCGAGACGCTCGGCGTCGTGGGTGAGTCCGGCTGCGGCAAGTCGACGATGGGCCGGCTCATCACCCGGCTGCTCGAACCGACCGGCGGCAAGATCGAGTTCGAGGGCAAGGACATCACGCACCTCAGTGTTTCGGGCATGCGCCCGATGCGCCGGGACGTCCAGATGATCTTCCAGGACCCCTACGGCTCGCTCAACCCGCGCCACACGGTCGGTTCGATCGTCAGCGCGCCGTTCAAGCTGCAGGGCGTCACACCCGAGGGCGGGGTCAAGAAGGAGGTCCAGCGGCTGCTGGGCCTGGTCGGTCTCAACCCCGAGCACTACAACCGCTACCCGCACGAGTTCTCCGGCGGCCAGCGCCAGCGCATCGGTATCGCGCGGGCCCTCGCCCTGAAGCCCAAGCTGGTCGTGGCGGACGAGCCGGTCTCGGCGCTGGACGTGTCGATCCAGGCGCAGGTGGTGAACCTGCTGGACGACCTCCAGGACGAGCTGGGCCTCACGTATGTGATCATCGCGCATGACCTGTCGGTCATCCGCCATGTCTCGGACCGCATCGCGGTGATGTACCTGGGCAAGATCGTCGAGCTGACGGACCGCAAGTCGCTGTACGAGGCGCCGATGCACCCGTACACGAAGGCCCTGCTCTCCGCGGTGCCGGTGCCGGACCCGAAGCGGCGCGGCGCCAAGAGCGACCGCATCCTGCTCAAGGGCGACGTCCCGTCACCAATCTCCCCGCCGACCGGCTGCCGGTTCCACACCCGGTGCTGGAAGGCGACGGATATCTGCAAGACGCAGGAACCGCCGCTGCTGGCACTGAAGACGGGCCACCAGGTGGCCTGCCACCACCCGGAGAACGCACCGGACCTGGCCCCGGGCGACAAGGCCCTGGAGTCGGCGCGCGAGGCGATCGAGATCGTCGACGTGTCGAAGAAGCCGGAGTCGGCGGAGCCCGCGGAGGCCGCTGCGGCTGCGGCGATCACGGTCGCGAAGACCGGCGACAAGGCTGTGGACGAGACCTCTGCCGCTCCCGGCTCGGACGAGGCCGTTGCGTCGGAGGGCGAGTCCGCGGACGCGGCCGCCGAGGAGACCTCCACAGAGGGCCCGGCCGAGGCTGAGGAGACTGCCAAGGAGTAGGACCGGCACAATTGCCGGGTGCTCCATGAACTGTTCACGCCCTCCGTCCAGCATGCGCTCGACCTCGTCGGGATCTTCGTCTTCGCGATCTCCGGCGCACTGCTCGCCGTACGCAAGAACTTCGACGTCTTCGGCATCGCGGTGCTCGCAGAGGTAACCGCGCTGGGCGGAGGGCTGTTGCGTGACCTGATCATCGGGGCCGTCCCGCCCGCGGCCTTCAGTGATCTCGGGTACTTCCTCACGCCGCTCGTGGCGACCGCCCTGGTCTTCTTTCTGCATCCGCACGTCGAGCGCATCCAGGTCGGGGTCAATGTCTTCGACGCCGCGGGCCTCGGGCTGTTCTGCGTCACCGGCACCACCAAGGCGTACGAGTACGGGCTCGGCCTCACCGCCTCCGCGGCGCTCGGACTTGCCACCGCCGTCGGTGGCGGTGTGCTGCGTGACGTACTCGCCAACGAGGTGCCGTCGCTGCTGCGCTGGGACCGCGATCTGTATGCCGTCCCCGCCATCGTCGGCGCGACCATGGTGGTGGTCTCCATCCAGTTCGACGTACTGAACGCGGCCACCAGCGGACTCGCGGTGGTGACCGCGTTCGTACTGCGGCTGCTCGCGATGCGTTTCCACTGGCGGGCGCCGCGCGCATGGAACCGGCGCTCGGAAGCTGCCGAAGAGAGCTAGCCGAGGGGAGCCGGCCGAGAAGAGCCGGCAGAGCCGGCCGAAGAGAGCCGGCAGAGCTGGACCGCCTCCGGAGCGCCGCGTTCCGCCGACGCGGACGGCGCCCGGTGCCGGGGCAGAGCAAAAAGCTACCGCTCAGTAATTTTCTGTTGTACGGTGCCGCCATGGCACAGGCAGTACAGGCAACCATCGGGGACAGCGAGTTCGACCGCGACACCGCTGTCACCCTGCGCGCACCGGGCGTCTACGACGCGGAGCTCTCGGCGGGCTGGACGATCATCCGCGCCGTCAACGGCGGCTACCTGCTGGCCCTGCTCGGCCGTGCGCTCGGTGACGCCCTGGCGCACCCCGACCCGTTCACGGTCTCGGCGCACTACCTCACGGCGTCGCGCCCGGGCCCCGCGGTGATCCGCACCGAGGTCGTACGCAGCGGCCGCACCCTCTCCACCGGGCAGGCCTCGCTGTTCCAGTACGCGGAGGACGGCACGGAGGTCGAGCGCATCCGTGTCCTCGCCTCGTACGGAGACCTGGACGCGCTGCCCGACGACGTACGCACGTCGGCGAAGCCGCCCGTCATGCCGGCATTCCAGGACTGCCTCGGCCCGTCCGACGGCCCCGCGCCGAAGATCCCCGGCAGCTCGGCGATCACGGAACGCCTGAACATCAAGCTCGACCCGGCGACCCTCGGCTGGGCCGTCGGTGCCCCCTCCGGCAAGGGTGAGATGCGCGGCTGGTTCGGCCTCGCCGACGGCCGTGACGCGGACCCGTTCTCGTTGCTGCTCACTGTCGACGCGCTGCCGCCGACCTCGTTCGAGCTGGGCCTGCCGGGCTGGACGCCGACGGTCGAACTCACCACGCACATCCGCTGCCGCCCGGCACCCGGGCCGCTCCGGGTCTCCATCACGACCCGCAACCTGGCCGGCGGATTCCTGGAGGAGGACGCGGAGGTCTGGGACAGTGCGGACCGTCTGGTGGCTCAGTCGCGCCAGCTGGCGAAGGCGCCGCGCGGCTGAGTCCGGGCGCAGTTGAGGCGAGACCTTCATTCTCTTGCGGTTATATAACCTGCGAAGTATGTTCAGGGCATGCCCATACCGTTCGACGTGCTCGCGGAGCCGAGCAGGCGCAGGATTCTCGATCTGCTCCTGGAGCGTCCGCACCTGGTCGGTGAGCTCACCGACCGGCTCGGCCTGAGCCAGCCCGGCACCTCCAAGCATCTGCGGGTGCTGCGGGAGGCCGGTCTGGTCCGGGTCCGCCAGGACGCCCAGCGCCGCTGGTACGAGCTGACGCCCGAGCCCCTCGCGGAACTCGACGCCTGGCTCGCGCACTACCGCCATCTGTGGGCGGGGAGTCTCGACTCGCTCGAACGGCATCTCGATGCGATGGAGGACGACTCCTCATGAACCCGCACTCCGACACCCTCACCACGGCGGACGGGCGCACCGCGCTCCGGATGGAGCGCCGGCTCGCGCATCCGCCGCAGCGGGTCTGGGACGCGATCACCCAACCCGCCCACCTCGCCCAGTGGTTCCCGTCCGAGGTGTCCGTGGAGCTCAGGCCCGGAGGGGCGATGGGCTTCTCCTTCCCCGGCGCCGGCGAGCCGGGGATGACAGGCACCGTGACGGAGGCCGAGGAGCCGCGTGTCTTCGCCTTCACCTGGGGCGAGGACCATCTGCGCTGGGAGATCACCCCTGAGGGCGAGGGCTCGCTGCTCACCCTCGTCCACACCTTCGGCGACCGCTTCGGCGCGGCGAGCTTCGCGTCCGGCTGGCATCTCTGCATCACCGCGCTGGAGCAGCTGCTGGACGGCGAGAAGGTGGACGTCGGCCGCGACAGGGGCGAACTGCACGAGGCGTATCTGGAGCAGTTCGACCTGGGGCGGGGCGTCGTCGAGGACACCGCCGACGGACGGCGGATCCGCTTCGAACGGCAGCTGGTGCGTTCCGCGGAGACGGTATGGACCGAACTGACCGCTGGCGCGGAGGTGTTGGAGGGGGCGCCGGTCCCGGCGGGCTTCACGGCCCCCAAGACCCCACCGGGACCGGTCACCGAGGTACGGCGACCGGCCCTGCTCGCCTACGCCTTGGACCCGGAGGGCGAGGTCCGCTGGCAACTCGCCGAGGGCACGGGCCACGGCCCCCGTCTGATCCTGACCCAGACCGGCCCGCGGGACATGGACGTGGATGACCTGCTGGCCTCCTGGCACACCCGCCTCACCCACCTGGCGGCGCGCCTGCTGGAAGCGTAGCGGCGGGTGGGGGAGGACATCCCGTTACGCGGCGCGGCCCAGCCACGATGCCAGTCGGCCGTACGCGTCCGCCCCCTCCGGTGCCTCCTGGACCGCCGCGAACGGGACCTCCTCGCCGCGGCTGTCCGCCGGCAGGACCTGCTGGGCGATCGGGAGGATGACCTTGGCCAACTCCTCGTCCAGGGTCATCGGGTGGCCCAGTGCCTGCGACAGGTCCCAGGTGTGGGTCACCTTCTCCATCACATAGCCACCCAACGCCGCCGCGCCCGGCAGCTCCGCGGCCCACGGGACCGCGACCAGGCGGGACAGCTTCGCATCGTCCGCCCACGCCGCCGTGAAGCGGCGCCTCGCCTCCTCGTACGCCGTTGTCCAGCCGTCGTCCGCGACGCCGTCCACCCGTGCCGGCACCGACAGGCCGTCGCCGCCCTCGCCGATGGTCGCGATCCGGTGCGTACCGCCGACGACATGGGACAGCAGCGCCCGTACATCGAACTCCGTACACGGCGTCGGGTCGCCGAGCCGCTCCGGCGTCACGGTCTTCAGCAGGCTCGCGAACTGGTCGGCCGCGCGCTCGTACAGGGGGCGGGGGTCGTTCATGGTGTCCATCTCCTCAATTGCCGGTCTCGATGACGAGGCACACCCTGCCCGGATAACCTGACATCCACCGTCAAGTTTTCCGGAGACCCTCAGACCCGTGAAATCAGACCGGCTGCTCTCGATCCTGCTGCTCCTCCAGACCCGCGGCCTCGTCCCGGCCGCCGATCTCGCCGAGCGGCTCGAAGTCTCCGTACGCACCATCTACCGCGATATCGAGGCGCTCTCGTCCTCCGGCGTCCCCGTCTACGCCGAACGTGGGCGGCACGGCGGCATCGCGCTGCTGCCCGGCTTCCGTACCGACGTCACCGGGCTGACCGCCGACGAGTCCCGCGCCCTCTTCGTCCTCGCCGCCCAGGGCGCCCACTCGGCACTCGGCCTCGACGAGGCGCTCGGCTCCGCACTGCGCAAGGTCATGGCCGCACTGCCCGAACCGCACCGGCCCGCCGCCGAGTTGACGAGCCGGCGGATCCTGGTCGACCCGGCCCGCTGGATGCGCGTACCGCAGCCGGCCGTCGATCTGGACGTGCTGAACTCCGCCGTCTTCACCGACCGTCGGCTGCGGCTGCGCTACCGGCACAGCGGGACGACCGAACCGCGGACGTACACGCTCGATCCGTACGGACTCGTCGTCAAGGCGGGCGTCTGGTACCTGGTCGCCGACCACCGGGCAGCGCCCCGGCTCTTCCGCGCGGACCGGGTGCTCGCCGCCACCCTCACCGACGCTCCGGTCCGGCGGCGCCCCGGCCAGGAACTGGCGGACGTCTGGCAGGTGTTGCGCCGTCAGGTCGAGGACCGCCCGGCGGACGTACGGGTGACGGCGCTGGTGAGGACCGACCGGCTGGACATGTTCCTGCGCATACAGGCCAGTCAGCTCACCGCGGAGCCCCAGGTCGCCGGTGAGTGGGCGCGCGTCGAGCTCGCGCTGCCGACCGCGATGGCGGCCCGCGCGCTGCTGGCCTTCGGCGAGAGCGTGGAGGTGCTGTCTCCGCCCGAGGCACGGGAAGAGCTGGCCCGCGCGGCGGCGGCCGTGGTCGAGTTGTACGGAAGCGATTCCGGCAGGCCCGGCACGCTGCCCGTCGGGCCCGTCAGTCCAGCCAGTGGCGCCGGCCGAGACTCACCAGACGCAGCTGACGGCGGGCCACCGAGCTGACCTGCTCCTCGCCATCGGGACCGGCCTCCAGGAACGTGTACGCCGTCATCACCATGTGGTCGACATAGACACCCGCGAGCATCCGCAGATCGGCCTCGCTCCATCCGGCCGACTCCGGCTCGCGGGCGAAGGCCGCCGCCACTTCGTCGGCGAACCGGCGCAGTTGCGCGCCAATGGCCTCGCGTACGGGCTGTACACCGCCGTGCCGCTCGCGGGCGATGAAGCGGACATGGGCTGGTGACCTGCGGACGAGATCGGCGATCAGTGCGACGGTCCGGTCGATACGTACTTCGTCACCGGTCTCGGCGAGCGCCTCGCCGATCATGGCGTGCAGGCTGCCGAGCGCCTCCTCGACGAGCGCGACGCCGAGGTCGGCCGTGTCCCTGAAGTGCCGGTAGAACGCCGTCGGCGCCACACCCACGGCCCGGGTCACCTCACGCAGTCCGAGGCTGCTCAGACTCTGCTCCTCGAGGAGCTGCAGCGCGGCGTCCAGGAGGGCCTGACGGGTCTTCTGCTTCTGGGCCTGACGGATCCCGACGGTGTGACTCATAACATTCAGTAAACAACCGTTCTCCCGATAAGGGAAGTGTAGACTCAGGAGTCAGTGAACAGTCGTACTCACAAGTGTTCACCCAAAATTGGGAAGGAAGACAATGATCGCCCTCGTCGCAGCGCTTCTCCTCCTGGGAATCATGCTGGGCGCCGTGGCCCAACTCCCGCTCTCCGTCACCTTCGTGGCCTGCTCCGTCATCGGCGCATGGCTGCTCGTCTTCGCCGTGCGCGAGCGTCGCGCCCGGAACCACTGATCCGGAAGGAGCCGAACCACCATGCAACTCACCGCCACCGCACGCACGGCACGCACCGCACGCGGCACCCGCACCGAGAGCACCGCCGGGGATGCCGCCGTCCGGAACGCCACTCAGCCTGGGACGCCCGAGTCCGAAACCCGGCCCGAGGCGCAGCCCGATGCCCGGCGCGACGCCGACGGCATGGCCGTCGCCGCCTTCATCCTCGGCCTCGTAGGCCTGCTCGTGATGAACATCGTGCTCGGCCCGATCGCCGTCGTACTGGCCACAATCGCCCTTTGGCGAGGCACCGCCCGCCGCTTCCGCGCCCTGCTCGGGCTCGCACTCGGACTGGCCGACCTGGCTGTTCTCGCCGTACTCGTCACCGTGAACGGAACCGTCGTCTGGGGCTTCGGAGGCTGACGCCGGCAGCCGCGGAGAGCCGGGAAAGCGGAGCCCGCACGCCCGTGCACCCCTGCGCCGCGTCCGCGCCCCCGCCAGGCCTCGTAGAATCGTGGCCACCATGGCTTACCTCGACCACGCTGCGACCACTCCGATGCTGCCGGAAGCCGTCGAGGCGATGACCGCGCAGCTCACCGTCACCGGCAACGCCTCCGCGCTGCACGCCGCCGGGCGTCGGGCCCGACGTGCCGTCGAGGAGGCCCGCGAGACCCTCGCCGAGGCGCTCGGCGCACGGCCCAGCGAGGTGGTCTTCACCTCCGGCGGCACCGAGGCCGACAACCTCGCCGTGAAGGGCCTGTACTGGTCGAGACGCGACGCCGACCCGGCCAGGACTCGCGTACTGGCCAGCCCCGTCGAGCACCACGCCGTCCTCGACGCCGTCGACTGGCTCGGCGGGCACGAGGGCGCGACGGTCGAGTTCCTGCCGGTCGACGCGTACGGGCGGGTGCACCCCGAGGCGCTGCGCCAGGCCATCGCGCGCAATCCCGACGATGTCGCGCTCGCCACCGTGATGTGGGCCAACAACGAGATCGGCACCGTCATGCCGGTGGCCGAACTCTCCGCCGTGGCAAAGGAGTTCGGTGTCCCGCTGCACGCCGACGCGGTCCAGGCCTTCGGTCAGCTCGAAGTGGACTTCGCCGCATCGGGCCTGGCCGCCATGACCGTCTCCGGACACAAGATCGGCGGCCCGTACGGCATCGGCGCGCTGCTGCTCGGCCGCGAGTACAGCCCAGTCCCCGTACTGCACGGCGGCGGCCAGGAGCGCCATGTACGCTCCGGCACCCTCGACGCCCCCGCCATCGCCTCCTTCGCCGTGGCGGGCCGCCTCGCCGCCGAGCGGCGAGAGGACTTCGCCCACGAGATCGGCTCGCTGCGCGACGAGCTGGTCCGGGCCGTCCGTACGGCAGTCCCGGACGCGATCCTCGGCGGCGACCCGGACGACCGCCTCCCCGCCAACGCCCACTTCACCTTCCCCGGCTGCGAGGGCGACTCCCTGCTGCTGCTCCTGGACGCCCAGGGCATCCAGTGCTCCACGGGATCCGCGTGCACGGCCGGCGTCGCCCAGCCCAGCCATGTCCTCCTCGCCATCGGCACCGACCCGGACCTGGCCCGCGGCACGCTGCGCTTCAGCCTCGGCCACACCTCCACCAAGGCGGATGTGGACGCGGTCGCGGAAGCCATCGGCCCGGCGGTGGAACGGGCCCGTACGGCCGGCCTGGTCTGATCCCGTACGCGCACAGCCCGCCCCCAGGGGTTACCGGGCCGCCGCCCGCGCGTCCCCCACCAGCCTTATGTACCGGTCCCAGTCCCAGTGCGGCCCAGGATCCGTGTGGTCCGTTCCCGGCACCTCCACATGCCCGATGATGTGCTCGCGGTCCACCGGTATCCCGTACCGCCCGCAGATCCCCGCCGTCAGCTTTGCCGACGACTGGTACATCGCATCCGTGAAGTCGGCCGGCCGGTCCACGAAGCCCTCGTGCTCTATACCGACGCTGCGTTCGTTGTACGAGCGGTTCCCGGAGTGGAAGGCAACATCCAGCTCGCGGATCATTTGCGCCACATGCCCGTCCTTGCGTACGACATAGTGCGTCGCGGCTTCGTGCCCAGGATCCTTGAAGGCCTTGAGCGCCGACGAATAGCTGCCCTGGACGACATGGATGATCACGCGGTCGATGGAGTAGTCGTCGGGCCGGTCCGCGAGCCGCCAGTTCGCCCGGGAGGCGGCCGTCCACTCCGCGCCCGCATAGTCGATCGCACCCTCCTTGCGCGCCTTCGTGATCCCCGGCACCCGCCACCAGATGCGCTTCAGCTCGTCCTTGGCCAGCACGCCCGTCCCCAGCAACACCACCCCGCCGCCGATCAGCACGGCCCGCCTGCTCACGGGCCGCTTACCGCCGTCGTCGCCGCGCTTCGATTCACTCCCCATGCGATCACCAACGCATACTCGCGAGCTTTCGGTTCCCCGGGCCCCTTACCCTGGTAGGGCTATGACTCCTCAGACTTCCCAGCGCCCCCTCCGAGTGCTCGCCGCCATGTCGGGCGGCGTGGACTCCGCCGTCGCCGCCGCCCGTGCCGCCGAGGCCGGACACGATGTCACCGGTGTGCACCTCGCGCTCTCCGCGAACCCGCAGTCCTTCCGCACGGGTGCGCGTGGCTGCTGCACCATCGAGGACTCGCGCGACGCCCGCCGCGCCGCGGACGTCATCGGCATCCCCTTCTACGTGTGGGATCTCGCCGAGCGCTTCCGCGAGGACGTGGTGGAGGACTTCATCGCGGAGTACGAGGCCGGCCGCACCCCCAACCCCTGTCTGCGCTGCAACGAGAAGATCAAGTTCGCGGCACTGCTCGACAAGGCGCTCGCGCTCGGCTTCGACGCCGTGTGCACCGGTCACTACGCCACGGTCGTGACGGGCGAGGACGGCAGCCGCGAGCTGCACCGCGCCAGCGACATGGCCAAGGACCAGTCGTACGTCCTCGGCGTCCTCGACGAGCGGCAGCTGGCGCACGCCATCTTCCCGCTCGGCGACACCCTCACCACCAAGGGCGAGATCCGCGCGGAGGCCGAGCGCAGGGGACTCGCGGTCGCCAAGAAGCCCGACAGCCACGACATCTGCTTCATCGCGGACGGCGACACCCAGGGCTTCCTCGCCTCGCGCCTCGGCACGGCGGAGGGCGACATCGTCGACGAGTCGGGCAAGAAGCTGGGCAGCCACGACGGAGCCTTCGGCTTCACGATCGGCCAGCGCAAGGGCCTGCGCATCGGCCACCCGGCCCCCGACGGCAAGCCGCGCTACGTCCTGGACATCTCTCCGGTGAACAACACGGTCACGGTCGGCCCGGTCGAGGCACTGGACGTCGACGCCCTGACCGCCATCAAGCCCCGCTGGTGCGGCACGGCTCCGGAGGGCCCGGGCACGTACACCGCTCAGCTGCGCGCGCACGGCGGCGAGACGTCAGTGACCGCGGAGCTCGTCGGCGGCACGCTGAATGTGAGCTTCGCCGAGCCGGTACGTGGTGTGGCGCCCGGCCAGGCGATCGTGCTGTACGACGGCACGCGGGTGGTCGGCTCCGCGACCATCGCGACGACCGGGCGGGCGGCCGCGCAGGTCGCCTGATCCTGCGCCGACTGGTCAGTCCCGGCGCCAGGCTGTCGGTCCCGGCTCCGGCGGCCCTCGGCCCTGGCTGCGGCCGGTCAGTCCTGGCTCCGGCCCTCACCGGCGAAGAAGTCCGCCAGTAGCGGGGCCAGCACCTGCGGCGCCACCTCATGCGTCTGCCCGGTCAGCGTGCGGTGCCTGCCCCGCGGCAGGCACTCGGACACCGCGCGTGCCGCGTCCCGCAGCCAGCCGGGGCTCGCGCCGCCGTCGACGACCACCACGCCCTGGGCGATCGTACGCAGCTGCTCGACCGGCACCTGACCGTTGCCCATGATCTCGTGGTCGTAGGGGAGGGTGTGCGCCACCGCTTCCCTCTCGGCCCACATCGGCGTCTGCCGCATCCCTGCGACCGCCGCCGGCGGCATCCCGGTCTCCGTCAGGAAGAGCGCGAGCGCATCGCCGGGCCGCCCCTGCTCCACCAGCTCACGCAGCCTGGCGACGTAGGCGGCGGGCTCCTCGCGGCTCGCCGGATCCGCCGTGAACGGCGGCTCGTACACCGAGAGTTGAGCGATCGGCAGCCCGGCGGCGGCCGCCTTCAGAGCAAGCGCCGCGCCCGAGGAGATGGCGTGCACACAGGCGCTGCCACCCGCCGCGGCGAGCACGGCGGCGAGATCCTCGATCTCGCGCTCCACCGCGTACGGAGCGGTGTCACCGCTCGCGCCCCGGCCGCGCCGGTCATAGGTAAACACACTGAACTGCGAGGCGAGCAGCGCGGCCAGCGGCGCGTCCGTCGCCGCCGTGCACAGCGCACCGCCGACCAGAACCACCGGCGGCCCGGCGCCCCACTGCTCGTACCCGATGAGCGTGCCGTCACCCGACGTGGCCCTGTGCAGCGTTCTGCTCGAGTTGTCCATAAGAGTGCTGACCGCCCCGCTCGGCGGGACTCATCGTTCGCCCACAAGATTCTTTCGTCAGGCCTCGACGACCTCCGTGTCGTAGAAGCAGAAATGCCCCTTGATCTGCGCCACTTCGTCCTTGGGCTCGGGATACGCCCACACCAGGTCCTGCGCGTCCGACAGCGACCAGTAGGAGGCCGTTCCCTTGAACGGGCAGTACGTGTGGGTCTCCGAGGGCTTCAGCAGGTCGGTGCGTACGTCCTCCGGGGGGAGGTAGTAGCGCACGGGGCAGCCCGTCTCGCGCAGGACCAGCGGGCGCCGGCTCTCCCCGAGAACTTCGTCGCCGCGCGCTACGCGTACGTGAACCGTGCCCTGCTCGATGGTGATCGTGTGTCCAGCCATACCTGGCACAGCGTCGCCAGGGCCCGCGTTCTTCCCCATACCGTGATCCTATGAATATCTGTGTCTTCCTCTCCGCCGCCGACCTCGACGACCGCTACACCCGGCCAGCCCGCGAATTCGCCGAGCTGGTCGGCAAGGGAGACCACACCCTGGTGTGGGGCGGGTCCGAGTGCGGACTGATGAAGGTCGTCGCGGACGGTGTCCAGCAGGCGGGCGGGCGGCTGGTCGGCGTCTCGGTCGACTTCCTCGGGGCGAAGGCCCGTACGAACGCCGACGAGATGGTGATCGCCAAGGACCTCGCCGAGCGCAAGGCGCTGATGCTCGCCAAGGCCGACGCGATCGTGATCATGGTCGGCGGTACGGGGACGCTGGACGAGGCCACCGAGATCCTGGAGCTGAAGAAGCACGGCAAGCACGCCAAGCCGGTGGTGCTGCTGAACACCGCGGGCTTCTACGACGGGCTGAAGCAGCAGTTCCGGCGGATGGAGGACGAAGGCTTTCTGCCGCTCCCGCTGACCGACCTGGTGTTCTTCGCGGAAGACGGGGTCTCGGCGCTCGCCTACCTGGAGGAGTCGGTGGGCGTGCAGTAGTGCGAGCATGTCCCGCATGGGCACACATCTGATCACCGGGGCAGGCTCGGGCATCGGCGCGGCGGTCGCGCGCCGACTGCACGGACGCGGCGACGAACTCGTACTCCTGGCGCGCGACGCCGGCCGCGCCAAGGAGCTCGCGGGCCGCTATCCCGGGTCCCGTACGCTCGTCGCCGATCTCGCGGACCCGGACCGCATCTCCAGGTCGCTCGGCATGCAGCCGATGCCGGACCGCCTGGACTCCCTGCTGCACATCGCGGGCGTCGTCGACCTCGGGCCGATCGCGGAACTCCGCCCCACGACCTGGCACCAGCAGCTCAACGCCAATCTGATCTCCCCGGCCGAGCTGACCCGGCTGTTCCTGCCCCAACTCAGGGCAGCCAAGGGCCATGTTCTCTTCGTCAACTCGGGCGCGGGCCTCAACGCCCATGCGGAATGGGGCGCCTACGCAGCGTCCAAGCACGGTCTGAAGGCGCTCGCCGACTCGCTGCGGCACGAGGAGCACAGCAATGGCGTACGCGTGACCTCCGTCTATCCGGGGCGTACCGCCAGCCCCATGCAGGCCAAGGTGCACTCGCAGGAGGGCAAGGAGTACGACGAGTCCCGCTGGATCAGCCCGGAGTCGGTCGCGACGACGATCCTCACCGCGATCGACTTGCCGCGCGACGCGGAGATCAACGACGTGACGGTGCGGCCCGGGCGCTGAGGACGCTCGCGCCGGGCCTCCGGCGGGAGCGGCGCGTACCCTTCCCGAGTGAGCGACAAGAACAACTTCCCCTGGGGCCCCGCCACCGGCGTCGGATCCATGCCCGGCGGCGACGCACGCGAGGCCGCGAAGACCGTCGCCGGTTCCTTCGAGGACTTTCCGTATCTGACCGAGCTGCCCGCCCGCGGGCCCGGCGCCGACATGATCGGGCGGACCATCGGGCTGCTCGTCGAGATGTACGCGCACGTCGAGCCCAGCGGCTGGCGGATCAGCGACCGGCCGGGGCGCGACACCCGCCGGGCCCGCTCCTGGCTCGGCGAGGACCTCGACGCGCTGGAGGAGTACACCCAGGGCTACGAGGGCCCGCTGAAGGTGCAGGCGGTGGGGCCGTGGACGCTCTCCGCCGCGCTGGAGCTGCGGGGCGGCGAGGCCGTGCTCGGCGATCCCGGCGCCGTACGCGATCTGACGGCCTCGCTCGCGGAGGGGCTGCGCGGCCATCTCGCCGAGGTACGCCGCCGGGTGCCGGGCGCGCGCGTGGTGCTGCAGCTCGACGAGCCGTCGCTCACCGCCGTGCTGCGCGGACAGATCAGGACCGCCAGCGGGTATCGCACACACCGGGCGGTCGACCGCCAGATCGTCGAGAGCGCGCTGCGGGACGTGATCGGGGTGAGCGAGGATCCCGTCACCGTCCATTCCTGCGCTCCGGACGTGCCGTTCGCGCTGCTGCGCCGGGCCGGGTTCAAGGGCGTCTCGTTCGATTTCGGGCTGCTCACCGAGCGTGACGAGGAAGAGATCGGCGAGGCGGTGGAAGGCGGCACGAAGCTCTTCGCGGGCGTCGTACCGTCCACCGACGCCGCATTGTCAGACCCTGCCGGTAGCGTCATGGGTGTCAGGACGTTGTGGCGCAGGCTGGGGCTGAATCCGGGGACTCTCAGCGAGTCCGTGGTGATCACCCCGTCGTGCGGTCTCGCGGGTGCCTCACCGGCGTACGCGCGCGCGGCGCTCGCCCACTGCGTCCGGGCCGCGAGATCGCTCGCAGACAACCCTGAGTAACGGGAGGACGAGACGGTGGCTGTCGAACAGCAAGGGTCTGTGCCCGCCGAGGCACGGGAGGAGCATGCCCAGCTGGCCGAGCAGGTCGAAGAGCACCGCTTCCGGTACTACGTGAACGCCCAACCGGTCATCAGCGACGCCGAGTTCGACAAGCTGCTGCGCGGGCTGGAGGCGCTGGAGGACAAGCATCCGGAGCTGCGTACGCCCGACTCGCCGACCCAGAAGGTCGCCGGGCAGTACGAGACGGAGTTCAGCGCGGTCGCGCACCGCGAGCGGATGCTCTCCCTCGACAACGCCTTCGACGAGGAGGAGCTCACCGCCTGGGCCGAGCGCATCGCGCGCGACCTCGGCTCGCAGGAGTACCACTTCCTGTGCGAGCTCAAGGTGGACGGCCTCGCCGTGAACCTGACGTACGAGAAGGGCCGGCTGACCCGGGCGGCGACCCGGGGCGACGGCCGCGTCGGCGAGGACATCACCCCCAATGTCCGTACGATCCCGGACATCCCGGACCGGTTGCAGGGTGACCGCATCCCGGATCTCGTGGAGATCCGTGGCGAGGTCTACTTCCCGATGGAGAAGTTCGAGGAGCTCAACGCCCGCCTGGTCGAAGCCGGTGACAAGCCCTTCGCCAATCCGCGCAATGCCGCGGCGGGTTCGCTGCGCCAGAAGGATCCGAGGGTCACGGCGACCCGTCCGCTGCGCATGGTCGTACACGGCATCGGCGCGCGCGAGGGCTTTGACATCGACCGCCTGTCGCAGGCCTACGACCTGCTGAGCGAGTGGGGCCTGCCCACCGCCCGGCACAACAAGGTCGTGGACTCGCTGGAGGATGTACGGGAGTTCATCGCCTACTTCGGCGAGCACCGCCACTCGGTGGAGCACGAGATCGACGGTGTGGTCGTCAAGCTCGACGAGATCCCGCTCCAGGGGCGGCTCGGCTCCACCTCGCGCGCGCCACGCTGGGCGATCGCGTGGAAGTACGCCCCGGAGGAGGTCAACACCAAGCTGGTCAACATCCGCGTGGGCGTCGGCCGCACCGGGCGCGTCACGCCGTATGCGCAGGTCGAGCCGGTCACGGTCGCGGGCTCCGAGGTCGAGTTCGCCACCCTGCACAACCAGGACGTGGTCAAGGCCAAGGGCGTGCTGATCGGCGACACTGTGGTGCTGCGCAAGGCCGGCGACGTCATTCCGGAAATCCTCGGTCCGGTCGTGGATCTGCGCGACGGCAGCGAGCGTGAGTTCGTGATGCCGTCCGAGTGCCCCGAGTGCGGGACGGCGCTGCGGCCGATGAAGGAGGGCGACGTCGATCTGCGCTGCCCCAACGCCCGCTCCTGCCCGGCCCAGTTGCGTGAACGTCTCTTCTATCTGGCCGGCCGCAAGTCGCTGGACATCGAGAACTTCGGCTACGTGGCGGCGGCCGCGCTCACCAAGCCGCTGGAGCCGCCCACACCGCCGCTGACCGACGAGGGCGATCTGTTCGACCTCACCATCGAGCAGCTGCTGCCCATCAAGGCGTATGTCCTGGACCAGGACAGCGGACTGCCCAAGCGCGACCCGAAGACCGGCGAGGAGAAGCTCGCCATGATCTTCGCCAACAAGGAGGGCGAGCCGAAGAAGAACGCCCTGGCGATGCTGGAGAACATCGCCGCGGCCAAGGAACGACCGCTGGCCCGGATCATCACGGGCCTGTCCATCCGTCATGTCGGCCCGGTCGCGGCCGAGGCGCTGGCCCGGGAGTTCCGGTCGATCGAGCGGATCGAGCAGGCCACCGAGGAGGAGCTGGCGGCGGTCGACGGGGTGGGCGACATCATCGCGGCCTCGGTCAAGCAGTGGTTCGCGGAGGACTGGCACCGCGAGATCCTGCGCAAGTGGCGCGCTGCGGGCGTTCGTATGGAGGAAGAGGGCGCGGGGGAGAGCGAAGGGCCGCGTCCGCTCGAGGGACTCACCGTTGTCGTCACCGGCACGCTGCAGAACTACACGAGGGATGGCGCAAAAGAGGCCCTCCAGAGCCTCGGAGCGAAAGTGGCCGGTTCCGTTTCCAAGAAAACGGCGTTCGTGGTGGTCGGTGACAACCCGGGTTCGAAGTACGACAAGGCAATGCAGTTGAAAGTGCCGGTGCTGGACGAGGAAGGCTTCGCCGTTCTGCTCGAACAGGGGCCCGATGCAGCTCGTGAGGCCGCTGTGCCTGCAGAGGCGTAACGGAGGGGGCGTGCGCGGGGCTTGGGAGGGGCTTGCGCGGAGGTCCTTTGGGGGCGCGCGGGGCCGGATTCGGACGCGAAAACGGGACCCGGAACACCAGGTACAGGTCACCCGTTCAGCGCATACCAGATGGTTAAGGGTGGCCGGGTCGCATTCGGGCAAGAGCTGTAGAGCGCTGCCCGTCCGAGCCTCCTGCGGCCTACTGTTGAGATGTGCGCCTGTCGTGCACGGCTGCGTGGTGGGATTTCAGTCGTGGTGGCATGACTACGGGAGCCATCGCGAGGCATCGGCACCGCCGGCTGTGAGAGGGACGGGAATGAAACCGACCGAGAGCGCCGCCCCGGTCTCACGGCCGGGTGGATTCGCGGCCCTTGCAGGAATGACATCCGGGCTGCCCGTCATCGTCATGGTGATCGCCGCCGCCGTACTCGTCACCGGGATCGTACGGACCGTGCAGGAGGGCCATGCGCTCTTCCCCTCGTCCACAGTGGGCTGGTCGCTCGCCGTCCTCACCGGGATCATCGTCGGCCATCTGGTCGCGCTCGGCCGCGACCGATGGTGGGGCGGCACCGGCTCCGGCGCCGCCCTCACTCTCGCCGTCCTCCTGCTCTTCGGCTGGGTGCCCGCCGGTCTGGTCAGCCTCGCCGTCGTCGCACTGGTCGGCGCCGCCCGCAGGCACCGCTGGCGACAGGGCGTACTGCACGGCTCCGTGGACCTGTTGGGGATCGGCGCGGCCGCGCTCGTCCTCGCCGCCTTCGGCGTTGCGCCCAGCGTGGAGCGGCCCTGGCTGCCCCTGGACTGGGGCGTCGAGGCCGCGCCCGAAGTGATCCTGGCGGCCACCGCCTATCTCGCTGTCAGCCGACTGCTCCTCTGGTATGTGCTGGCCCCGCAGGGCGGCGGGCTGCCCACCGTCGCCCGTACGGCCCTGCTCAGGCAGGGGCTTGTCGCAGTCGCTCTCCTCGGCATCGCCCCGCTGATCTGCGTGGTCGCCACCGCCCTGCCGCTCCTACTGCCCCTGTTCGCCGTACCGCTGATCGCTCTGGACTCCACGCTCTGGATTGCGCGGGCCAGAGCCGAGGAGCAGCTGCGCGACCCGCTGACCGGGCTGCCGAACCGTCAGTGGCTGCTGGAGCGGACCTGGGCCGCGCTGGAGGACGCCGAGGGCGGCGGTGCACGATCCGCTCTCGTGCTGATCGACCTCGACCGTTTCCGGTCGGTCAATGACACACTCGGCCATCTCGCGGGCGACCGGCTGCTCCTCCAGATAGCTGATCGGCTGCGACTGGCCCTGCCGCGAGGGGCCGAGGCGGCCCGGCTCGGCGGCGACGAGTTCGCCGTACTGCTCCCGACGGCCGACTCCACCACCAGCGCCACCCGCATCGCCCGCCATCTGGTGGCCGAGCTGTCATCGCCGCTGGACCTGGACGGACTCACGCTCGTCCTGGAGGCGAGCGCCGGCGTCGCCGTCTTCCCCGACCACGCGCTGGACGCGGAGGGCCTGCTGCGGCGCGCGGACGTGGCGATGTACCAGGCGAAGCGGGACCGTACGGGCGTCGAGGTGTACGAGTCCAAGCGCGACTCCAACACTCCCGACCGGCTCGGTCTGCTCGGCGATCTGCGCCGGGCGCTGGACGCCGGCGACGTGGAGCTCCACTACCAGCCCAAGGTCGGCTTCGACGGCCATGTCGCGGGCCTTGAGGCGCTGGTCCGTTGGGTCCACCCCGAGCGCGGCCGAGTACCTCCGGACGAGTTCATCGCCATCGCCGAGTCCTCGGGCCTGATGCCGTATCTGACGGAGTACGTCCTCGACACGGCCCTCGCCCAGGTCGCCAGATGGCGCGCGCAGGGTCTGGACGTCCCGGTGGCGGTCAATGTCTCGCCGCGCGACGTCCATACCCCCGGGTTCGCCGGGCTGGTCGCCGCCCGCCTCGCCCGCCACGGCGTCCCGCCGGGCTCGCTGCAGCTGGAGATCACGGAGCACGTACTCCTCGAGGACCCGCAGCGCGCCGCCGACACCCTCGCCGGGCTGACCGACCACGGGGTGAAGATGTCCCTGGACGACTTCGGCACCGGCTACTCCTCGCTCGTCCACCTGCGCCGCCTGCCGGTGAGCGAGCTCAAGATCGACCGGTCCTTCGTCGCCCGGCTCGCCGTCGACAACGAGGACGCGGCGATCGTCCGCTGCACCGTCGACCTCGCCCACTCGCTGGGCCTGTTGGTGGTCGCCGAGGGCGTCGAGGACGACGAGACCTGGGAGCGGCTGCGCGATCTGGGCTGCGACGCCGTACAGGGCTGGCTGGTCGCGGCCGCGATGCCGCCGCAGGAGACCACCGCATGGCTGCGGGCCAGGGGAGAGCGCGGCTGGCACCGCCCGGCGGAGCTGCCCGCCGCATCGGATGCCGACGAGCCGTCCAGCCAGGTCGTCCCCTGACGGTGCCGGCGGGTCGGGTGGTCGGGGCGCGCCTCGCTGCCGGTCCGAGGCCGGTGCGTGGCGGCCCGAGGCGGCCCGGCGGTGGCCGGGGCGGAGTCCCGTGGGCAAACCGTTTAGTGGGCAGCGGCCCGCGCCCCATAGGATTGGGCTCAAAGCACACACTCTCACCCCTGAGGATCGCTGCATGCCTGGCATTACGCGCGAGGAGGTCGCCCACCTCGCCCGGCTGGCGCGTCTGGAGCTGAAGGCCGAAGAGCTCGACCACTTCGCCGGACAGCTCGACGACATCATCGGCGCGGTCGCCCGCGTCTCCGAGGTCGCCGACCAAGACGTACCCCCGACCTCCCACCCGCTGCCGCTGACCAACGTCATGCGCGCGGACCAGGTCCGTCCGTCGCTCACCCCCGAGCAGGCGCTCTCCTGCGCCCCGGCCCAGGAGCAGCAGCGTTTCAAAGTGCCGCAGATTCTGGGGGAGGACTAATCACCATGACGGCCATCAACAAAATCGAGAGCTGTATCAAGCTCACCGCCGCCGAGATCGCCGCGAAGATCGCCGCAGGCGAGCTCACGGCCGTCGAGGTCACCGAGGCCCACCTGGCCCGGATCGAGGCCGTCGACGAGAAGGTGCACGCCTTCCTGCACATCGACCGCGAGGGTGCGCTCGCGCAGGCCCGCGCCGTCGACGCCAAGCGTGAGGCCGGCGAGAAGCTCGGCCCGCTGGCCGGTGTGCCGCTTGCGCTGAAGGACATCTTCACCACCGAGGGCATCCCGACCACGGTCGGCTCCAAGATCCTCGAGGGCTGGATCCCGCCGTACGACGCGACGCTGACCAAGAGGCTCAAGGCAGCCGACGTCGTCATCCTCGGCAAGACCAACATGGACGAGTTCGCCATGGGGTCCTCGACCGAGAACAGCGCCTACGGGCCGACGGGCAACCCCTGGGACCTGACGCGTATCCCCGGCGGTTCGGGTGGCGGCTCCAGCGCCGCCCTCGCCTCTTACCAGGCCCCGCTCGCCATCGGCACGGACACCGGCGGCTCCATCCGCCAGCCCGCCGCCGTCACCGGCACGGTCGGCGTCAAGCCCACCTACGGCGCGGTCTCCCGCTACGGCATGGTCGCCTTCTCGTCCTCCCTCGACCAGGGCGGCCCCTGTGCCCGTACGGTCCTGGACGCGGCGCTCCTGCACGAGGTCATCGCCGGTCACGACGAGCTCGACTCGACGTCCATCGACGCCCCGGTCCCGCCGGTCGTCGAGGCCGCGCGAAACGGTTCCGTGGCCGGGATGCGCGTCGGCGTGGTCAAGCAGTTCTCCGGCGAGGGCTATCAGGCCGGCGTCGTCCAGCGCTTCAACGAGTCGGTCGAGCTGCTGAAGTCGCTCGGGGCCGAGATCGTCGAGCTGGACTGCCCGTCCTTCGACCTGGCCCTGTCGGCGTACTACCTGATCGCGCCGTCCGAGTGCTCCTCCAACCTCGCCCGCTTCGACGCCATGCGTTACGGCCTGCGGGTCGGCGACGACGGCACGAAGTCCGCCGAGGAGGTCACCGCGCTGACCCGTGAGGCCGGCTTCGGCGACGAGGTCAAGCGCCGGATCATGCTGGGCACGTACGCGCTCAGTTCCGGCTACTACGACGCGTACTACGGCTCCGCCCAGAAGGTGCGGACGCTGATCACCCGGGACTTCGAGAAGGCCTTCGAGCAGGTCGACGTGATCGTTTCGCCGACCACGCCCACCACCGCCTTCCCGATCGGCGAGCGCGCCGACGACCCGATGGCCATGTACCTCGCCGACCTGTGCACCATCCCGACCAACCTGGCCGGAAACGCGGCGATGTCGCTGCCCTGTGGTCTCGCGCCCGAGGACGGCCTGCCGGTCGGTCTGCAGATCATCGCCCCCGCCATGAAGGACGACCGCCTTTACAAGGTCGGCGCCGCGGTCGAGGCCGCCTTCGTGGAAAAGTGGGGACACCCGCTGCTCGAGGAGGCACCGTCGCTGTGAGCGCAATGACCAAGGCCAAGGGCTTCAAGAAGTCCAAGACCGGTACGTATCTGTCGATCGGCACCACCGCCTTCGGCGCGATCAGCGTCATCAAGCAGGCCAAGAAGGCCCGCTTCGAGGGCGACACGCTCCGGCTGATCGACGCCGTCGTCTCCGCTGCCGCCATCGCCACCGGCGTCGCCCTGCTCGTGCGCGAGCTGAAGCGCCTGGGCGACGACGACGTCCTGCTGGGCTGAGAGGGAAAGTTTCACCGTGACCGTCACTGAACTGGTGTCGTACGAGGACGCCCTCGCTGCCTACGACCCCGTCATGGGCCTCGAGGTCCATGTCGAACTCGGCACCAAGACCAAGATGTTCTGCGGCTGCTCGACCGAGCTCGGCGCCGTGCCCAACTCGCAGACCTGCCCGACCTGTCTGGGTATGCCCGGCTCGCTCCCGGTCGTCAACGCGATCGGCATCGAGTCGGCCATCAAGATCGGCCTCGCGCTCAACTGTGAGATCGCCGAGTGGTGCCGCTTCGCCCGGAAGAACTACTTCTATCCGGACATGCCGAAGAACTTCCAGACCTCGCAGTACGACGAGCCGATCGCCTTCAACGGCTATCTGGACGTCCAGCTGGAGGACGGCGAGGTCTTCCGTGTGCAGATCGAGCGCGCCCACATGGAGGAGGACACCGGCAAGTCGACGCACGTCGGCGGCGCCACCGGCCGTATCCACGGCGCGTCCCACTCCCTGCTGGACTACAACCGCGCCGGCATCCCGTTGATCGAGATCGTCACCAAGCCGATCGAGGGCGCGGGCGAGCGTGCGCCGGAGGTCGCCAAGGCGTACGTCGCCGAGCTGCGCGAGCTCATCAAGGCGCTCGGCGTCTCCGAGGCCCGGATGGAGATGGGCCAGATGCGGTGCGACGTGAACCTGTCGCTGCGCCCGCACGGCCGGGAGAAGTTCGGCACGCGCTCCGAGACGAAGAACGTCAACTCGCTGCGCAGCGTCGAGCGTGCCGCCCGCTTCGAGATCCAGCGGCACGCCGCGGTCCTGAACAGCGGCGGCACGATCATCCAGGAGACCCGTCACTTCCACGAGGAGGACGGCTCCACAACGTCCGGCCGCGTGAAGGAAGAGGCCGAGGACTACCGGTACTTCCCGGAGCCCGACCTGGTGCCGATCGCCCCGCCCCGTGAGTGGGTCGAGGAGCTGCGGGGGACGCTGCCCGAGCTGCCGCGTGTACGCCGCAACCGGCTGCGCGAGGACTGGGGCATCTCCGAGCACGATATGCAGTCGATCCTCAACGCCGGCGCGGTCGACCTGATCGTCGCCACGATCGACGCGGGCGCGGATGCGACTGCCGCGCGCAAGTGGTGGATGGGCGAGCTGGCCCGCCGCGCCAACGAGGAAGGCGCGGACCTGACATCGCTGGCGATCACGCCGGAGCAGGTCGCCCGGGTCGCGCAGCTCGTCGCGTCCGGTGACCTCAACGACAAGCTGGCTCGCCAGGTCATCGAGGGCGTACTCGCCGGCGAGGGCGGCCCGGACGAGGTCGTCGACAAGCGCGGCCTCAAGGTCGTCTCGGACGAGGGCGCGCTCGGCGCGGCCGTCGACGAGGCGATCGCGGGCAACGCGGCGATCGCGGACAAGATCCGCGGCGGCAAGGTCGCGGCGGTCGGCGCGTTGGTCGGCGCGGTCATGAAGACCACCCGCGGCCAGGCGGACGCGGCGCGCGTCAAGGAGCTGATCCTGCAGAAGCTCGGCGTCGAGGGCTGACGGCCGGCATCCGCAGCCTGGAGGCGCGGCTCGCACCACACGGTGCGGGCCGCGTCTTGCGTGGAGGGCGGTCCGAGTGCGGCGGGAGGCGTGTCCCTGCCCACACCCGCGCCCGGCCCGTGTCCCGGCGCGAGGCCTGCCCGTGTCCCGGCGCAAGGTCTGCCCGTGTCCGGGCGCGAGGTCTGCCCGTGCCGCGACCTGCTCGTGTCCCGTCCGGGGGCGACACCGGCTTGGGCGTGCACTCCTGCCGTACGCGCGCGACGCCCATGCTCGTGTCCCGGCGCCCGTAGTTCGTGTCCCGGCGCGCGTGCCGCAGCGCCTGCCGGTGGGGCAGCGTCTGCCCGTGTCCCCGCCCGGGCTCCGCCCGTCCCGTCAGTGACGTATGCCCAAGCCCGGCAGCCACAGTTCGCCGCGGTCCTTGCAGCTGACATCCCGGGCCCGCAGCTCCTCCGGCTCCTTCGTGCCGCGTGCCCGCAGTTCAGTGATCGCCAGGCGAGCCACCGCGGCCACCTCTCCGCGCTCCGGTTCCGCGAAGTCCGCCTGCCACCAGCCGCGGTCGCGGGAGTGCCAGCCGCGCGAGCGCATCAGCCGGTCGCGCTCCGGGCTGTCCTCGCCGTCCCGGTCGTCGACCGAGACATGCAGCCCGTCCTCCAGGGCGTACGAGATCAGGAGCTGGCGGCCGCGGTCCGCTCCGCTGGTCACGCTGAAGCTCGCCCAGTCCTCGCCGACCTGTACGGCGAGCTGCTCCACCCAGGCCGCGAGCAGCAACGCCAGCGCGGTCTCGAAGTGCTCGAGGCTGGACGCCATCCGGCCGCCCGGCCGCTCGATCGGGCGCTCGCCAGGGCCGCTGCGGTCCAGCTGCCAGATGTACGGCAGGAAGTCGAAGTCGTGCGGCTCGTCCGCCGACCAGGCGCCGCCCCACTCGAAGGTCCTGCGCTCCTCGTCCTCCAAGGTGTCGGTGTCGTGGACCGAAAGCTGCGCCCGCCGGCGGTCCCCGGTGAGCACCACCAGCCTTCTGCAGTCCCGCCACCGGACGTTGGGACCCTCCGCCGAACCGCCGTAGAGCGTCGGCTCCCCGATCCGGGCCACGATCGCGTCGTACACCTCCCGGAACCCCTCCCGCCGGTCCCGCAGCGACGCGCCCGGGTCGTACGCGAGCACCTGGACGGGGGGCTGGTCGAAGTGCGGATCGGGCGCGTCATGGAGCATCAGGGCGAGCTCTGCGGCACCGCCGGGTGACAGGATCGGCTGGTTGGTCCCCGTGTATTCCATGCCGCCATCGTGCCAGCCGCTACCGACAACACTCCTGTGGTCTTGGGGACATGAGGGTTCGGGAATCGAGGCCGTGGCCGAAAGTCGCCGGGTCCGGGAGTCTCGAGCCGGTCACCGAGCCGGCCACCGAGCCGGTCACCGAGCCGGACATCGAACCTGGCACGGTACTGGATGACGCGGGCCGCCCGCCCAACACGGCAGCCTCTCTCCAGCCGCTTCCGGACCCCGGCTTGGACTCTTCGCACGGGCTCTTGGACGTTCACCGACACGATGTCCCTGGGACTTCCCCAAGTCATCCGGACTCATTACGTTCCGGGCGGTAACACCGGAATCGGGAGGATCACTTGGCCACGGACATTTCACGGCGGCGCCTGTTCGCACTCGGCGGAGGCGCCATCGGCGCGGCGGCGGCCGGTTCGCTGCTGCCGCCGTCCCTGCACGCCGCGCTGGCCGCGGAGCCCCCGTCGGGCGGTCTGCGGTCGGTCAGGCACGTGGTGATCCTCATGCAGGAGAACCGGTCGTTCGACCACTACTTCGGAACCTTGCGTGGCGTCCGCGGCTTCGGCGACCGCAACGCCATTGAGCTCCCGTCCGGAAAGCCGGTCTTCGAGCAGCCCGGCCCGCTGCGCACCGTGCTGCCCTTCCCAGTGCGCGACGCCGCCGAGGCGCAGCAGAAGGACCTCCAGTACATAGGCGCACTCGACCACTCCTGGGAGGGCGGCGCCAAGGCCTGGCACGACGGATGGATGGACGGGTGGGTCTCCGCGAAGACCGCCGCGACCATGGCGTACTACGACCGCCGTGACCTGCCCCTGCACTACGAGCTCGCGGACACCTTCACCATCTGCGACGCCTACCACTCCTCGACGCATACGTCGACGAGCCCGAACCGCAACCATCTGTGGAGCGGCTGGACCGGGAACGAGGCCGACGGCAGCCGGGCCGTGACGAACGCCGCGTACGACGAGGGCACCCACCCCGGCTACCCATGGCCCACCTACGCGGAGCGGCTCGAGAAGGCCGGCCGGTCCTGGAAGACGTACACCGAGTGGGAGAACTTCACCGACAACAACATCGAGTTCTTCACCAGCTTCAAGAAGATCGCGCGCAAGGCGCTGGCGAAGGCCGGCGACTTCACCTACATGGAGGCCTTCTACGCCAAGGTGCGCGAGACCGAGGACGCCGCCGAGCGCGCACGGCTGCTCGCCGCGCTCGAGGAGGGCGTGGCGACGCTGAGCAGGAGCGAGCGGTCGCTCTTCGAGCGGGGGCTGCGGCGGGTGGAGACCGGCGGCCTCGCCGAGCACTTCCGGGCCGATGTGGCCGCGGGCAAGCTCCCCGAGGTGTCGTACCTGGTGCCGTCCGCGATCGACTCCGAGCACCCCGGCTCCTCCTCGCCCATCGCCTCCGCCTCGCTCGTCTACAAGGTGCTGGATGCCCTCGGCTCGCACCCCGACGTGTGGCGGCACACCGTCGTCCTCATCAACTACGACGAGAACGACGGCTTTTTCGACCATGTCCCGCCGCCCGTGCCGCCCGTCGACAACAAGGACGAGCGCTGGCAGGGGCTGCCGACCGGGCTCGGTGTCCGCGTGCCGATGCTGGTTGTCTCACCCTGGTCGGTCGGCGGCTATGTCTGTTCAGAGGTCTTCGACCACACCTCGGTGATCCGGCTTCTCGAGAAGTGGGCAGGCGTCGAGGAGCCCAACATCACCCCGTGGCGGCGCGCGGTCACCGGCGATCTGACCTCCGCTTTCGACTTCCGGCGCGGCAGGCCGCAGCCCGAGGTGGAGCAGCCGGGGGCGGTACCGCCGTTCACCGGACGCTGGCGGCCCGTGCCGCCTCTGGTGCAGCACATGCCCGTACAGGAGGAGGGCACCCGGCCCGCGCGTCCCCTGCCGTACCAACCCGACGCGCATGGCAAGGTCTCGGGCGGCGCCTTCACCGTGTCACTCAGCAACAGCGGGCGCGCGAGCGCGCACTTCGCGCTCTATCCGTACGCCGGTGAGTTCCCCGTCCCGCAGCACAAGGACGTAAGGGGCACCGCGCAGTGGACCGTGCCCCTTACCAAGGACGCATACCGCTTCACGATCACCGGGCCGAACGGCTTCCGCCGTGAGTTCGCCGGCAGCGCCAGGGGCGGCGTGCAGGGCCGTTCGGAGGGTCGCGCGGAGGTCTCCTCGCACATCGACCATCACGACCGCGATCTGCATCTCACCCTGCGCAACGACGGCGCCCAGCCGGTCACCTTCACCGTCCGCCCGCTCGGCTACGTCGACGAGGCCGACCTCGGCGACTGGACCCGCACGATCACGGTCAAGGCCGGCCGCAGCCGCACCGTCGTGCACTCGGCGGCCGACGCGCACGGCTGGTACGACATCGAGGTGACCACTGACCGGGACCCCGCCTTCCGCCGCCGGCTGATGGGCCATATCGAGAACGGGCGCGCGAGCGTCTCGGGCTGAGAAAGCGCCTGTACGCCGGTGGTGCGCGGGAGTTCGGGACCTACGGCCCCGGACTTCCGCGCACCCCTGTGAGTAAGGACACGAAAGGGGCAAAGAATCATGATTGACGGTCAGAGTGTATCTTTGTAGATCATGAGTTCTTTGCGGGCTGTTCCCGGTCAAAGATCCACGAACCATCCAGGGAGCAACCGCGTTGGCAGCCATCGCCCGGTGGTGCATCACGCACCGCCTCGTTGCCGTGCTTCTCTGGCTGCTCGCCCTCGTCGGCGTAGCGACCGCGGCGGTCTTCGCAGGAGCCGCGTACTCCAACGACTACGAAGTCCCGGGTACCGAATCCGGCCGCGCCACCGCCCTCCTCGAGGAGGGCTTCCACGGCCGGGGCGGTGACAGCGACACCATCGTCTGGCACACCGACGCCGGCAGCGTCCGCTCCGTCGGCGTCGAGCAGCGCATGTCCGAGATGCTCCACGACGTCGCCAAGCTCGACGGGATCGCCTCCGTCGCCGGCCCGTACGGAACCGAGGACGTCCGGCGGATCAGCTCCGACGGGCACACGGCGTACGCCACCGTCACCTTCGACCAGCAGGCCGACGGCATTTCCAAGTCGCGGGCCGAAGCTGTCGTCGCGACAGCGAAGGCCGCACAGGCCGACGGGGTTCAGGTCGAGCTCGGCGGCAGCGCCATCGCGCTCACCGAAGCGCCGGGCGCGCATATGGCCGAGATCGTCGGCGTGGCCGTCGCCGCCGCCGTCCTCTTCCTCGCCTTCGGTTCACTCGCCGCATGCCTGCTGCCCATCGCCACCGCGCTGGTGTCGGTCGGCACGGCGTACGCGGGCATCGTGCTCCTCGGCCATGTGATGACCGTCGCCGACTTCGCACCGATGCTCGGCATGCTCATCGGGCTCGGCGTCGGCATCGACTATGCGCTGTTCATCGTCACCAGACACCGCAAGGGCCTGCGGCGCGGACTGTCGGTCGCCGAAGCGGCCCGGAACGCCGTCGCCACCACCGGACGCGCCGTCGTCTTCGCCGGCGCCACCGTCTGCATCGCCCTGCTCGGCATGCTCATCCTGCGCCTCAGCTTCCTCAACGGTGTTGCGATTGCCGCCTGTCTCACCGTCGTACTCACCGTGGCCGCGTCCGTGACTCTGCTGCCCGCGCTGCTGTCCTTCATCGGGATGCGCGCGCTGAGCCGGCGCGAACGCCGACAGCTGATCGAGCACGGTCCGCAGCCCGATCTGCCGACCGGCTTCGCCGCGCGCTGGGCCACGTTCGTGGAGCGATATCCCAAGCTGCTGGGAACGGTCGCCGCCGTGGTCATGGTGGTGCTGGCCGTGCCGACGCTCTCGCTCCACCTCGGCACCTCGGACCAGGGCAACGGCCCGTCCTCGTCCACCACCCGCCAGGCGTACGACCTGATGCGGGACGGCTTCGGGCCCGGCGTCAACGGGCCGCTCACCCTCGTTGCCCATCTCGACGGCGCGGACGACCGGCTCGCCATGGCCAAGCTGCCCAACGCCCTGCGCGGCGCCGAAGGCATCGAGTTCGTCGGCCCGGTCACGTACAACGGCAGCGCCGACACCGCGGTCCTCACCGTTGTACCGGACTCCGAACCCCAGTCGCAGTCGACCAGCGAACTGGTCGACCGACTGCGCACGGACGTCCTGCCGCCCGCCACGGACGGCACCTCGCTGGCGGTCCACGTCGGCGGCGCGACCGCGAGCTACGACGACTTCGCCCGGATCATCGTCGGCAAGCTGCCGCTCTTCGTCGGCGTCGTCATCGCGCTGGGTTGTCTCCTGCTGCTGCTCGCCTTCCGCTCCATCGGCATTCCGCTGAAGGCCGCCGCGATGAATGTGGCCGCCGTCGCCTCGTCCTTCGGGATCGTCGTCGCGATCTTCCAGTGGGGCTGGGGGAGCGAGCTGCTGGGGCTGGGCAGTGCGGGCCCGATCGAGCCCTTCCTCCCGGTGATCATGGTCTCGGTGCTCTTCGGGCTCTCCATGGACTACCAGGTCTTCCTGGTCAGCCGGATGTACGAGGAGTGGCTGGAGACCGGCGACAACCGGCGGGCGGTGCGGGTCGGCCTCGCCGAGACCAGCCGCGTGATCAACTCCGCGGCCGTGATCATGATTTCGGTCTTCCTCGCCTTCGTACTCAGTGGCGACCGGGTCATCGCGATGTTCGGTATCGCCCTCGCGGCAGCGGTCGCGCTGGACGCTTTCCTCCTGCGTACGCTCCTGGTGCCCGCGCTCATGCACATGCTGGGCGGCGCGAACTGGTGGCTGCCGCGCCGACTGGACCGGTGGCTGCCGCGGATCAGCATCGAACCGCCCGAGTGCCGGGCCCATGCGAAGATCTCTGTGCATCGCGCGAGCCAAGACGCACAGCTCGTGCCGTAACCGGCCGGAGGATGAGGAATGTTCGCGATACCGCTGGGTGACGCCGGAGCGGAACTGCGTCCCCTGGAACCGTGGCGGGCCGAGGAGTTCTTCGCCCACATGGACCGCGGACGGGACTTCATCGGCCAGTACATCGGGCTCGCCGCGCTCTGCACGGACGTCGAATCGGCGCGCGCCTTCCTCCAGTCGTACGCCGAGAAGCAGGCCGCGGACACCGGCCGGATCCATGGAATCTGGCTCGACGGGACGCTCGTCGGCGGTGTGCTGTTCCGGACCTTCGACGCCGCGTCGGGCAACTGCGAGGCCGGCTGCTGGCTGGAGCCGTCCGCCGCGGGGCGTGGTCTGGTCACGCGCGCCACCCGGGTGCTGATCGACTGGGCGGTGGAGGAGCGTGGGATGCACCGCGTCGAGTGGGTGGCGTCCGCTGCGAACACGGCCAGCGTCAATGTCGCCAAGCGGCTGGGGATGACGCGGGACGGAGTGCTGCGGGAGAGCTACCTGTACAAGGGCGTACGGCACGACATGGAGGTCTGGTCGGTGCTGGCTCCTGAGTGGCGGGCCGGTCGTTAAGGGGACTCTCAGACAGGCCACCTAGCGTGCGGCGCATGAACCCCACCGAGACCACAGAGACCAAAAAGACCACCGCCGCGACCGATGTGACCGAGGCGCCCGAGGCGACGGACAAGGCTGCCGCCGAGCCGGCCGCGGCTGCTGGGCCCGCCGAACCGGCGGCCGACGAGAACGCCGCCGCGGAGGACAGTGAGACGGACGGTGACGCCCAGGAGGCGCCTCACGCCTCCGGTATCGGAGCCGCCGCCGGGTCCGTCGTCGCGGCCGGTCTCGGCGTGGTGGCGCTCAGCGGCAGCTGGGTCGGGAAGATCGCCGCCGAGCGGCAGACGCTCATCGGACAGATCAAGACCTCGCAGGGCGGCACCCCGGCCCAGCAGATCTCCGCGGTCTACGGCGACGCCTGGCACACCACCGCTCTGGTCAACGGCATCTTCGCGCTGCTCGCGCTGATCGTCGGCATTGCCGTACTCGCGTGGCCGCAGAAGGCCGGCTGGGTACGGGCCTTCGCCGTTGCCGGAGTCGTACTCGGTGTCCTGGGGCTGATCGTCTCCGCCGGCATGTACTTCGACCTCTTCCTGGGCCTGCCCAGCGCCGGTTCTCAGTAGCCCCTGGGAGCTGAAAACCATTGGTGCCCATGGTTCGCCCACTGCTGCAATGTGCGGATGGATCACGACGCGGCGCTCACCCTGTTCGACCACCAGATGCGGCAGCGCACCCGCGCCGACGACCCCGATGACCCCGGCGCGCGCGTCGAACGGGTCGGAGACGTCGTGCGGCAGGTCGGCGCCGACGGAGACTGGAACGGCATCGTCTGGTCCGGCCTCGGCCCGGCCACGGCCGACGCAGCGATCGCCGAGCAGGTGCGGTACTTCGCCTCCCTGGGTCGCGACTTCGAGTGGAAGCTGTACGCCTACGACCGGCCCGAAGACCTCGGCGCACGGCTGCGGGCAGCCGGCTTCACACCCGAGCCCGAGGAGACGGTGATGGTCGCCGAGATCCGCGACCTGCCCACCGCCGTCGACCTCCCGGAGGGAGTCCGGCTGCAACCGGTCACCGATCCGGCCGGCGTGGATCTCATCGCCGATGTGCACGAGCAGGCGTTCGGTACGAGCAGCACCCGACTGCGCGAACAGCTCCTCGCGCAACTGGCGCAGACTCCGGACTCGGTCACCATGACCGTCGCGATGGCCGGTGACCTGCCTGTGTGCGCGGCGCGTATGGAGCTGCACCCGGGCACCGAGTTCGCCAGTCTCTGGGGCGGCGGCACCCTGGCCGCCTGGCGGGGCCGGGGCATCTACCGCGCCCTGATCGCCCACCGGGCCCTGATCGCCGCCGCGAACGGCTACCGCTTCCTGCAGGTCGACGCCTCCAGCCAGAGCCGGCCGATCCTGCAGCGGCTCGGCTTCGTACCTCTGAGCACCACCACTCCCTATCTGTACGAGCAGCCTCATATTCACGAGCAGCCTCCGGTACGGCACTGAGGCCCAGGCGCTCCATAAGGCCCGAGGTGGCGGGGCCTTAGGCCGTCGGCGTACGCATTCCGGTACGTCTAAGGCACCCACCCCCGCGAAGATGCGGCACTCTCCCGATGTGGCAGGACCCCCTGGGAGACGAGAGTTGAGGCATCGCAAGACGCCGGAAGAACTCTTCACCAGGGAGTACGAGATGTTCGAGTACGAGCTCCAGCAGTACCGCCGGGCCGACCTGATCCGCGAGGCCGACACCCAGCGGCTGGTGCGCCAGGTACGCAAGGCCCGCCGCGCCGCGAGGCGGGCCGCCAAGGACGCCGAGGGCCGGGTGAGTCCCGACAGTGCCCGCTACACGCGCGCCGCGTGATGTGACCTCGCGAGATGACTGTCGTCCCGATCAAAAAGGGTGCCACGGTGTCGGACGGCTGTGCGATGCTCGGCGACGTGGAGACCAGGTCCGTCAGCCCGGTGTTCGTCGGCCGCGCCGGCGAACTGGCCAAGCTCACCGATGCGCTCGCCCGCGCCGGCGCGGGCGAGCCGCAGGCGTTGCTCCTCGGTGGTGAGGCCGGGGTCGGCAAGACCCGCCTCGTCGAGGAACTGCTCGCCGAGGCCTGCCGCCGCGAGGCCGTCGTCGCGGTCGGCGGCTGTGTCGAGATCGGCGCGGACGGACTTCCGTTCGCGCCCTTCTCGACCGCCCTGCGCGCCCTGCACCGGCAGGTGCCGAAGGAGCTGTCCGCGGCCGCCGCGGGCCAGGAGGACGAGCTGGCGCGGCTGCTGCCGGAGCTGGGGGAGAGCACCCGCAGAGAGCCCAGCCAGCACGACGAGGAGGGCATGGCCCGCCTCTTCGAACTCACGGCGCGGTTGCTGGAGCGGATCGCCACCGACCGCACCGTCGTCCTGGTGCTCGAGGACATGCACTGGGCCGACGCCTCCACCCGGCACCTCCTCGCCTATCTCTTCCGCACACTGCACCGCGGCCGGCTCGTCGTGATCGCGACCTACCGCTCCGACGACGTCCACCGGCGCCACCCGCTACGGCCCTTCCTCGCCGAGCTCGAGCGGATGCGCACCGTCCGGCGCATCGACCTGACCCGCTTCAACCGCGGCGAGGTTCAACACCAGATGGCCGGGATCCTCGCCGTCGAGCCCGAACCGGCCATGGTGGACCGGGTCTTCGAGCGCTCGGACGGCAACGCCTTCTTTGTCGAGGAGCTCGCCTGCAGCATCGCCGACGACTGCCCCACCGGCCTGCCGGACTCCCTGCGCGACGTTCTTCTCGTACGCATCGAGGCGCTGCCCGAGGATGCGCAGCGGGCGGCACGAATCGTCGCCGAGGGCGGTTCGACGGTCGAGTACGGGCTGCTGTTCGCCGTCGCCAGGCTGTGCGAGGACGACCTCATCGAGGCGCTGCGGGCCGCGGTCGGCGCGAACATCCTGCTGGCCACGCCCGACGGGGACGGCTACCGCTTCCGGCATTCGCTCGCCCGCGAGGCCGTCAGCGACGATCTGCTGCCGGGCGAGCGTTCCCGGCTCAACCGTCGCTTTGCGGAGGCACTGGAGGCCGACCCGTCCCTGGTACGGAAAGACGAGCGCGCGATGCGGCTCGCCACGTACTGGTACCACGCGCACGATGCGGCCAAGGCTCTGCCCGCCGTGCTCAGCGCCTCGGTCGAGGCACGGCGACGGCACGCCTATTCCGAGCAACTGCGGCTGCTGGGCCGGGCGATGGAGCTGTGGGACAGCGCGCCCGACGAGGTCCGGGCCGAGCTGCGTCCCGTCGACTACGCGGAGGTCTATCCGCCGTGCGGCTGCGATCCCGCCACCACACCGCTGCGCTATCTCGACCTGATGGCGGAGGCGTCCGTCGCGGGCCGGCTCTGCGGTGAGCGCGAACGGGCGCTGAAGATCACCAAGCGGGCTCAGCGGCTGGCGGAGGCGGAGAACGACCCGCTCCGCACCGCCTGGTTCTCGGTCCAGCGCTCCCGGTTGGTCTCGTCCCTGGGCCGCGGTGACGGCTGGGCGGAACTGGAGACCGCGCAACAGCTTGTCCGCGGACTGCCGCCGTCCGCCGTCCACGCGGAGGTGCTCGCGGAAGCTGCAAGCTGGGGCATGGTGCACGATCCAGGCCCCGGCAGCCTGGCGACGGCCGAGCGCGCCGTTGAGTACGCCCGCATGGTCGGCGAGGAGGACATCGAACTCCGCGCCCGTCTCACACTCGGCAGCCTCATGGTCGACGCGGGTAACGTCGACGGCGGGCTCACGGAGATGTACGCGGTCAAGGAACGGGCCGTCGCCCTCGATCTGCCCTCGCACGTGGGCCGCACTCATGTGAATCTCCCCGCCGTACTGGAAGGCGTCGGCCGCTCCGCCGAGGCGGTGGGCATCCTCGCCGAGGGCATCGAACTCTCCCGCACCTACGGCCTGTTGGACACCGAGGCGTGGATCTCCGGGAACCTGGCCGAGTCGTACGAATCGCTCGGCCGCTGGGACGAGGCGGCCGAGGCCGCGGAACGGGCGCTGCGCATCGCGCTGAGCCCCAGGCCGCGCGGATACGGCGCCGCCCGCTGCGCCGTCCTGGCACTCGCCCGGGGCGATGTGGCCACCGCGACCGAACAACTGGAGGCTTCACGCGCCCACTTCGGGCCTCATGACCCGAGGCCACAGTGCTTCCTGCCCCTGGGCACGGTCGCGCTCAGCATCGCCGCCGCGCAGAGCCGGGTGCTGGACGCCCGGGCGGAGTTCGAGCACGCGGCGACGGCCGGCTTCCCGCCGGGCACCCAGCGATACGCCTGGCCGCTGCTGCGCGCCGCGGCCACGCTGGAGGCCGATACACGCGGCCTGCCGGCCGCGGAACCGGGCCGTGCCGAGGTGCTGGAGCGGATCCGCAAGGCGGCCCGCGGCCTGGTCACCGCAGTGCCGGTATGGGTGGCGCACGAGCGGTGGGTCCGTGCGGAACTGCTGCGCGCCGCCGGCGAGGACACGGCGCTGGACTGGGCGGAAGCCGGCGCGGCCTTCGAACCGCTGGACCGCCCGTACGACCTGGCGAGGGTCCGCCACCGCTGGGCGGAGGCCCTGCTGCAGTCGGACCGGGCGCAGGCAGCCGAACTGCTGCGCCTGGCCCATGCCACCGCCCGGCAGTTGGGCGCGCGCCCCCTGGCCGAGGACATCGCGCTGCTCGCCCAGCGTGCCCGCATCCAGCTGACCGACGATCCGGCGCCTTCGGACGCCGCGGCGGCCGGACCCGCGCTGGGACTGACACGTCGCGAAGAGGACGTACTGCGCCTGGTGGCGGCGGGCCGCAGCAACCGTCAGATCGCCGAGGAGCTGTACATCTCCCCGAAGACGGCGAGTGTCCACGTCTCCAACATCCTGGCCAAGCTCGGCGTCTCGGGCCGCGGTGAGGCGGCGGCGATGGCTCACCGCCTGCGCCTCTTCCCGATCCCGGTGGAGGAATGGCAGGAGACCTCGGCCTGACCGCCGCTCTCAGGCGCCGCCCGGCGGCTGCTCCTCCGGCCGGCGGACGGTCACCTTCCCCGATGCCAGGTCTATCGGACCGCGGCTCGGGTCGTTGTCGCCCACGTCGGTCCTGGTCAGTGCGAGCCGGTTGTGTTCCTCGTCGGTGTGCTTGCGGCCCGGCGCGAAGAACTCCTCGAAGACGTTGAACACAAGCTGTTCACCCCTTCACTTCACCTCCAGCTGGAGGATCTTGTCGTCCCCCGGCTCGGGTGTGCCCCGGGTGTCCGTCTCGCTGGTGACGAGCCAGACCTTGTCGCCGCCCGCCGACAGAACCGTGCGCAGGCGGCCGTACTTCCCTATGAGGAACGACTGGGGCGCGGCCGAGGGTTCCGCGCCCGCCAAGGGAATCCGCCAGAGCCGCTCGCCCTTCAGCGACGCCATCCAGATCGATCCTTCGGCGTAGGCGATACCGCTCGGCGAGGCGTCCGCCGTCTTCCACTGGGCCACCGGGTCGACGAACCCGGGCTTGCCGGCCTTGCCCTCCGCGTCGGGCCAGCCGTAGTTCTTGCCGGGCTCGATCAGATTCAGCTCGTCCCAGGTGTTCTGACCGAACTCCGCCGCCCACAGCCGCTTGTCGGCGTCCCAGGCAAGGCCCTGCACATTGCGGTGACCGTAGGAGTAGACGACGGAGTCGGCCTCCGGATTGCCGTGCACCGGCTGGCCGTCCGGCGTCATCCGCAGGATCTTGCCGCCCAGCGACTTCTTGTCCTGTGCGAGCCCGGTGTCACCCGTCTCGCCCGTGCCCGCGTAGAGCATCTTGTCGGGGCCGAAAGCGATCCGCCCGCCGTTGTGCACGACGCCCTTGGGGATGCCTCGCAACACCGTGTCCGGCGCGCCCAGTTGCTGCCCGGCCGGCTTCTTCTCGTCGTACAGCATGCGGGCGATGCGGTTGTCCGACTCGGTGGTGAAGTACGCGTACACCTGATGGTCCGAGGCGAACGACGGCGAGAGGGCCAGGCCCATCAGACCGCCCTCGCCTCCTGGCGCGACCCCTGGCACCGAGCCGATCACGGTCTTCTTGCCGCTCTCCACGTCGACCCGGCTGATGGTCCCCTCGTCGCGCGACGCGACCAGCAGATCGCCGTCCGGCAGGGCGGCTACACCCCATGGCGACTTCAGCCCGTCGGTCAGCGTGGACACCACCTTCACCGAGCCCTTCGCGGGCGGCCCCGTGGGACTTGGTGAGCCGCTCGAGGCGGAGGGCGCCCCGGTGGCGGACGTCGACCCCGTCCGGCCGGCGGGCGTCTTGTCCTCACCGGACGAGCACCCGGCCGCGAGGAGAAGCACGGCAGCGGCCAGTAAGGCCGTCACAGCAGGACGTTGCACAGTTCTGATCCTTTCGACGGCTGCTCGAGCTGTCTGGTCGACGGCTGTCCGAGCTGTCTGTCTGGCCGACTGCCTGACTACTGTTCTTACACCGCAGCGGCCGTTCAGGTTCCCGATCTTCCGAGAAGAAATTCCGCGAAGAAGTCCCGAGAACGAATTGCGGCAAGATCTTCCGAGGAAACGCAGGTGCGCGCACTCACTCCCAGGAACCCCGCCCCGGCGGCAGCCCCGCAATCTCCGCCAGGTCGTACGCCGTCAGCTCCAGCTCCGCCGCGGCCGCGTTCTCCACTGCCCACTCCGCGCGCTTCGCCCCCGGTACCGCCACCACACTCCGCCCCCGTCCCAGCACCCACGCCAGCGCCACCTGCGCCGGAGTCGTCCCCGGACCGTGCCGCTCCGCGATCCGCCGCAGCCCCGCCACCACCGGCTGGTTCGCCGCCATCATCTCCGCCGTGAACCGCGGATGCCGCGCCCGCACATCATCCGGCTCGAAGCCCTGCCCCGGCGTCAGCGTCCCCGTCAGGAACCCGTTCCCCAGCGGCATCGCCGCCAGGAACCCCACCCCGCGCGCCTCGCACCACGGCAGCAGCCGCTCCAGCGCCTCCGGCGACCACACCGACAGCTCGGCCTGCACGGCACTCACCGGGAACACCTGCTGCACCCGTTCCAGCTGCCGGATCGTTCCCTCGTGCAGATGCGCTCCGGAGCGGCGCGAAGCCCGTGCCCCCACCGCGCACATCCCCAGCGCCCGCACCTTCCCGGAGCTCACCAGCTCAGCCATGGCGCCCCAGGTCTCCTCGACCGGTACTTCCGGATCCGCCCGGTGCAGCTGATAGAGGTCGATCACATCGGTCTGCAGCCGGCGCAGCGAGGCGTCGCAGGCCCGCTTCACATACCCGGGCCGTCCATTGGCGACCACATGCTGTTCGCCGACGAGCAGCCCGACCTTCGTCGAAACGAACGCCTCCGCGCGCCGCTCCTTCAGCACCCTGCCGAGCAGCAGCTCATTGGTGAAGGGCCCGTACATGTCGGCCGTGTCCAGCAGGCTCGAGCCGGCGTCGAGCGCGGCGTGCACCGTTCGCAGCGACCGGTCCCCGCGCTGCTGAGAGCCGCTGTATGCCCAGCTCATCGGCATACAGCCGAGCCCGATCGCACCCGTTACGAGGGCCGCCGCACCGATTGTCCTGCGCTCCAACTGCCCGTACCCCTCCCTTGGCCGCTGACCAAACTAACCAATGCGGACCGCGGCACTTCGCATAGCCTCCTGACCATGACTGCAGACGTGTGGCTCCCGATTCCGGCCGACGAGATCGAAGGACTGCCCGCTCCCTCGGAATCCGGCCTCAACTACCTTCATTGGGACGGTGGCCCGGACTTTCCCGCCGATCCCGCCGCCTGTGTCTTCTACGCCGTCCCGTACATGAAGGGCACCGTGGTCGCGGTCCGTCCGCTGGCCGCGATGACGTCCGTACGCGTCGTCCAGACCCTCTCCGCCGGGATCGATCATGTGGAGCCCGGACTCGGCTCGCTGCCCGCCGGCGTACGCCTGTGCAATGCCAAGGGCGTCCACGAGGCCTCCACCGCCGAGCTCACCCTCGCCCTGATCCTGGCCTCCCTGCGCGGCATTCCCGGATTCGTACGCGGCCAGGACAAGGAAGAATGGCGATCCGGTTTCTATCCGGCGCTCGCCGACAAGTCGGTACTCATCGTCGGGTACGGATCGATCGGTGCCGCCATCGAGGACCGGCTCGCACCCTTCGAATGCGCGCGGGTGGCGCGCGTCGCGCGCTCTGCCCGCGCCACGGAGCGCGGCGAAGTGCGCGCACTCACCGAGCTGCCCACCCTGCTCCCCGAGGCGGACGTCGTGATCCTCTCCACTCCGCTCACCGAGCAGACCCGAGGCCTGGTGAATGCCGGTTTCCTGGCCCGGATGAAGGACGGATCGCTGCTGGTGAACGTCGCCCGCGGCCCGGTGGTCGACACCAAGGCGCTGCTCGCCGAAGTCGAGAGCGGACGCATCACCGCAGCTCTCGACGTCACCGACCCGGAGCCGCTGCCCGCCGGCCACCCGCTCTGGCACGCCCCCGGTGTCCTCATCAGCCCCCATGTGGGCGGCTCCACCTCGGCGTTCATGCCGCGCGCCAAGCGGCTGCTCGCCGCTCAACTCACCCGGTTCGCCGCCGGGGAGCCGGTGCACAACGTGGTGTTCACGACCCGCTAGTGAACCCCTCGCCCGCGCGCAGCGTGCACTCTATGAAGTCACTCGGATGCGTCGCGTGCCGATACTCCTCCTGATCGTCACGGAGAGTAGAGGGGCTATGTCCCTGAGTGACGAGACTGGTGTATCGTCCCGACCGGGGGACTGCACCGGGCAAGGGGCGGTGCTGCAACGCGACCTGACTGTCGATCAGACTTCGAGGGGGGCGACGGGCGATGTACGGCCACTGGGCGAACCATCCGACGCGGCGGGGCCGCCGCCGACCACCCTCGCACGCTGCGAAGCGCAGACCCGATCCGATGACGGTCACGCCGAACGCGGCGCCCCGTAGGACGACGACTCCCCGCACGACTCCCCGTACGGCGCCCCGCAGGACGGCGACGCCCCGCGGAGCGGCCCGGTGAGCGCCCTGGGGGCGCTCATGGCCCGGCAGTCGGTCGCGGACGGCGGAGACACTGCGAGGCTGCTCTCCAAGCTTGTCCTGGCAGCCATCTGCGCCGGCTACGGCGTCGGTGCCGCCTTCGGCTGGGGCTCGCGCGAACTTGCCCTGATCATGGGCGATTTCGGCCTGAGCGCCGCCGCCATGATCGCAGCCGTCTCCTGCTTCCTCTACGCCCGCGCGAGGCACAGCCGTTTCAGGCCCGCGTGGCTGCTGTTCGCGCTCTCCTCCGCCATGGCCGCCGGTGGCAACGCGATCTGGGGGTGGTACGAGGTCGTGCTGGGCCGCGAGGTGCCGAGCCCCTGCAGCGCCGATCTGTTCTTCCTCTGCTTCGCGCCGCCTGCCATCGTCGGCCTGCTCGTCCTCGCCAAGCGTCCGGTCACCAGGGCCGGCTGGGTCTGTCTCGCGCTGGACGCCTGGCTGATCGGCGGCTCGCTGCTGACTCTCTCCTGGAGCCTCGCGCTCGCGCACACCGCGCACGTCCAGGGCGAGAGCGTGGCCCCGGCAGCGCTCGCCCTCGCGTATCCGCTGCTGGACATCGTTCTGGTCAGCATGGTTCTCGCGCTGCACTTCCGGCGCTCTGCCACCAACCGCTCCGCGATCAACACCGCCATCGCCGCCCTCGCGCTGACCGTCCTGTGCGACGCCCTGTTCACCTCACCGCTGCTGCGGGAGAGCTACCGCTCGGGCCAGCTCCTCGACGCCGGCTGGTTCTCGGGTTCGCTGTTGCTCGCGTACGCCCCCTGGGGGGCGCGCCGCACGGTCGAGACCGCGCGGCCCCAGCGTGGGGCGCGCCATCCGAGCCGCCCCGTCGCGGGCTCGCTCGCCGCCCTCACGCCGTATCTCGCCGCCGCCGTCTGCACCCTCGGCATCCTCTACAACGTCATCGAGGGCCGCCGTGTCGACCGGGTCGTCGTCCTCACCGGCTGCACCGTCGTGCTCGCCCTGGTCGTCCGGCAGGGCATCATGCTCCTCGACAACATCGCCCTCACCCATGAACTGGCGCAGAAGGAGAACCACTTCCGCTCGCTGGTGCAGGGCTCGAGCGACGTCATCATGATCGCTGCCCCGACCGGGATATTGCGCTATGTCAGCCCCGCCGCCTCCGGCGTCTACGGCCGCGAGGCCGAAGATCTCATCGGCTCCGAGCTCGCATCGCTCATCCACCCCGAAGATCTCGGCCGTGTGGTCCTCGAGGTGCGCCGGTTTCTGGCCGCGGCGCCGGCCGAGGAGCCCACCACCCGGATCGAGTGCCGCTTCAAGTCGGGCACCGGCGACTGGCTCAATGTGGAGTCCACGGTCAACCGCCACCAGGGCGGCCTGATCTTCAACAGCCGCGATGTCACCGAACGGGTCCGCCTCCAGGCGCAGTTGCAGCACAACGCCGAGCACGACCCGCTCACCGACCTGCCCAACCGCGCCCTGTTCACCGAGCGGGTCCGCCAGGCCCTGACCGGCCGCCGCGCCGGCGACCAGGGCACGGCCGTGCTCTTCATCGACCTCGACGGCTTCAAGGGAGTCAATGACCGCCTCGGCCACCAGGCAGGCGACGAGCTGCTGATCCAGGCGGCCCGCCGCCTCCAGGACTCGGTACGGGCCGGGGACACCGCGGCCCGCCTCGGTGGCGACGAGTTCGCCGCCCTCATCGTCGGCGACGGCACCCGCGACCGGTCAGCCCGCGAGTTCCAGGTCCGTGAGATCGCCGACCGGCTGCGGCTCACCCTCTCCCAGCCGTACCTCCTCGACGGCAACGACGTACGCGTGGCCGCTTCCATCGGGGTGGCCTTCGCCGAGCCCGCCATCACCCCCACCGACCTGATGCGCAACGCCGACCTCGCCATGTACCGCGCCAAGGCCGCCGGCAAGGACCGCGTCGAGTTGTACGCACCACAGATGCAGGCCGAGGTGGTGCGCCGTACGGAACTGGACGCCCGGCTCCGCAGCGCCCTGCACGAAGGTGAATTCGCGCTGCTCCACCAGCCCGTGGTGAGCCTCGCCACCGGCCGGATCGACGCCGTCGCCGCGCAGGCCCGCTGGCGCTCCGCCCAGGGCATCCTCTTCACTCCCGCCGAATTCCTCCGGGTCGCCGACGACACGGACCGCACCGCCGAGATCGGCCGCTGGCTGCTCGAGGAGGCCGTGGCACAGGCCGCGGAGCGCGGCAACCTCGGCCACCGGGTGCCTGTATCGGTCCGTATGTCGGCCCGCCGCCTGCTGGACAAGTCCCTGCCGCTCGGCTCCATCGAGGCCCTCCTCATCCGGCACGGGCTGCCCTCGGGCGCGCTGGTCATCGAGCTCGCCGACAGCGATCCGCGGATCTCCTTCGATGATCTGGAGCTGCGGCTCGTCTCGCTGCGCAGACTCGGCGTGCGGTTCGCGCTGGACGGCTTCGGCAGCGGTTACGCCGCCATCAACGCACTGCGCCGCCTCCCCGTGGACGTACTGAAACTGGACAGGGGTCTGGTGGAGGGCGTCGTCGAGTCCGCCCGGCTGCACAAGATCACCGCCGGGCTGCTGCGGATCGCCTGCGACCTCGGGATGCAGTCCGTGGCCGACGGTGTCGACGTGCCGGAGCAGGTGCTGGCACTGCGCGCCATGGGTTGTACGCACGGCCAGGGCATGGCTTTCTCCGGGCCGCTGGACGAGTACCGGCTGCGCCGCGCGCTGGTGCGAGACGAGTTCCCGGTGCCCGGCGGGATTGCTCTGCCGGCCCTCACGGGGGGCGCGTTCCCTGCCCGCAATGGCTCAAATAATGAGACGCGTGTCCCACCCACTTGACAGTGATAGCACGCCGGGGGGAGGGTCATTGCCATGCGCACCCGAATTCTCGTACTTGGAAAGCGCGTCGGCTGAGCAGAGTCATGAAGGCCCTGCGGACCCCTCCCGACGCGCTCCCCTCGCTTGCCTCACGGCACGAGGGGTTTTTTGTTGCACTGGAACCTCTCAAACCCTCGCAAAAACCCTCAGCTTCGAGAAGAGAATGTCGATGACCGAGCAGGCCACCGGGGCCCACCACCCGCAGCCGCGGGCCCGTAGCGGCGGACCGACGTCCGCCACCGTTGAGCACGTCACGGGCGCGCAGTCCCTCATCCGTTCTCTCGAGGAAGTGGGGGCCGACACGGTGTTCGGCATCCCCGGCGGTGCCATCCTCCCCGCGTACGACCCGATGATGGACTCCACCAAGGTCCGTCACATCCTGGTCCGCCACGAGCAGGGCGCGGGCCACGCCGCGACCGGCTACGCCCAGGCCACCGGCAAGGTCGGCGTGTGCATGGCCACCTCGGGCCCCGGCGCCACCAACCTGGTCACCCCGATCGCCGATGCCCATATGGACTCCGTCCCGCTGGTCGCGATCACCGGCCAGGTCTCCTCCAAGGCGATCGGCACGGACGCCTTCCAGGAGGCGGACATCGTCGGCATCACCATGCCGATCACCAAGCACAACTTCCTGGTCACCAAGGCCGAGGACATCCCGCGGACCATCGCCGAGGCCTTCCACATCGCCTCGACGGGACGCCCCGGAGCGGTCCTGGTCGACATCGCCAAGGACGCCCTCCAGGCGCGGACCACCTTCAGCTGGCCGCCGCGGCAGGACCTGCCCGGCTACCGGCCGGTGACCAAGCCGCACGCCAAGCAGATCCGCGAGGCCGCCAAGCTGATCACCCAGGCCAGGCGCCCCGTGCTGTACGTCGGCGGCGGCGTCCTCAAGTCACACGCCACCGCCGAGCTGAAGGTCCTCGCAGAGCTCACCGGCGCCCCCGTCACCACCACCCTGATGGCACTGGGCGCGTTCCCCGACAGCCACCCGCTGCATGTGGGAATGCCGGGCATGCACGGTGCGGTCACCGCCGTCACCGCGCTGCAGAAGGCCGACCTGATCGTCGCCCTCGGAGCCCGCTTCGACGACCGCGTCACCGGCAAGCTGGACAGCTTCGCCCCGTACGCCAAGATCGTCCACGCCGATATCGACCCGGCCGAGATCGGCAAGAACCGCACCGCGGACGTCCCGATCGTCGGCGACGCCCGCGAGGTCATCGCCGACCTGGTCCAGGCCGTCCAGGCCGAGCACAGCGAGGGCCACGCCGGCGACTACACCGCCTGGTGGAACGACCTCAACCGCTGGCGCGAGACCTACCCGCTCGGCTACGAGCAGCCGAACGACGGCAGCCTCTCCCCGCAGCAGGTCATCCAGCGCATCGGCGAGCTCGCCGACCCCGACACCATCTTCGCGGCGGGCGTCGGCCAGCACCAGATGTGGGCCGCCCACTTCATCAACTACGAGCAGCCGGCCACCTGGCTGAACTCGGGCGGTGCCGGGACGATGGGGTACGCGGTCCCGGCCGCGATGGGCGCCAAGGCCGGTCAGCCGGACCGGATGGTCTGGGCGATCGACGGCGACGGCTGCTTCCAGATGACCAATCAGGAGCTCACCACCTGCGCGCTGAACAACATCCCGATCAAGGTCGCGATCATCAACAACGGCGCGCTCGGGATGGTCCGCCAGTGGCAGACCCTCTTCTACAACCAGCGCTACTCCAACACCGTGCTGCACTCGGGGCCCGAGAACGGCATCGCGGTGGAGGGCAAGTCCAGCGGCGGCACCCGCGTTCCCGACTTCGTGAAGCTGTCCGAGGCGATGGGCTGCTACGCACTGCGCTGCGAGTCCCCGGACGACCTCGACAAGGTCATCGCCGAGGCCAACGCCGTCAACGACCGCCCCGTCGTGATCGACTTCATCGTCCACGAGGACGCCCAGGTCTGGCCGATGGTCGCCGCAGGCACCTCCAACGACGAGGTCATGGCCGCGCGTGGCGTCCGCCCCGACTTCGGCGACAACGAAGACGACTGAGCCGAGAGTCCGAGAGAGAAGACCGAGAGAGACCGACACATGTCCAAGCACACGCTCTCCGTCCTGGTCGAGAACACCCCAGGCATCCTCGCCAGGATCGCCGCGCTGTTCTCCCGCCGTGGCTTCAACATCGACTCGCTCGCCGTCGGTGTCACCGAGCACCCCGACATCTCCCGCATCACGATCGTGGTCAATGTCGAGGACCTGCCGCTGGAACAGGTGACCAAGCAGCTCAACAAGCTGGTCAACGTTCTGAAGATCGTCGAGCTCGAGCCGGGCGCCGCGATCCAGCGCGAGCTCGTGCTGGTGAAGGTCCGCGCCGACAACGAGACCCGCTCCCAGATCGTCGAGATCGTCCAGCTGTTCCGCGCCAAGACCGTGGACGTCTCGCCCGAAGCCGTCACGATCGAGGCCACCGGTTCGAGTGACAAGCTCGAGGCGATGCTCAAGATGCTCGAGCAGTTCGGCATCAAGGAGCTCGTCCAGTCCGGGACGATCGCCATAGGGCGCGGCGCGCGGTCCATCACGGACCGGTCCCTGCGCGCACTGGACCGCAGCGCCTGACCGGATCCTGCCAGGGCCGTGCTCGCATGGCGAGACTTGAAGACTTCCGCACCCCATCCCGCCGTACGGTGGGACGCAAACAGCGTCATTCCAAGACGTGCACACCAAGGAGATATCCCAGTGGCCGAGCTGTTCTACGACGACGACGCCGACCTGTCCATCATCCAGAACCGCAAGGTCGCGGTCATCGGCTACGGCAGCCAGGGTCACGCCCACGCGCTGTCGCTCCGTGACTCGGGTGTCGACGTCCGGGTCGGTCTGCACGAGGGCTCCAAGTCCAAGACCAAGGCCGAGGAGCAGGGCCTGCGCGTGGTGACCCCCGCCGAGGCCGCGGCCGAGGCCGACGTCATCATGATCCTCATCCCGGACCCGATCCAGGCCCAGGTCTACGAGGAGTCCATCAAGGGCAACCTGAAGGACGGCGACGCGCTGTTCTTCGCCCATGGCTTCAACGTCCGCTTCGGCTTCATCAAGGCGCCGGCCGGTGTCGACGTGGCCCTGGTCGCCCCGAAGGGCCCCGGCCACCTGGTCCGTCGCCAGTACGAGGAGGGCCGTGGCGTCCCGGCGATCGCCGCCGTCGAGCAGGACGCGACCGGCAGTGCCTTCGCGCTGGCGCTCTCGTACGCCAAGGCCATCGGCGGCACCCGCGCCGGCGTCATCAAGACGACCTTCACGGAGGAGACCGAGACCGACCTCTTCGGCGAGCAGGCCGTTCTCTGTGGTGGCACGTCCGCGCTGGTCAAGGCGGGCTTCGAGACGCTGGTCGAGGCCGGCTACCAGCCGGAGATCGCCTACTTCGAGTGCCTCCACGAGCTGAAGCTGATCGTGGACCTCATGTACGAGGGCGGCCTGGAGAAGATGCGCTGGTCGGTCTCCGAGACCGCCGAATGGGGCGACTACGTCACCGGCCCCCGCATCATCACCGACCAGACGAAGGCCGAGATGAAGAAGGTCCTCGCCGAGATCCAGGACGGCACGTTCGCCAAGAACTGGATGGACGAGTACCACGGCGGTCTGAAGAAGTACAACGAGTACAAGACGCAGGACGAGAACCACCTGCTCGAGACCACCGGCAAGGAGCTGCGCAAGCTCATGAGCTGGGTGGACAACGAGGAGGCATAAGCCTTGGGGTCGGGGGCCGGGACGAGCGAGTCCCGGCCCCCGACCACTCCGTCCGGGGCCCCTGCCACTCTGTCCGGCCGAGCTCCAGCGCTTCTCCACTCTGTCCAGCCACGGACGGGTGATCCTGCCGTCAAGGCGCAAGACTCGCCTTGTGGCACCACTACACTTCTCAACACATACGCGTCAGGCCCACAGTGTCGTGCGTCTTCCACGCGGCTAGCCCCCTCCACCGCCTGCGGCCGTCGGGACGGCCGTCCGCAATGGACTAGTGAGGACTCACGTGAGCTCGAAACCTGTCGTACTCATCGCTGAAGAGCTGTCGCCCGCCACCGTCGACGCGCTGGGCCCGGACTTCGAAATCCGGCACTGCAACGGCGCCGACCGTGCCGAACTGCTTCCGGCCATCGCCGATGTCGACGCGATCCTGGTCCGCAGCGCCACCAAGGTCGACGCGGAAGCCATCGCCCTCGCGAAGAAGCTGCGGGTCGTCGCCCGCGCCGGTGTCGGCCTCGACAATGTCGATGTCTCCGCCGCCACCAAGGCCGGCGTGATGGTCGTCAACGCCCCGACGTCCAACATCGTCACCGCCGCCGAGCTCGCCTGCGGTCTGCTGGTCGCCACCGCGCGCAATATCCCGCAGGCCAACACCGCCCTGAAGAACGGCGAGTGGAAGCGCTCCAAGTACACCGGCGTGGAGCTGAGCGAGAAGATCCTCGGCGTCGTCGGTCTCGGCCGTATCGGCGTCCTCGTCGCGCAGCGGATGTCGGCCTTCGGTATGAAGATCGTCGCCTACGACCCCTATGTGCAGCCGGCGCGCGCCGCGCAGATGGGCGTCAAGCTTCTCTCGCTCGACGAGCTGCTCGAGGTCTCGGACTTCATCACCGTGCATCTGCCGAAAACCCCGGAGACGCTGGGGCTGATCGGCGACGAGGCGCTGCACAAGGTCCAGCCGCACGTCCGTATCGTCAACGCCGCACGCGGCGGGATCGTCGACGAGGAGGCGCTGGCCTCCGCGCTCAAGGAGGGCCGGGTCGCCGGCGCGGGCCTGGACGTGTACACGAAGGAGCCCTGCACGGACTCCCCGCTGTTCGAGTTCGACCAGGTCGTCTGCACCCCGCACCTCGGCGCGTCGACGGACGAGGCGCAGGAGAAGGCGGGCATCTCGGTCGCGCGTTCCGTGCGTCTCGCGCTCGCCGGTGAGCTGGTGCCCGACGCGGTCAACGTCCAGGGCGGAGTCATCGCCGAGGACGTACGTCCGGGTCTGCCGCTCGCCGAGAAGCTCGGCCGGATCTTCACCGCGCTGGCGGGCGAGGTCGCGGTCCGCCTCGACGTCGAGGTGTACGGCGAGATCACCCAGCACGATGTGAAGGTGCTCGAACTGTCCGCGCTCAAGGGCGTGTTCGAGGATGTCGTCGACGAGACCGTGTCGTATGTCAACGCCCCGCTGTTCGCGCAGGAGCGCGGTGTCGAGGTTCGGCTGACGACGAGCTCGGAGTCGCCGGACCACCGCAATGTCGTCACTGTCCGCGGCACGCTCTCGGGCGGCGAGGAGGTCGCGGTCTCCGGCACGCTGGCCGGCCCCAAGCACCTCCAGAAGATCGTCGCGATCGGTGACCACGACATCGACCTGGCGCTCGCCGACCACATGGTCGTCCTGCGGTACGACGACCGTCCCGGTGTCGTCGGCACGGTCGGCCGGATCCTCGGCGAGGCCGGACTGAACATCGCGGGCATGCAGGTCTCGCGCGCGGAGGAGGGCGGCGAGGCGCTCGTCGTGCTGACCGTGGACGACACGGTGCCGCCGCCGGTGCTGACGGAGATCGCGGACGCGATCGGCGCGGCGTCGGCCCGTACGGTGAATCTCACCGACTGAGGCCGACTGAGACCGACTGAGACCGACTGAGTACCTCGGGCGGAGTACGTCAAAGGGCCCGGCCCACCGCGTGATCGCGGTGGGCCGGGCCCTTTGTGTGTACGTTCAGCTCGCCGTGACCAGTTCAAGTGCCAACCGTCTAGTACATCTGTGTAGAACGCAGGTATAGGACAGTTGTATGGACGCGCGATACGCTGCTGACATGGGACATCGTGAGGATCTGCTCGAAGGCGCCAAGCGCTGCCTGCTGGAGAAGGGCTACGCCCGGACGACCGCGCGCGACATCGTCGCGGCCTCCGGCACCAACCTGGCCTCCATCGGCTACCACTACGGCTCCAAGGAGGCGCTGCTCAACCAGGCCTTCCTGGCGGTGACCGAGGAGTGGGGCGACGCGGTCGGCCCGGCCAACAGGGAGGCGCCCGATACGGCGGCGGATCCCCTCGAGCGCTTCGAGAAGACCTGGGAGCAGGTCATCGCCGCGTTCGATGCCAGCCGCCAGGTCTGGAAGCTCCAACTGGAGGTCGTATCGCGGCTCGACGACGACGAGAAGCTGCGCGAGGCCATCAGGGAACCGCAGTTGGAGGGCCGAATGGGGATGGCCGAGGCCTTCATCGGCATGGACCAGGAGGCGGACCCGGAGAAGGCCCGGGTGGCGGGGCTCTTCTACCAGGCGCTGGTGGCGGGCGTGATGATCCAGTGGATGGTCGACCCGGAGACGGCGCCGTCGGCGAAGGACCTGACGGACGGGTTGCGGGCGATCCTGGAGAAGAAGGGCTGAGACCCGCTGCGGGGTCCGCCTGTCGGAGTCTCGCTGTGGTTGCCGCTTCCGCGCCCCCCGCGTTACCTGGAACGGGGCGGAGCGAGGCTCACGGAGCGGCGATGATCACGCAGGAGCAGGTCGATCAAATCCTCCGGGTGGAGGGAAACGGACTTCCGTATGTCTCTCTCTACGTCCCCGTGGAACCGGACAGGACGGGCCGCCGCGCGTACACGTGTCGGTGCGGAGGCATCCTCGGTCAGGGACGGTACGGCCACTGCGGCGGACCCCAGGCGCGGACTTCGGCAGCGGCGGGCTTTCCTGCGTGGGTGCCCCTATCTCTGGGACTCGTTGCCGTGGCGGACGGTCAGGACGATGGTGGGCTGACCGGCTTGAGCAGCCGGACATGGCGCCACACGTTCGTGTAGGCACGCTGGGCCTCCCGCATCCAAGAAGGGGGCGCGTGCCAGTCGACGGCCACCTCGCGCTCGCCCCACGCCACCTGCATGATCCGGCGGCCAGCGGCGAAGCTCTCGACGACATCACGGCGCAGGAACAGCAGATTCCCGCGCCAGGGCTTGTCCACGCTGAAGGCCGCAGAGGCGCGTCGGCCGTCCAAGCCCACGAGGTCCAGGGTGCCGGGCAACTGACGCAAGCCGAACCGGGCGGCGCATTCGAAGGACGGCACATTGCTGTTGGGGGCGACCAGAACGGCTACGACATCCCCTTTCCGTACGCCGTTGTCACGCAGCGTATGGAATATCTCGAGCACGGAACGGTTCGGTTCGGCACCTGATATCACCTGACCGCGCCAGCGAAGAACCGGACGGTCCGAATCCAATGAGCACACCGAGAGAATGCCCGAGACATAACTGTCGCTTTCGCTCCACCATTGGCCCTGTAGGGTCATCCCCTGCCTCTCCATGGAAACCCCGCCGACTTCCGTTCCGCTGGCCCGGGTGAATTCCGATCCTCCCATTCGGAAGATATGCGGGGAAGGACGTTCGGCCCGCTGAATCGGCAGGCCGAAAGGGTCGCCCGCACGGGGTAGCCGTCTGGGTACTCTGCCGCTCCGGATGGCCCCAGGACACCCACCAGGACGGGCTCCGGGAGCAGACGCACCGGCGGGGGCGCCCGCACCCGTGTCCCGCCTCCGTGCCCGGAACGGAGCACGGGGCGGGACAGAGGCAGAACGCGAGGTGGGGCACGGAATTCCCGCGAGGTCAAACATCAGGTTCAGAAATTGACAGAGCACTTGGCGGCATGCCCCCGGGAGCGTACTGAATCGCCGGCCCGGTCACATCTTCAAGAATTGACAGAACACTGGGCGGCATGCCCTCGGGTACGCCGGAAAATCGCCGACTGTTATCGGTCGCCAGGGAATTGACACCCGTCTGATGGTTGCTTACGGTCCGCTCGTCAGGTTTTCCAGACCGCGTCCGAAGGTATTCATGACTACATCCACGTTGCCGAAGTCCAGGCAGCAGTTGATTCTTGCCGTTCTCATGGTGTGTTCACTGCTGATCTGGCTGGACAACACCGTCCTGAGTACCACCCTGGAGACCCTCGCGGACCCGGTCCGTGGGCTGAACGCCAGCCCGGCCGAGCTGCAGTGGGCCACCGGCTCGTACACGCTGGCCTTCGCCACCTTGATGTTCACCGCGGGCGCGCTGGGCGACCGCTTCGGTCACCGGACCGTGCTCGCAACAGGCCTGGTGGTCTTCGCCGCGTCCTCGGTGTGGGCGGCGTTCGCGGGCGACGCGGGGCAGCTGATCGCCGCCCGGGCCGCGATGGGCGTCGGCAGCGCGCTGATCATGCCCGGCAACCTGGCCATCCTCATGTGGACATTCACCGGCCCGGCGCGGTCGACCGCGATCGCCATCTCCTCGACCTCCGCCGGCGTCGGCATGGCCGTGGGCCCGGTGCTCGCCGGCGTGCTGCTCGACCACTTCTGGTGGGGCTCGGTCTTCCTGGTCAACGTCCCGGTCGTGGTCCTCGCGCTGATCGGCATCGCCCTGCTGGTCCCGAACTTCCGCAGCCCCGTCGTGCGACCGCTGGACCCGGCCGGAATGCTGCTGTCGATCAGCGGCCTCGCGGCGCTCGCCTACGGACTGATCCGCACGGGGCAGGTAGCGGCCTGGGGCCGTACGGACGTCTGGGCGCCGATCGTCGTCGGACTGATCCTGCTGGCCGTGTTCGTCCGCGTCGAACTGCGCAGCAAGATGCCGAGCTTCGACCCCCGGCTTCTCGCCCAGCGCGCGTTCGGTGGCGGCAACGTAGCCCTCGGACTGCTTCTGTTCGCCATATCCGCCGTCACCTTCTACAACGCGTTCTACCTGCAGGGCGCCCGCGGCTACTCGCCGGTCGAGGCGGGCCTGGCCGGCCTCCCGACCGCGCTCGGCGCGATCCTGGGGGCACCCGTGGGCGCGCGCCTGGTGCATCGCTGGTCGCTGCGGCTCGTCGCCGTGCCGGCCCTCACCGTCGCGGCGCTGACCATGGGCGCTTACGGGCTCTTCGGGCTGAGCACTCCCCTCGTCTGGATCGAGGTCCTGCTGCTGGTCCAGGGCCTGTCCATCGGCATGGTGATCGGCCCGGTGACCGCGGCGCTGATCAGCACCCTGCCGTTGGAACGCGCCGGCGCCGGATCGGCCGTCACCAACACGGTGCGCCAGACCGGCAGCGTGATCGGGATCGCCGTCGGCGGCACGATCATGTCGATCGTGTACCGGCGCGCGATCGAACCCTCGCTGCACGGTGTCCCCGGACCGGTGCGGGACCAGGCGCGGGTCTCCGCCGAACAGGCCCGGCACGTCGCCACCACGTCCCACCTGCCCGCGCTCGGGTACGCCGCCGATGACGCGTTCGTCCACGCCATGCACGTCGGTGCAATCTGGATCATGCTCATCGCGCTCTTCGGCGCGGCCGTACTACTGCTGGCCCTGCGCGCGGTCCGCAAGCCCGCGGCTGCCGGGGGTGAGCCGGAGCCCGCGCAGGAGGACGGCCCGACCACGGACGAGGCGGCCCCCCGGGCCGGGGCCGATGCCCGGCCCGCCCGCGAGGGCGACGACGTGGGCACCCGCTGACGCCATGGGAACCAGGCAGAAACTCCCCGAGGCGCGGTCGGACAGTCAGGCCACTTACCTGCCCGCCCGGCACATATTCGCCCTGTGGACTTGGGCCGACGGCGCCGTGGGGGCGGCCCCGCCGGTCGGCGACGTCGAGACCGTTCCCCTGGTCGTGCCGACGCCGGACCTCGGCAGGCTCGGGCACTGCCCATGATCACGCGGAAATGCTCGAACGGTGCTCATGATCACGCGGAAGTGCTCACGAAGCCGCGGATCCTAGAGCGCCCTAGAGCCGTGCCGCCTTCAGGGCCATGTGCAGCAGCAGCCGGTCCTCGCCGTCGCCCAGGTCCAGGCCGGTGAGCTGCTCGACGCGCGAAAGCCGGTAGTAGAGCGTCTGGCGGTGGATGCCGAGCGCCGCCGCGGTGCGTCCCGCCTGGCCCGCGCAGTCGAGGAACACCTCGGCGGTGCGGGCCAGTTCGGTGTGGGAGCGGTCGAGCAGCTCGCGTACGGCGGGGTCGTGCGCGGCGTCCGCGGGGAGCGCGGTCAGCATGCGGTACGGGCCGATGGCCGCCCACTCGGCGACCGGGCCGAGCCGGGGCTCGGCCCGGGCCGCGCGGGCCGCGGAAGCCGCCTCCAGCCAGGCGGTGTTGAGCCCGGCGAGGCCGCGCCGCGGCGTGGCGATCCCGGCGGTCGCCGCGTCCCCGCCCGCGGCGGCGCGGAGCCGGTCGGCCGCGGTGAGGGCGGGCGAGAGGGTGTCGGCGGAGCGGAGCCGTACGAGGACGGCGAGCGCATGGCCGTCGGGGGCGGAGTCGTCGTGCGGGTGCGGGGCGCCGGACGGAGAGGCATCGGCTCTGCCGCGAGACATGCGGGTCGCGGCGCGCCGGGCCGAGGTGCCGGTGCTCGCGCTGCTGCCCGGATCTCCGGCCCCGTCCGGGGCCGTATCGAGTTCCCCGGTCTCGAGCTGCCCGGACCTGCCGCCGTCGCCGAGTCCCGTGTCCCACGGCACCGTGCACAGCGCCGCCACACCCGGCAGCGAGCGCGACGACGGGGCATCGGCCGCGGTCCATGGCGTCACGCACACCACCGCGTGCAGGCGGTCCGCGCTCGTGCCGCCCAACGCCGTGCGGAGCGCCGCCACCGCCATGTCGTACTGCCAGCCGCTCTCCGCCGTCAGGACGGCGCGGAACTCACGGGACAGATCCGTGCCCGCCCGTTCCTCGTCGGCGAGCAGCGTGCCGATCCTGGCCGTGACCTCCATCGCCGCGGCGAGCTGGGCCTGCGTGGGCCCAGGGGCCGCGTCGAGCAGCCATACGTATCCGAGGACGATGCCCCCGTGGCGTACCGGAAGGCAGATCCGGTCGCGGAAGACCCCCGCCTCCGGGGCTGCCGGGATCCGGACCGGGCCCGTCGCACGTGCGATGCCGAAGCCCTCGAACCAGGCGCGGACCGCCGGTGTGGACTTCCGGGTCAGGATCGAGCGCGTCCTGACGGGGTCCATCGCGGTGTCGTCGTCGCTGTCGTGCGCTCCGAAAGCGATCAGGCCGAAGTCCCGGTTCTCCAGTGTCGCCGGCTCGGCCAGCAGCGCCGAGATCTCGTCGACCAGCTCTTGGTAGTCGCCCTTCACTCCGACATTCTCGCACCCCTTCAGACATCTGTCTGAGATCCGGACCACGGATGCGTGACAGCTGTCGATGGCAGAGGATCGGAGCGATCCTTAGGTTTCACGGTGGTTCTTCGTGCTGTTCCGGATGCGTTGTCTTCTGTTCCGCTTTACCTCGCTTCGGCTCTGTCCGTTCTCTCCGTGGAGGTCCCCGTGCTGGGTCCCGTGATCCTCGCCGCGTCGCGCAGCGACAAGATGCGCCGTATCGTCTCGGCCGCCCCGGTCACCAAGCCCGTGGTGAACCGGTTCATCGCCGGCGAGACGGTCCAGGAGACGATCCCCGTCGTCCGGGACACGGCCGACGGTGGTCTCGAAGTCACGCTCGACGTCCTCGGTGAGGACATCACAGAGCCGGCGGAGGCGCTGCGCGCCCGCGACGCCTACCTGGAGCTCATCGAGGCCCTTGAGCCGCTGGATCTCGGGGTCCGCGCCGAGATGTCGGTGAAGCTCTCCTCCTTCGGCCAGGCCCTGCCCGGCGGGCACGACCTCGCGCTGAAGAACATCACCACGGTCGTCGAGGCCGCCGCCGGGATCGGCACCACGGTCACCCTCGACATGGAGGACCACACCACCATCGACTCGACGCTCGCGATCCACTCCGAACTGCGTGAGCGCTTCCCGCAGACCGGCGCCGTCGTCCAGTCGTACCTCTTCCGCACCGAGGACGACTGCCGCGCGCTGGCCGCGGCAGGTTCACGCGTACGTCTGGTCAAGGGCGCCTACAAGGAGCCCGCGACCGTCGCGTACCAGGACAAGGCCGAGGTCGACAAGGCCTACATCCGCTGCCTGAAGATCCTGATGGAGGGTGAGGGCTACCCGATGGTCGGGTCGCACGACCCGCGCATCATCTCCATCAGCCAGGAGCTCGCACGCCGGGCGGGCCGCAAGCTCGACGAGTACGAGTTCCAGATGCTGTACGGCATCCGCGATGCCGAGCAGCAGCGGCTCGCCGCCGAGGGCCACCGGATGCGTGTCTACATCGCGTACGGCACCGACTGGTACGGATACTTCATGCGCCGCCTCGCGGAGCGCCCCGCCAACCTGGCGTTCTTCCTGCGTTCGCTGGTCAGCCGCGGCTGAACCCCCCAACTGACCTACTGATTAAGGAGATTCGGCACCCATGGACGCTGTCACCCAGGTCCCCGCGCCGGTCAACGAGCCGGTTCACTCCTACGCGCCCGGCAGCCCCGAGTGCGCCCGCCTCGAGGCGAAGCTCAAGGAGCTGTCCGAGAACCCGATCGAGCTGCCGATGACGATCGGCGGCGTCCGGCGGATGGGCGGCGGAGAGCGCGTCGACGTCGTACAGCCGCACAACCACAAGGCCGTCATCGGTACGTTCGCTGCTGCCACGCAGCAGGACGCGCAGGACGCGGTCGACGCCGCGCTCGCCGCCGCGCCCGCGTGGCGTGCGATGTCCTTCGACGACCGCGCCGCGATCATCCTGCGCGCGGCCGAGCTGCTGGCCGGTCCGTGGCGCGAGACGCTCGCCGCCTCCACCATGCTGGGCCAGTCGAAGACCGCCCAGCAGGCCGAGATCGACACCCCCTGCGAGCTCGTCGACTTCTGGCGCTTCAACGTCAAGTACGCCCGTGACCTGCTCGCCGAGCAGCCGCCGGCCAACTCGCCGGGTGTGTGGAACCGTCTGGACCACCGTCCGCTCGAGGGCTTCGTCTACGCGATCACGCCCTTCAACTTCACCGCGATCGCGGGCAACCTGCCGACCGCCCCCGCCCTCATGGGCAACGTCGTCGTATGGAAGCCGTCCCCGACCCAGACCCACGCCGCCGTGCTGCTGATGCAGCTCCTGGAGGAGGCCGGTCTGCCGAAGGGCGTCATCAACCTGGTGACGGGCGACGGTATCGCCGTCTCCGAGGTGGCGCTGAACCACCCCGAGCTGGCCGGTATCCACTTCACCGGCTCGACCAAGACCTTCCAGCACCTGTGGAAGACGGTCGGCAACAACATCGAGAAGTACCGCTCCTACCCGCGCATCGTCGGCGAGACGGGCGGCAAGGACTTCGTCGTCGCGCACCCGAGCGCCGACCGCGCGGTGCTGAAGACCGCTCTGACCCGCGGCTCCTTCGAGTTCCAGGGCCAGAAGTGCTCGGCGTCCTCGCGTGCGTACATCCCCGCGTCGATCTGGAACTCCGGCTTCAAGGAGGAGTTCGCGGCCGAGGTCGACAGCATCAAGATGGGTGACGTCACGGATCTGACGAACTTCATCGGTGCCGTGATCGACGAGCGTGCCTTCGCGAAGAACAAGGCCGCGATCGACCGCGCTGCCGCCGACCCGACCTGCACGATCGTCGCCGGTGGCACGTACGACAACTCGGTCGGCTACTTCGTCCGCCCGACCGTCGTCGAATGCGCGGACCCGAGCAACGAGGTATTCACGACCGAGTACTTCGGCCCGTTCCTGGCGGTCCACGTCTACGAGGACGACCAGTACGACGCCATGCTCGAGCAGATGGAGTCGGTGTCGGCCTACGCCCTGACCGGCGCGGTCATCGCCAACGACCGTGCGGCGGCAGCGCACACGATGGAGAAGCTGCGGTACGCCGCGGGCAACTTCTACATCAACGACAAGTCGACCGGCGCCGTCGTCGGCCAGCAGCCCTTCGGCGGCGGCCGCGCGTCCGGCACCAACGACAAGGCGGGCGCCCCGCAGAACCTGATGCGCTGGACGCTGACCCGCGCGATCAAGGAGACACTGGTCCCGCCGACGGACTACCCGTACCCGCACATGGGCTGACCTCCGCCCACCCGGCGACGCCCCACCGGGCCGAAGCCCCCTCGTGACCCCGCCCCCGCCCGGCCCCCACGCCGGCCGGGGGCGGTCCACGTTCGACGGGTTTAGGCTGCAGTGAGGGGGTGCTGGAAGGAGAGTGTGATGCCTGGTTCCACGACTCTCGGCCCCGGGCACGGGATCGACTGGATTGAGCACACCGACGCCGTGCGGGTGGCTTCCGTGATGCGGGAGTTGAGCGCGCTACTGACGATGGACGGGCCCAACCGGCTCACCGATGCGCAGGTCAGCGTCTTGTGCGGGGGACTCGTGCATCACCGCCAGGAGTTCAGTGAGTGGGTCGAGCGGCTTGCGCAGGACCTGACCCGGAAGGTGTCGGCGTAGGGCGGCGGCCCCGCGTCGGGGGCGACCGAAGGGCCCCCGGATGCCGGGTATCGGCCTCCCCGACCAGGCGTCGCCTTCCCGACCAGGCGTCGCCTTCCCGGCGACTAGGCGTCGGCCGCGGAGCCTGCTTCCACCTCCGGTTCTGTGTCCGGGTCGGCGTTTTCTGCGGCCGGGGCGACCTCGGCCAGGCGCTTGATGGCCGAGAGGCGGGTGTCCCACTCGTCGGCGACCCGGTCCATCCATCGGGCTGTGATGCCCAGCCGCGCCGGTAGGACCGTGTACCGCGTCTCCCGTCCCTCCCGGCGGCCGGCGACGAGCCCGGCCCGGTCGAGGACCGCGAGGTGCTTCACGATCGCCTGCCGGCTGACCGGCAGCTCCGTCGCCAGGACCGTGGCGGTCGCCTCCCCGTGCGCGGCGAGGGCGTCGAGTATCCGGCGCCGGGTCGGGTCCGCCAGTGCGGACAGGACCTCCGCCACGGCCTCCTGGTCTGCGTCCGCCGTCATTCCGCGAGCTGCTCCGCGTACTTCTGCATGTTGACGACCACCTCGGTCCAGCCCGCCGAGTGGCTGTCGTACCCAGCGGTGTCGATCCTGTCCTCGGGGATGGCGAGCGCGTCGAAGCCGGTCTCCACCACGCGCAGGTGCGTGCCGGCGCCGTCCGGGGTGAGGGTGAACTCCACCAGGGTGGAATTGCCCTCGACCGCCTGCTCCCCGGGGAAGGCGCTCGCCCAGCGGTACGAGAAGTGGTGCGGCGGGTCGACCTTCACGATCGTGGTGGGGAACTGGCCGTACTGGCCGTGATCCAGGTACATGGTCCCGCCCGGGCGCAGGTCGACCGGCGTCGGCTTGCCCTGTCCGAACCAGGAGCCGACGTGCTCCGGCTCGGTGAGCACGGCCCATACGCGCTCCACCGGTGCGGCGATGGTGATCTCTCGTTCGATGCGGTCCTTACTCATGATCCCTGCCTCCTGTTCGGCTATGACGTGCTACCCAATGGTTGCACGTCATAGCCGAATCGTGCAACCCATCGGTTGCGCGAGTGGCTGCGGCGGCCTGGGAGGATGCGGAGCATGAGTGAGTCACTGCGCACCGCCCACACCTTCGAACTCGGCCCCGCCCAACTCCTCGAAATCCGCACCCTGTTGACGGATGCCTTCCACGGCGGCTTCAGCGACGACGACTGGGATCACAGCCTCGGCGGCATCCATGCGCTGGTGCACGAGGACGGGGAGCTCGTCGCGCACGGCAGCGTGATCCAGCGCCGGGTGATCCACGCCCGGCGCTCACTGCGTATCGGATACGTCGAGGCGGTGGCGGTCCGCGCCGACCGGCGGCGGCGCGGACTCGGCGGCCTGGTGATGGAGACGCTGGAGCGGGTGATCGACGGGGCGTACGAGTTCGGGGCCCTCTCCGCCTCCGACGACGGCGCCGAGCTGTACCGGGCACGCGGCTGGCGGCTCTGGGAGGGGCCGATCGCCGCGCAGGGGCTGGGCCGAATCATTCCGCTGCCGGACGAGGAGGACAGTACCTACGTCCGCCCGGCGGCGAGCCGCCCCCTCCCTGCCCCCGGCCGCACGCTCATCTTCGACTGGCGCGACGGCGACGTCCTCTAGGGCAGCCCCAGGGGCCTCCAGGATCTGGCCTCCGGGGGAGGCTCAGCCGCTGATGCCGGGGGAGCCGGTCTCGATGTGGCCGGTGTACCGCCGCGACCAGGTCGCGTCCACGTCCGCCGTGACGGTGAAGTCGTACCAGCCGTTCTGGTACGCCACCGCGTTGAAGCAGTCCTCGGTGGAGCAGCCCCGGGACGGTGTACATCCAGGGGCCGTCCGTACGGTAGTTGTCGGCCTTGATGGTGAACTTCACCGCTGAGGCGAACGAGTTGGTCAGCCTGAACCAGACTGAAGACGCTGTGTCCGCCGGCGAGGGTGATGCCGCTCCGGTCGGCGAAGCCGCGTACGCCCTTGAGCCTGCCGAAGTAGTGGTCGAAGCTGCGGTTCTCCTGCATCAGGACGACCACGTGCTTCACATCGCTGATGGTTCCGGTCGCTGCCTCGGCGGTGGCCGCGCCCGTGGCTGCCACGGCGGACCCGGCGGCCGGCGGTATGGCGGCCGCCGCCACCACGCCCGCGCCGAGAGCCACGAAACCCCTACGACTGATCGGTGTCATGCGTCCGCCCCTGTTCTCTGTGTGCCCCTGCAGCACATCGGGCGCAAGCGTGCGGTCGGCCGTCGCAACGGTCCACAGCCGTACCGGGAGAGATCCGGGAATTGCTGTTGAACTGCGAAGGATGGAGGCGTACGCCGGGTGACCGAGCCGCCATGACTGATACGGAAGCCGTGACTGAACGGATGAAATCCCGCGCGGCGGCGCTGTTCGGGCGCCCGGGGCTGGAAGTGATCACGCGCCAGTGCTCACGACCAGACCCAGGGAGCAGCCATGCAGCACAAGCACCTTCGACAGGGACCTGGCCACCGGGCCCTCCTGATCTGCTGCGTCGACGTCCTCGCGGCAGCCGCCCTCGTCGGCCTGGGAGCGGGCGAAGCCGGCGCGCGGGCGCCGCTCTGTTTCGGCGTCCCGGCCACGACCACGACCGGGACGCCGGGCCCCGACGTGATCATCGGCACTCCGGGCGATGACGTCGTGGACGGTCTGGGCGGCAACGATCTGATCTGCGGTCTCGGTGGCGACGACCGTCTGATCGGCGGACCGGGCAACGACTCGGTCAACGGCGGCGACGGCGACGACGGGGTGATCGGCGACGGTTACAGCGGCACAGGAGACGCGACCGGAGCCACGGGAGCGGACCGTCTCATCGGCGGCGTCGGCAACGACAGCCTGGTGGGCGATCACTATGCCATCCAGGGCAGGGCCGACGGGGAGGCGAATGACGCGCTGTACGGCGGGCTCGGGGACGACACCTTGATCGGCGACAACAGAGGCGATTACGCCTCCGGCGGCGCGAGGGACCGTCTCGAAGGCGGCGACGGAAACGACGGTCTCTACGGAGACGCGGTCGGCTTCTACGAGGCCTCGGGAGCCGGCGACGACGTGCTGCTGGAAGGCCGTGGGGAACTCGGCGATGCGACGGGCGACAACACGGCCATCATTGGCAACGCGAGCGGGAGCGGCGGTGACGACGTCATCGACCTGGGCGCGGATGGTGGAACGGTCGCGGTCGGCGACCACAACGCCTCCGGGGGCACGGCGATCGGCTCCGGCAACGACCGGATCGTGGGTGGCAGCGCGGGCGAGTTCATCATCGTCGGCGACAGTGCCCTGGGGGATGCCACGGGAGCCACCGCCGGGCATGACCTGATTTTCGGGCGCGGTGGGGACGACGTCCTGTTCGGTGACAACGTCGGCCAGAACGGCCAGACCGTCGGCGCCGCGGGCGGGGCCGACGCGATCGACGGCGGAACCGGCGACGACGTCCTCAGGGGCGGCCCCAGCACAGATTTCCTCAACGGCAATGCCCATACGGACGACTGCGACGGCGAAGCGGGTGCCGACCTCGAGATCAACTGCGAGGTCTGACCGCCGAACGGCGGGCGGCTCTTCCACGCCGGACCGGCCTTACGCCCTGACGAGCATCTTTCCGCGATTCTCGCCCCGCAGCATGCCGAGGAAGGCGTCCACGATGAGCCCGAAGCCGTCGAGGACCGTGACGTCCGGCGAGATCCGCCCACTCCGCAGATGCGGGACGAGGAACTCCTCGAACTCGCCCTGCACATCGGTGTAGTTGCGCACCAGCACGCCCTCCAGACGCAGCGATTTGCCGACCACGTCGTAGAGATTGCGCGGCGCGGCCGGCGGTTCGGCGGTGTTGTACTGGCCGACCGCCCCGACCCAGGCGATCCGCCCGTGGTCGCGCAACGTCGCGATCGCGTCCTCCAGATGGTCGCCTCCGACGTTGTCCACGTATACGTCGATGCCACCGGGTGCTGCCTTCGCCAGCAGCTCGCGCACCGTGCCGTCGTGGTAGTCGAAGGCCGCGTCGAAGCCGAGATGCCCGGTCAGATACGCGACCTTCGCGGCCGAACCCGCGCTGCCGACGATCCGGCCCGCGCCGAGCAGTCGCGCGATGCGTCCTACGGCGGTGCCGACGCCACCGGCGGCCGCCGAGACGAACAGATCCTCGCCGGGCTTCAGCCGGAGGGTCCGGGTGAGCGCGACATAGGCAGTGAGCCCGGTCCCGCCGAGGATGCTCAAGTACGCGGAGAGCGGCACCCCTGCGTACTGCTGGATCTTCCGGGTGCCGTTCGTCCCCAGGGTCACCACCGCATGTGTACGCCAGCCGAGGCGGTGGAAGACCAGATCGCCCGCTTGGAGCCCGGGGTCATGGGATGCGACCACGCGGCCGAGGGTCCGGCCCTCCAGCGGGGCGTTCAACTCGAAGTAGCCGTCCATCATTTCGCGGTGGTAGGGGTCCACCGACCAGTAGAGGTTCTCCACCAGCGCCGTACCGGGACCGGGCGTGGGCACCGGCGCCTCGACGAAGGCGAAGTGGTCGCGGGTGGGGAAGCCGGTGGGGCGGGCGGTCTGCTGCACCGTGACAGACGTGTGCGTGGTCTGAGAGTTCTGCGTGGCCTGAGAGTTCTGCGTGGTCATGGCGGTGACCGTAGGCAGGAATCAGACGGCCGGGCAGTGGGTTGCGTCGATGGAACGGCCGTTTCCATCAATGGTCCTCATAGAACGAGGTGAGCGAGGGTGAGCGCCCCGATGCCGGACCTGGCACCGCATGAGCTGCGCGTACTGGTAGCCGTCGAGCGCGAGCGCGGCTTCTCCGCCGCGGCCGCCGCCCTCGGTATGACCCAGTCCGCAGTCTCGCACTCGGTACGCGGCAGCGAGCGCAAGATCGGGGCCGTGCTCTTCGACCGCGGGCGGCAGGGCGCGGCCCCCACCGCCGCCGGGACCCGGACGGTCGCGCACGCCCGCCGCATTCTGCGGCTCCTCGAGATGATGGGCGCCGAGGCGCGCGGCGCGGAACTGGACACGGTGGCCGGACCGCTGCGCATCGCGGCGTTCCGCAGCGCGGCACTGCATCTGCTGCCGCCCGCGCTCGAACGGCTCACCGCACGTCACCCCGGGGTCGAGCCGGAAGTGCGGCTGGTGCGGGAGCTCGGTCGCGGCACGGCGGGCGAGGTCGCCGACGGGCACGCCGACCTGGGGATCGCGACGATCGGGACCACCTCGCCGGTACCGCAGGAGCTGGTCGGGGGAGTGCTGGTGGAGGAGGGGTACGCCCTGGTCCACCCGGCCGGGCATCCGGCGCCGCGCTCACTGCCGCTGGTCGACTGGGCCGAGAACTGCACCTCGTACACCCGCGCATGGTGGGCGGACCAGCAGTGGCTGCCGAAGGCGACCGTCCAGGCGGAGGACGACGGGGCAGTGCTCTCGATGGTGAGCAGTGGTTTCGGGATGGCGGTCATGCCTGAGCTCTCCCTGACCGGAGCACCGGCCAACATCGAGATCACCGATCTCGGGCCGGAGCGCCCGACGCGCTCCGTCGGCTATGTCACCACCCCTGAACTGGCCCGCACGGTCGCGGTCAGGGCTCTGATCCGGGAGCTCAGAGCCCTCTCCCGGTCAGCGCGCGGTGATCGTCCGGTGATCGCCGTCTCAGATAGTAGGAAGTCCGAGTAATTGTGGAGACAGAAGCGTGTACCTGTCCTAGCTTTGTAGAAGCCGAACGTCTCGCTCGATCCAGCGAATGGCGGCCCTGAGTCAGTGCCCCCAGCAGGCAACCCCTGCGGCACCGCTCACCGCCCCTTCCGGCGCCTCACAGATACATCACCGGCATTGCCGTGTGGCTTTCTGATCTGAAGGAGTCGATCATCATGCCCGCTGAGACCGCCCGCCGCGTCCGCCACTCGTCCCGCACGAGCGAGTCCGACCGCAAGAATGCCGCCGCCGCCCTGCAGCGAGCCCTCGACCGCAGGGACAACGGCGGTTCCACGGGTCACTGACCCGTCGTCCTCGCCGCCCGCTTCACTGCCCGCGCTTGACCTCGAAGTAGTCGATGCGCTTGCCGCTCTCGGCGAGCGCGGAGACCTTCAGCTTCGGGGCCGTACCGGACTCCGCCTCCACCGCGAGGAAGGAGAAAGAGGAAGGAGAAACCGGTGTAGCGCACGCGCGACCACTGCACGGCGTCGGGGTCGGGCAGTCGCAGCTTGGTCCAGTGGAACGTCACGATGGTGTCGTGGTCATGGACATTGCCTTCGTAGCTGTCCTCGACACCGGGCCCGAAGCTGTAGAGATCCTTGCCCGCGCCGCCGGCCGTGACGTACACGATGCCGTCCCGCGTAGTCCGGATGATGGACATCAAGTGTCATTGGATGGGACGCGGAGTAGGGTGCCGATATGTCTCGCAGCATCAATCTCGCAGTGATCCCCGGTGACGGCATCGGCCAGGAAGTCGTGGCCCAGGGCCTGAAGGTCCTCTCCGCCGTCCTCTCGCAGGATGTGAAGCTGGAGACCAAGGAGTACGACCTCGGCGCCCAGCGCTGGCACCGCACCGGAGAGACCCTCCCGGACGCGGAGCTCGACTCCCTCAAGAACCACGACGCGATCCTGCTCGGCGCGATCGGCGACCCGTCCGTGCCGTCCGGTGTGCTGGAGCGCGGGCTGCTGCTCAAGCTGCGGTTCGCCTTCGACCACTACGTCAACCTGCGTCCGTCGAAGCTGTTCCCGAACACCGCGACCCCGCTGGCCGGCCGCCCCGACATCGACTTCGTCGTCATCCGCGAGGGCACCGAGGGTCCGTACACCGGCAACGGCGGCTCCCTGCGCACCGGTACGCCCGCAGAGGTCGCCACCGAGGTCAGCCTCAACACGGCGTACGGCGTCGAGCGCGTCGTCCGTGACGCGTACGAGCGGGCGAACTCCCGTCCGCGCAAGAAGCTGACGCTGGTCCACAAGAACAACGTCCTCGTCTACGCCGGTCACATGTGGAAGAACATCTTCGACAAGGTCGGCCAGGAGTACCCCGAGGTCACCACCGACTATCTGCACGTCGACGCCGCGACGATCTTCTTCGTCACCCAGCCGGAGCGCTTCGACGTCATCGTCACCGACAACCTCTTCGGTGACATTCTCACCGACCTCGCCGCTGCCGTGACCGGCGGCATCGGCCTGGCCGCGTCCGGCAACATCAACCCGGCGGGCACCTTCCCGTCGATGTTCGAGCCCGTCCACGGCTCCGCGCCCGATATCGCGGGCACGGGCAAGGCCGACCCGACGGCCACGATCCTCTCCGTCGCCCTCCTGCTGCGTCACCTCGGCTTCGAGACCGAGGCGGCCCGCATCGAGGAGGCCGTCTCCGCCGACCTCGCGGAGCGTGACGGTACGACGGTCCGTACGACGGACGAGATCGGCGACGCGCTCGCGGTACGAGTAGCCGGCTGACCTGACGGTTCCCACTGAAGCCGCCGGGTCGCATCAGCACCCGGCGGCTTCTCCTGTGCGGCCTCCGGGTGTCACCATCAACCCTGGACCGCATTCACCCCGTTTCTTGCACGGCCCCACGCGAGCGATAATCGACGTGGGCCGCGGCATGCGGGAAAGCTCGGACGTCCTAGCAGTCGCAGCGGCGTGAGCGCGGTCCGTCACAAACAACCGGTGAAGGACACTGCACTCATGACGACGCCCACGATCGAGCTCAAGCCTTCCTCGCACCCGCTGTCCGACGCGGAGCGCGAGGGGATCCTGGCCAACCCCGGATTCGGCCGCCACTTCACCGATCACATGGTGACGATCAAGTGGACGGAGGGGCGCGGGTGGCACGACGCTCAGCTCGTCCCGTACGCGCCGCTGTCGATCGATCCGGCCAATATGACGCTGCACTACGCGCAGGAGATCTTCGAGGGCCTGAAGGCCTACCGCCGTCCCGACGGCTCGGTCGTCACCTTCCGTCCCGAGGCGAACGCCCAGCGCTTCCAGAGGTCCGCGGCCCGGCTGGCGATGCCGGAGCTGCCGGTCGAGACCTTCATCGAGGCGTGCGACGCACTGGTCCAGCAGGACAAGCCGTGGGTCCCGGCGCACGGCGGAGAGTCCTCGCTGTATCTGCGCCCCTTCATGATCGCGACCGAGGTCGGCCTGGGTGTGCGGCCCGCCAACGAGTACCTCTTCATCGTCATCGCCTCGCCCGCGGGCGCCTACTTCCCCGGCGGCGTCAAGCCGGTCTCCATCTGGCTGTCCGAGGACCGTGTGCGCGCCGTCCCCGGCGGCATGGGCGACGCCAAGACCGGCGGCAACTACGCCGCGTCCCTGCTCGCCCAGGCCGAGGCCGCCGAGAAGGGCTGCGACCAGGTCGCCTACCTCGACGCCGTTGAGCACAAGTGGGTCGAGGAACTGGGCGGCATGAACCTGTACTTCGTGTACGGGAACCGCATCGTGACCCCCGAGCTCACCGGCTCGCTGCTCGCCGGCATCACCCGTGACTCGCTGCTCCAGCTCGCCAAGGATCTCGGCTATGAGTCCGAGGAGGGCCGGATCTCCGTCGACCAGTGGATGGCCGACACCGAGAACGGCACGCTCACCGAGGTCTTCGCCTGCGGTACGGCCGCGGTCATCACCCCCGTCGGCCTGGTCAAGTCCGCGAGCGGCGATTGGAAGCAGTCCGGCGGCCAGCCGGGCGAGGTCACGCTGCGGCTGCGCAAGGCGCTGCTGGACATCCAGACGGGCAAGGCGGAGGACGTCCACGGCTGGACCCACCAGGTGGGCTGACGCCGACCGCTGCTCTACGTACGAAGGCCCGCCCCGGTTCACACCGGTGGCGGGCCTTCGTCGTCTCCGCGCCGTCCGTCAGGCGGTGACGTCGACCGTGGACGGTTCCGCCGCGGCGCCCGCGGCCGGGACCGGAGCCCGCAGGGTCAGCAGCGTGTACGTCAGGCCACCGACCATGCCGGAGAGGATGAAGCTGCAGTCCACTCCGCCCGTGAGGGCGAGCAGCGGGCCTTCGTAGACCGTCGTGGAGACCGCCGTCAGACCGACCGCCGCGCCCAGGGTCCAGGACGCCGTGGCCCGCACGTTCCAGCCCGCCCGGTACCAGTAGATGCCACCCCGGGCGCGGCGGTTGAAGACCTGCAGTGCGTCCGGGTCGTACTGGCCGCCGCAGCGCATGTGTCCGATCAGCGTGATCACCGCCCAGGGGGTGCCGATGGCGGTCAGCAGCAGCACGAAGGACGTCATGGCCGACTGCGCGTCCCATGCGAACGAGCCGAGGAACACGAAGGTGGTCGCGACGACGGCGGCCATCACGGTGGCCTTGGCGCGGGTGGCTTTCGGCAGGATCGCGTCCAGGTCGAGGCCCATCGAGTACAGCATCAGGCCGGAGTTGCCGACGGAACCTGCCGAGGCCGCGAGGAGCAGCGGTGCCAGGTACCAGAAGGGCGCGGCGTCGACGAGCGGTCCCGCGTACTCCAGCCCCGCGCGGGCGGCGAGCGCCGTGTACGTACCGAACAGCTGCGGCACCAGCAGGCCCAGGAGGAGACCCAGACAGCCGGCCCAGTACACCTTGCGGGTGCTGTGGCGGCGCGGCGAGATGTAGCGCGTGTAGTCACCGAGCAGCGTGATGAAGGCGACCGGGCCGCTCAGCCCGGCGGCGACGGCCGCGAGCAGCCAGGTGGGCCAGAAGGAGCCGAGCAGGTACGGGGTGTCGGGGGGCGCGGCCGTCGTGAAGTCGCCCGCGTAGGCGAAGACGCCGATCAGCAGCAGGATCACCATGCCGATGGACAGCACCTTGCTGAGCCGGAGCAGCAGCCGGTAGCCGTAGATCGCGCCGACGACCGTACAGCCCGCGAGCAGCGTGTACATCAGGGCGCGGGTGGCCCCGCCGTTGGGCAGCCCGACCAGCCGGGACAGGGTGCCGACCATCACGTCGCCGCCGATCCACAGCGTGAGGGCGGTGTACCCGAGCGAGAGCAGCAGGCCGACGACCGAGCCGACGAGCCGGCCGCGTACGCCGAACTGGGCGCCGCTGGATGTGGAGAGGTTGGTCGCCGTGTGCAGGGAAATCAGCGCGAGCGGGGCCGTGACCAGGATGCCGACCAGCGTGCCGATGACGATCGCGGTCACCGAGGGCCACAGGCCGAGCCCGAAGGACGGCGGCAGCCAGCCGAAGACGATGACGCCCAGGCAGAGGTTCGAGCCCAGCAGGATCGAGATGAGATCGCGTGGCGTACTGGTGCGCTCCACGTCCGGGATGGTGTCGACTCCGCGCTGTTCTATCGGCATAGGGGTGCCCCTGAGACTCGGCTGTTTGAGTGGCGCTCAATGTGACTCAGGCACCGGTCCTCCGTCAATGCTTCCGTGAAAAGAAACTCGCGGTTAGAGTGACGTTCAAATAGGGAGGTGTGGTGACGTGCGACTGACCCCGACCGAGCGCGACCGGCTGCTGCTCTTCGGCGCCGCCGAACTGGCGCGGGCCCGCCGGGCCCGTGGCCTGAGGCTCAATGTCCCCGAGGCGACCGCGCTCATCGCGGACACCGTCTGCGAGGCGGCCCGCGACGGCCGACGGCTCGCGGAGGCGATCGAGGCGGCCCGCAGTGTGCTGGGCCCCGACGATGTCCTGCCCGGTGTGGCGGATGTGGTCACCGAGGTGCATGTGGAGGCCGTCTTCGACGACGGTTCACGGCTCGCCGTGGTCTCCGAGCCGATCGGAGGCGGCGGACTCGGCGACGGTGCGCCCGGCGCCGTACTGCCCGCGCCGCCGCACACCGAGCCCGAGCCCGCACTCAGCCTCACCGTGCGCAACACCGCGGCCGTGCCGGTCAGCGTCACCTCGCACTTCCACTTCTTCGAGGCCAATCCGCGACTCGACTTCGACCGCGCCGCGGCGTACGGCATGCGGCTCTGTGTCCCCGCCGGGTCCTCCGTCCGCTTCGACCCGGGCGGCGAGGCCGAGGTCGGCCTGCTGCCCATCGGCGGCGACCGGATCGCCATCGGTTTCGCGGGCCTGGTCGACGGCCCGCTGGACGCGCCCGGGGCGAAGGAAGAGGCGCTGCGGCGCGCGGCGGCCTGCGGCTATCTGGGAGCGGAGCGTTGAGCGCCGCCTCGTGCCGTACGCCGTGCCGTACGCCGTGCCGTACGCCGCGCTGCGCGACGGGCGCCGCTCCGCGCCCCGCGTCGTACGCCCACCACGAGCTGGAGGTCCGCTCATGACCGGCACCGACAGGACCGGTATCGATCCGTACGAGTACGCGTCCGTGCACGGCCCCCGCGCCGGGGACCGGGTTGTGCTCGGCGACTCCGGGCTCGTGGTCCGCGTCGAGTCGGACACGCAGAAGCCGGGCGACGAGTTCCTGGCCGGCTTCGGCAAGACCGCGCGCGACGGGCTGCACCTGAAGGCCGCCGCCGTACGCGAGACCTGCGATGTCGTCATCAGCAACGTGCTTGTCATCGACGCCGCGCAGGGCATCCGCAAGGTGTCGATCGGCATCCGCGAAGGCAGGATCCACGCCATCGGGCGGGCCGGGAACCCGGACACCCTCGACGGTGTCGACGTCGTCGTCGGCACGGGCACGAGCATCGTGCCCGGCGAGGGCATGATCGCCACCGCCGGAGCCGTCGACACCCACGTCCATCTGCTCTCGCCGCGCATCATGGAAGCCTCGCTCGCCTCCGGTGTCACCACCGTCATCGGCCAGGAGTTCGGCCCGGTGTGGGGCGTCGGCGTCAACTCGCCCTGGGCACTGCGCCACGCCTTCAACGCCTTCGACGCCTGGCCGGTCAACATCGGCTTCCTGGCGCGCGGTTCGTCGTCCCACGACGCGCCTCTGGTGGAGGCGCTCGCCGAGGGCGGCGCCTCCGGCTTCAAGGTCCACGAGGACATGGGCGCGCACACACGGGCTCTCGACACCGCGCTGCGCGTCGCCGAGGAGTACGACGTCCAGGTCGCGCTGCACAGCGACGGTCTGAACGAATGTCTGTCGGTCGAGGACACGCTGCGCGTCCTGGACGGCCGCACGATCCACGCCTTCCACATCGAGGGTTGCGGCGGGGGACACGTACCGAACGTGCTCAAGATGGCGGGCGTACCGAACGTCATCGGCTCGTCCACCAATCCAACCCTGCCCTTCGGCCGGGACGCGGTCGCCGAGCACTACGGGATGATCGTCTCCGTACACGACCTCAAGACCGATCTGCCGGGCGACGCCGCGATGGCGCGGGACCGGATCAGGGCCGGAACGATGGGTGCGGAGGACGTGCTGCACGACCTCGGCGCGATCGGGATCACCTCGTCGGACGCGCAGGGGATGGGGCGCGCGGGTGAGACCGTACGCCGCACCTTCGCCATGGCCGGGAAGATGAAGGCCGAGCTCGGCCCGATGGCGGGCGACGGCGCGCACGACGACAACGCGCGTGTGCTGCGCTACATGGCGAAGCTGACCATCAACCCGGCGATCGCACACGGCCTCTCGCACGAGATCGGCTCGATCGAGGTGGGCAAGCTCGCGGACATCGTGCTGTGGAAGCCGCAGTACTTCGGGGCGAAGCCGCAGCTCGTACTGAAGTCGGGCTTCCCGGCATACGGGGTGACGGGCGACCCCAATGCCGCGACCGACACCTGTGAACCGCTCGTCCTCGGCCCGCAGTTCGGGGCGTACGGGGCGACCGCCGCGGACATCTCGGTCGCCTTCGTGGCGAAGGCCGCGACCGAACTGGGCTCCGACCTGATGCCGACGCGCCGCCGCCGGGTCGCGGTACGCGGCACACGCGGCATCGGCCCGGCCGATCTGCGCCTCAACTCCCGGCTCGGCGAGGTCGGAGTGGACGGCGCCAGTGGCCTGGTCACGCTCGACGGCGACCCGCTGCGGTCCGAACCCGCCGACTCGATCTCCCTCAACCGCCTCTACTTCCTCTAGGAGTCCGACGACATGACCTTCCGTATGCCGCCCGAGTGGGCCCCGCACGAGCGCACCTGGATGGCCTGGCCGGGCCCCAATGCCACCTTCACCGGGGACGATCTCGCCGAGTCCCGCCGGGCGTGGGCGTCCGTCGCCCAGGCCGTACGCCGCTTCGAGCCGGTCACCATGGTCGTGAGCCCGGGCCAGGCCGGGGGCGCCCGCGCACTCCTCGGCCCGGACATCGACGTCGTCCAGCGCGAGCTGGACGACGCGTGGATGCGCGACATCGGTCCGACCTTCGTCACCGACGGAACCCAACTGGCCGCCGTGGACTGGGTGTTCAACGGCTGGGGGGCGCAGAAGTGGGCCAGCTGGGAGCACGACGCGAAGATCGCCCGGCTTGTCGCGGACCTCGCCGGCGTGCCCTCGCACAGCTCACCGCTGGTCAACGAGGGCGGCGGCATCCATGTCGACGGCGACGGCACGGTACTGCTCACCGAGACCGTGCAGCTCGGCCCCGAGCGCAACCCGGGCTGGACGAAGGAGGAGGTCGAGGCCGAGATCCATGCCAAGCTCGGCACGACCAAGGCGATCTGGCTGAAGCGCGGCCTGACCGCGGACTATCCGCCGCACGGCTACGGCACGCTCGGCCATGTCGACATCGTCGCCGCATTCGCCGGCCCGGGGGTGATAGTCGCCCACAGCCAGCCGGACCCGGCCCACCCCGACCACGAGCTCTGCAAGGAGAACGTGGAGATGCTGAAGTCCCAGAAGGACGCACGGGGCCGCCGTATCGAGGTCGTCGAGGTCCCGGCGCCGACCGTCGTACGGGAGGACGACGGGGCATGGGTCGACTACTCGTACATCAACCACTACGTCTGCAACGGCGGCGTGGTGCTGTGCGCCTTCGACGACCCGCGCGACGAGATCGCGGCGGGCATCTTCCGTCGCCTCTACCCCGGCCGTACGGTCACGCTGGTCGACGCCCGCACGATCTTCGCGGGTGGCGGCGGCATCCACTGCATCACACAGCAGCAGCCCAGGGTCTGATGTCCGAGGCCCTGTGCTCGTGCAGGGCCGAGGACCGCTGGATCGTCCTCGGCGACGAGTGAGATCAGGTAGAACATACGGGTGAATGTGTTCCTCAACGCGAGATGCGGCCGTTCTCCGAGCGTGCCGGTGGCCGCCGTATGAGCCCCGCCGCGCGCCGCCGCAACATCGCGCCGCCACGGGAGTCCGTCCTCGTCGCCGCCATGGCGACCATCGCCGAGCGCGGCCTCGACGGGCTCACCATGGCCGGGCTCGGCCGTGAGGTCGGGATGAGCAGCGGGCATCTCCTCTACTACTTCCGCACCAAGGACGAGCTGCTCCTGCAGACCCTCGAGTGGAGCGAGGGCCGTCTCGGTGCCGAGCGCAGTGCCCTGCTCTCCCGGCCGGCCTCCGCCGCCGAACGCCTCGACGCGTACGTCGATCTCTACATCCCCGACGGGCCCCGCGACCCCCACTGGACGCTCTGGCTCGAGGTCTGGAACCGCTCGCAGAACGCCGAGGCCGACGCCCGTGCCCGGCAGGCCGCCATCGAGGGCGCCTGGCACCGGGACCTCGTCGCGCTGATCGCCGAAGGCATCTCGCGCGGCGAGTTCCATGCTGTCGACCCCGACCGCTTCGCCGCCCGGCTGCGCGCCCTCCTCGACGGTTTCAGCGTTCATGTCGCCGTCGGAATACCGGGTACAGGACGCGCCCAAGTCCTCGCTCACGTGCGGGAATTCCTCGACGAGACGCTGCTCGGGTCCGCCCGCTGACCGACCTTCCGGGAACGCAACGTACGCAAGTACTCCCGATCGTTGCCGCACGCCGTCTTGTTGCGGTTGTGCCCCTCCGGCACGGTTTCACCTCATGGGACGAGAGCACTGGAAGAAGATCTGGGTCGGTTCCGCCGGCAACATGGTCGAGTGGTTCGACTGGTTCGTGTACGCGAGCTTCGCGACCTATTTCGCGGGGGCGTTCTTCCCCGAAGGGAACGACACCGCCAAGCTCATGAACACCGCCGGCATCTTCGCCGTCGGCTTCTTCATGCGACCGGTCGGCGGCTGGCTGCTCGGCCGGGTCGGTGACCGCAAGGGCCGCAAGGCGGCCCTGACCCTGACCGTCAGTCTGATGTCCGCATCCGCGGTCCTGATCGCGATCGCGCCCACCTACGGCGTCGCGGGCTACGGCGGCGCGGTGGTGCTGCTGATCGCCCGCCTCCTGCAGGGCCTCTCCGTCGGCGGAGAGTACGCGGCCAGCGCGACCTACCTCACCGAGGCCTCCGCCCCGGAGCACCGCGGCTTCGCCTCCAGTTTCCAGTACGTGTCGATGACCGCGGGCCAGATCGTCGGCCTCGGGCTGCAGATCATCCTGCAGCGCACCATGTCCGACGACGCCCTGCACAGCTGGGGCTGGCGCATCCCGTTCATCATCGGCGCGCTCGGCGCGGCGATCGTCTTCTATCTGCGCCGCAACATGCTCGAGACCGATGTGTACGAGGAGTCCGGCGACGACACCCCCGCCGGGGACAAGGGCACGATCAAGGCCCTGTGGGCGCACAAGCGCGAGGCGTTCCTGGTCATCGCCCTGACCATGGGCGGCACCGTCGCGTACTACACGTACACGACCTACCTCACCAAGTACCTCTCCAACTCCGCCGGGCTGCCCAAGCAGACCGCGACCCTGGTCTCCTTCTGCGCGCTGATCGTCTTCGCCTGTCTGCAGCCGCTCGCCGGCAAGCTCTCCGACCGGATCGGCCGCCGTCCGCTGCTGATCACGTTCGCGGTCGGCTCGACCTTCCTGACCGTGCCGATCATGACGATGCTCAAGCACGCGGGCTCGTTCTGGCCGGCGCTGGGGCTTGCGCTGCTGGCCCTTGTGGTGATCACCGGCTACACGTCGATCAACGCGTGTGTGAAGGCCGAGCTGTTCCCGACGGGTATCCGTGCGCTGGGTGTCGCGCTGCCGTACGCCATCGCGAACGCGTTGTTCGGCGGCACGGCGGAGTATGTGGCGCTGTGGTTCAAGGATGCGGGGCTGGAGTCGGGCTTCTACTGGTACGTGGCGGGCTGCGCGGCGGTGTCGCTGGTGGTGTACCTGTCGATGCGCGAGACGCGTGACATCGACCTGAAGCGGGTGGCGGCGACGGCGCCCGCGCGCAGCGAGGAGGTCCCGGCCCCGGCCCGGGTGAAGTAAGAGGGGCCCTTTCCCCGGGGCTCCGCCCCGGACCCCGCGCCTCAATCGCCGGCGGGGCTGAATTTCCGCCCCGGACCCCGCGCCTCAATCGCCGGCGGGGCTCCTGTTGGGGCTCCGCCCCAAGCCCCGCTCCTCAAACGCCGGAGGGGCTGAAATGCCCCTCGGGCGGGGAAACCCAGCCCGTCCGGCGATTGAGGACACTCCCCCTATACGCCCTGCGGGCGTGGGGGACCCCCTGAAGGGCGTACCGGGGGCCCGGGGCGCAACTCCGGGGGAGGCTCCGGGGGCCCCGGGGGCGCAACTCCGGGGGAGCCCCCGGCACAGGCGCCCGCATGGTGAGACCCCACCCCGCCCGCCGCACGGCGTATGGCAGACTGCGACCGTGCTTTCGTTCGCCATGATTATGGGCAGCAGGCGCGCCGGTCCTCAGTGATCGCCTCGTACCAACAACTACGACGCGACCACCGTGCCCCAGACCCGCGCGCAGACCTCTCGCACCCGCGAGGGGTTTTTTCGTTTTACGGCTCCACCTCGGCCGGAAGCGAGCAGCGCGCGATGATGGGGGCAAGTGGAGCCAGTAATTCCGGGAGCCACTCATCCGACAGGAGTCAACACAGCCATGACCACACAGGCCACGGACACGGAGACCGACGACAGCTTCCATGTCTTCGACACGACGCTGCGCGACGGCGCGCAGCGCGAAGGCATCAACCTCACCGTTGCGGACAAGCTGACCATCGCACGGCACCTGGACGACTTCGGCGTGGGGTTCATCGAGGGCGGCTGGCCCGGCGCCAATCCCCGGGACACGGAGTTCTTCTCGCGTGCCCAGCAGGAGATCACCTTCCGGAACGCACAGCTCGTCGCCTTCGGCGCCACCCGCCGCCCTGGCGCCAAGGCGTCCGAGGACCCGCAGGTCAGAGCGCTCCTCGAGTCGGGTGCACCGGTGATCACGCTGGTCGCCAAATCGCATGACCGGCATGTGGAGCTGGCGCTGCGGACCACCCTCGAGGAGAACCTGGAGATGGTCCGCGACACCGTCTCCTACCTGCGCGAGCAGGGCCGCCGGGTGTTCGTGGACTGTGAGCACTTCTTCGACGGCTACCGCGCCAATCCGGAGTACGCCAAGTCCGTCGTGCGCACCGCGGCCGACGCGGGCTCCGATGTCGTCGTCCTGTGCGACACCAACGGCGGAATGCTGCCCGCCCAGATCCAGGCCGTTGTCTCCACCGTCCTCGCCGACACCGGCGCCCGCCTGGGCATCCACGCCCAGGACGACACCGGCTGCGCCGTCGCCAACACCCTCGCCGCCGTCGACGCGGGCGCCACCCACGTCCAGTGCACCGCCAACGGCTACGGCGAGCGCGTCGGCAACGCCAACCTCTTCCCGGTCGTCGCCGCCCTGGAGCTCAAGTACGCCAAGAAGGTGCTGCCCGAGGGCGCGCTGGCCGACATGACCCGGATCTCGCACGCGATCGCCGAGGTCGTCAACCTCACCCCCTCCACGCACCAGCCGTACGTCGGCGTCTCGGCCTTCGCCCACAAGGCCGGACTGCATGCCTCCGCCATCAAGGTCGACCCCGATCTGTACCAGCACATCGACCCCGAGCAGGTCGGCAACACCATGCGGATGCTCGTCTCCGACATGGCGGGCCGCGCCTCCATCGAGCTCAAGGGCAAAGAGCTCGGTATCGACCTCGGCGGTGACCGTGAGCTCGTCGGCCGGGTCGTCGAGCGGGTCAAGGAGCGCGAGCTCAGGGGCTACACATACGAGGCGGCGGACGCCTCCTTCGAGCTGCTGCTGCGTGCGGAGGCGGAGGGCCGGGCCCGCCGTTACTTCCGTACGGAGTCCTGGCGGGCCATCGTCGAGGACCGCCCCGACGGCACCCACGCCAACGAGGCCACCGTGAAGCTGTGGGCCAAGGGCGAGCGCATCGTCGCCACCGCCGAGGGCAACGGCCCGGTCAACGCACTCGACCGGGCGCTGCGCGTCGGCCTGGAGAAGATCTACCCGCAGCTCGCCAAGATGGAGCTGGTCGACTACAAGGTCCGCATCCTCGAAGGCCGCCACGGCACCGAGTCCACCACCCGCGTACTGATCACGACGGGCGACGGAAGCGGCGAGTGGGCGACGGTCGGCGTCGCCGAGAACGTCATCGCTGCCTCCTGGCAGGCCCTGGAGGACGCGTACACCTACGGTCTGCTGCGCGCCGGCGTCGAACCGGCCGAGTAGCCCTCGCAGGTCAGGACCGGAGCCGCCACTTCTGGTTGGCGGCTCCGGTGCACGCCCAGATCTGTGCGCGGGCACCGTTCGCCGAGGAGTTGTCGGAGACGTCGAGGCACTTGTCCGCCGGGACGTTCACCAGATCACCGCTCGACGCTTCGTAGCGCCACTGCTGTGCGCCGGAGCCGTTGCATCCGTACAGCTGGACCTTCGCGCCGTTCGCGGTCGAGCCGGCGGTCACGTCCAGGCATGTGCCGAGCGCCTGGACGGTGCCGTCCGCGCGGACCGTCCACTGCTGGGCGGCGGAGCCGTTGCAGTCCCAGAGCTGGACGGCCGTGCCGTCCGCGCCGGCGCCGCCCGCCACATCGAGGCATTTGCCCGCCAGGCCGGTCAGGCTACCGGTCGGGTCCGAGCCGCCGGCCTGTGTGCCGGACCAGGCGAAGGTCGCGGATGTCTTGCCCGGCAGTGAGTAAGTGGTGTGCTGCCCACCCCAGTTGACGGTGATCGTCTGTGCTGCCGAGCCGTCGTTGTACGCGATCAGCGCCTTCGAGCCGTCGGGGTTGCGCCAGGCCACGTTCGGCACGGCCGAGCTCGCCGTCGAGGCGATCCTGTGGGCACCCGGCCGCACGAACTTCGTGAGGTGGCCCATCGTGTAGTACTCGATCATGTAGTCGACCTGGCCGTGCCGACCGTCGCCGTTGTGCACCGTGACGAGTCCGTCGCACACGCCGCAGCCGCCGTTGTGCGGCCCCCGGTTCTGGTCGACGGCGAGGGACCACTTGGTCACCGACTTCGCCCAGTTGCGGGTGTAGTCGATGATGTTGGTCATGTCCTCGCGCTGCTGGTTGGCGATCCAGGTGCCGCCGGAGTGCTCGGTCTGGAAGGCGTCCAGCTGCGGATACTGGTTGTGCACCTCGGTCTGCTTGGAGATGTTCCCGCCGTAGCCGTGCCAGGCGATCCCGCCGAAGTTCGGGTGGCTGCGGACCGCCGCGTCATTCACTGTCGGGGCGGCGTACGCGTCGTAGGTGTCCCAGTTCCAGTCGTGCGCCAGCACCTTGGTCGGCAGGCCCGCCGCCTGGAGCTTCGGCAACAGCTCGCTCTTGGTGAAGTACGCGAGACCCGAGCCGTTCCAGCTCATCGACGGGTAACTGTCGCAGCAGGTCGGCTCGTTCTGCGCGGTGACGTAGTCGACCGGGATGCCCTGGTCGCGGTAGGCCTGGAGATACTTCACGAAGTAGTTCGCGTAGGCGCCGTAGTACTCCGACTTCAGCCAGCCGCCGTTGAGCTGCCCGCTGTCCTTCATCCAGGCGGGTGCCGTCCATGGCGAGGCCACCGTGGTGAGCGCCGGATTGAGCTGCTTGGCCTGCTTCGTCAGCGGCAGTACGTCGGCGAGATCGTGCGCGATCGAGAACTTCGACAGTGCCGGGTCGCTCTGGCCGGCCGGCACATCGTCGTACGTGTAACCGAAGCGGGCCAGGTCCGAGCCGCCCATCGGATTGCGGACGAAGGAGAGCCCGATTCCCTCGGTCGGCGAGAAGAGCTTCTTCATCGTCGCGTCACGGGTCGCCTGGGACAGCGCTCCGCTGCCCTTCATCAGCCAGGCCGCGGTGTCCGTGAAGGAGGCGCCGCCGCCGGTGAAGGTCTGGAAGCGGGTGTTCTCGTCGACGGTGATGTTCGTGCCGCTGTCGCCGCCGCCCGACTGGAAGTTGACGGGTGTCTGCTGCTGGAGGCCGCGGGTGACATGTCGGCCGCCGGCGTCGTCCGTCGTGGTCAGCCAGATGTTCACCTGCTCGCCCGCGGCGTGCGCCGAGCCGGTCGTCAGACCGGTGAGTCCGGCGGCGGCCAGGGCCGATGCGAGCAGGATTCTGATCGTTCCGGTACGTCGTGCCATGGGCTGGGCCCTCTCCGGCGGTGGTGTGGGGGACGAGGCGTGAGTGAACTGCCAGTGCGTACAGCCGTCAAGGGTTTGCGCATTCAGAGTCTGAACGCACAACACCCCGCACCTGCCTGAAACTTGGGATTCGGCCGATCTCGGTGTGAAGTCTTGACGACAGGACCCGGTACGAGTTGACTCGCCGCGCACCACCGGTACCGGTTCCGGCACCGGTTCCAGACCTCGACGCGGAAGGCCCCGGAATGCCCGTCACGATCGCCGATGTCGCACGTGAGGCGGGCGTCAGTAAGACCACCGTGTCCCGCGTCCTGAACACCAAGGGCGAAGTCGACGCCGGCACAGCCGCCCGCGTTCGTGAAGTGATCGCAAGCCTCGGCTATGTGCCCAGCCTGGGGGCCGTCGGTCTGGCCCGCGGCAGCAGCCGTACGGTCGGCATGCTGACGCCCCCGCTCACCTGGCCCTGGATGGGCGAAGTACTCCAGGGAGTCGTGGACACCGTCGAGGCCGCCGGATACGGGCTGCTGCTCTTCACCTGCAACCGTGGCGCCGAGTCCGTCGAGCACTTCACGAGTCAGGTCTCCGCCCGCGCCTTCGACGGCCTCCTTGTCGTCGAACCCGAGAACACCCTCGACACCATCACCGCGATGCACCGCAAGGGACTCCCGGTCGTCCTCATCGACGACCGCGGCCACCACCCGGAATTCCCGTCCGTCGCCACCACCAACCGCGAGGGCGGTGCGTCGGCCGCCGGCCATCTGCTGGCGGCGGGCCGCAGCCGCCCCCTGATCGTCACCGGCCGCCGGCACTTCGGCTGCGTACAGGACCGGCTCGAGGGGTTCCTCGAGGTCCTGCCGACCGAGCTGATCGCGGAGGGGGACTTCACCGAACTGTCGGGGCGGCTCGCGGTCGAGCGGCAACTCGCCACGGGCAGGCACTTCGACTCGGTCTTCGCGCACAACGACCTCAGCGCCGCGGGGGCACTGCGGGCGCTGCGTGCCGCAGGCCGGTCCGTGCCGGACGACATCGCCGTTGTCGGCTTCGACGACATCCCCATGGCCCAGCACACCGAGCCCCCGCTGACCACCGTCCGCCAGCCCATGCGGGAGATGGGCGAGACGGCGGCGCGGATGCTGCTGGCCCATCTCGGCGGCACGGCCGCTCCCCATGAACCCGTCATCCTGCCCACCGAGTTGATCGTCCGCCGATCCGCGCCGTCGTCATGACGACGGGATTGTTGAGCCCGTCCGCGATTGAGGACACCGCCGAAGGCCGTACAGGACCGCACGCAACCGTGACCCGCACTGAAGGAGCCGCAATGCCACGCCTCAGAACCAGAACCAGAGCCGGAAGCGGAACCAGAGCCGGAATCGCCGTGCTCGCCGCGTCCGCCGTACTCACCGGCCTCCTCGCCGCAGCCGTTCCGAGCGCCGCCGCCGACGACCCCGCCCCTGTCACCGTCGACGCCTTCGAGGGCGAGGTCCCCTTCGCCAACCCCCCGGCCGAGGGGATCTTCACCTGGGGCAGCGACGCCGACGACCAGCCCAAGCTGGAGTTCAAGGAGCGCGCCGACGCCCCCGAGGGCGCGAAGGTCCTGGAAGGCGCCTACGACATCAGTGGCTGGGGCGGACTCACCCACGACTTCGCCTTCGACAGGCCCGCCCACGACTGGACCGCGCACAAAGGCATCCGTTTCTGGTGGTTCGGCCAGAACACCGCCCCGCTGCCGCCCGGATCCGGCAAGCGCATCAACTTCGAGCTGAAGGACGGCGGCGCCAACGGCGAGGCCTCCGAGCTGTGGACCACGTCCTTCACCGACGACTGGGAGGGCTGGCACCTCGTCGAGATCCCCTTCGCCGACTTCGTCTACCGCGCCGACTACCAGCCGGTCGGCGGCATCGACCACATCCTCGGCCTCAACGCGATGTGGGGGTACGCGCTCACCCTGCCCACCGGCGCGCCCGGCAGGTTCGCCATGGACGGCGTGCAGCTGTACGGCAAGGCCGACCCGGCCCTGAAGGCGAACGTTGTCACCGACGCCGCCGTGTACCCGGTCGCCGAGGGCGGCGCCGCACAGGTGAAGATCTCCGTCGCCACCACCGGATCCGGCCCGATCGACGAGCCGGTCACCGTGGCGTACACGACCGAGGGCGGCACCGCCGAAACGGGCACGGACTACACACCGGTCTCCGGCACGGTCACCTTCCCCGCCGGTACTGCTTCCGGCACGTCCCGGACCGTCGCCGTGACCACGAAGAAGGACCGCACAGCCGAGTCCGCGGAGACGATCCCGCTGAAGCTCACGGTCACCGGCGCCAAGCCCCCGGCCGAGACCCCCCAGGTCGTCGTGGACGCCCACGGCCTGCCGTATCTCGACAAGCGCCTCCCGGTGAAGAAGCGCGTCGCCGACCTCCTCTCCCGGATGTCCCTCGCGGAGAAGGCCGGTCAGATGACCCAGGCCGAGCGCAACGCCCTCAAGTCGCAGGGGGACATCGCCGGTTACGGCCTCGGCTCGCTGCTCTCCGGCGGCGGCTCGGTGCCCACCCCCAACGCCCCCGAGGCATGGGCGAAGATGGTCGACGCCTACCAACTGCGCTCCCAGGCAACGCGTTTCCAGATCCCGCTGATCTACGGCGTGGACGCGGTGCACGGCCACAACAACGTCATCGGGTCGACGATCATGCCGCACAACATCGGCATCGGGGCCACCCGCGACCCGTCCGTCGCCGAGAAGACCGGCGCGGTGACAGCCAAGGAAGTACGCGCCACCGGCATTCCATGGGACTTCGCGCCCTGCCTCTGCGTCACCCGCGACGAGCGCTGGGGCCGTTCCTACGAGGCCTTCGGCGAGGACCCGGCCCTGGTCACCGCCATGGAGACGGTGATCAAGGGCATGCAGGGCGCACCGTCCGGCAAGGACCTCGGCCGCAATGACAAGGTGCTGGCCACCGCCAAGCACTTCGCCGGCGACGGCGGTACGGAATTCGGCTCGTCCTCCACCGGCTCGTACACGATCGACCAGGGCATCACCAAGGTCACCCGGCAGGAGCTGGAAGCAGTACACCTCGCGCCGTTCGCGGAGGCGGTGAAGCGCGGCACCGGCACGGTGATGCCCTCGTACTCCTCGCTTGACATCCTCGGCGACGACCAGGGCCCGGTGAAGATGCACGCCAGTGCGGAGATGATCAACGGTGTGCTGAAGGACCGTATGGGCTTCAAGGGCTTCGTCATCAGCGACTGGCAGGCGATCGACCAGATTCCCGGCGACTACCCGAGCGACGTCCGTACGTCCATCAATGCCGGACTCGACATGATCATGGTCCCGACGAACTACCCGGACTTCCACAAGACCCTGCAGGACGAGGTCAACGCGGGCCGTATCTCCGAGGCCCGGATCAATGACGCGGTGTCCCGGATCCTGACCCAGAAGTTCGCCCTGGGTCTCTTCGAGAAGCCGTACGCGGACACCTCCAACCTGTCGGAGATCGGCTCGGCCGCACACCGCGCGGTCGCCCGCGAGGCCGCCGCCAAGTCCCAGGTCCTGCTGAAGAACGACGGCGCGGTACTGCCGCTGAAGCCGACCCAGAAGGTGTACGTCGCCGGGTCCAACGCCGACGACCTCGGCAACCAGGCCGGCGGCTGGACCATCACCTGGCAGGGCTCCTCCGGAAAGATCACCACGGGTACGACCATCCTGGAGGGCATCAAGAAGGCCGCTCCCGATGCGGTCACCTACTCCAAGGACGCCTCCGCGCCCACCGACGGCCATGACGTCGGCGTGGTCGTGGTCGGCGAGACCCCGTACGCCGAGGGCGTCGGCGATGTCGGCAACGGCCACGACCTGGAGCTGAGCGCCGCCGACAAGGCCGCCGTCGACAAGGTCTGTGCCGCGATGAAGTGCGCGGTGCTGATCATCTCCGGCCGCCCCCAGCTCATCGGCGACCGCCTCGGCGACATCGACGCCCTTGTCGCCTCCTGGCTCCCGGGCACGGAGGGCGACGGCGTCGCCGACGTCCTCTACGGCAAGAAGGCCTTCACCGGGCAGCTCCCGGTCACCTGGCCGAAGTCCCAGGCGCAGCTGCCGATCAATGTCGGGGACAAGGCGTACGACCCGCAGTACCCGTACGGCTGGGGTCTGACCACGCTCAGGAAGCCGCCGGCGGGCGGTGAGCTCACCCTCAAGGCGATCGCCCTCGCGGCGAAGATCCTTCAGGCGGCGGGCCGGGCGGACTCGCCGGAAGCCCGTGCGCTGGTCTCCCGGGCCCGCCTGATCGCCCAGGAGAGGATCGGCCAGCAGGTGACGGCGGCGGCCGCGAAGCCGTTCGCGGAGGCTGACCACCTCCTGTTGACGGGCGACCTGACGGGGGCGGTGGCGAAGCTGACGCTGGCGTACAGGCTGAGTTAGTCCCCAGCCTGTCCGGCACGGCCGGCCCCTCCGGCGATTGAGGCGCGGGGCTTGGGGGGAGCCCCGAAATGAGCCTCGCCGGCGTTTGAGGCGCGGGGTCCGGGGCGGAGCCCCCGTTACGGGAAGGGGCGGGTAGGGGAAAGGCCCGCCGCAGGCGTAAGGCTCCGCGCTTGTCCCGATTCGCGCCTGTTCAGGTAGCGTCGAGAGTATGAAGACCAGGCTGTTCACCGCAGTGTCCGGTCTGCTCCTTGCGTTCTCGGCGACCGCCCTCGTGGCGGCGCCGGGAGCGCAGGCGGCCACCGGCCCCGAAACCGTGGCCGCGGCGCTGAAGAAGGGCCCCGTCTACGTGGACCCGCGCGTCTCCGGCCAGCTCTCCAAGGCCGACGCAAACGCCCTCGCCAAGAAGATCAAGGACGCGGACAAGCCGGTCTTCGTGGCGGTCCTGCCCAACAGCGCGGAGTTCCCGCCGGGCTCGGTCCTGCGGAACATCCGTACCGAGACGGGCGTCACCGGCCTGTACGCGATCCGCCTCGGCAATGGATTCAACGCGGGCGCGGACCGCAGCGTCATGAGCAACCAGGCCGTACGGAATCTGGTCACGGCGGTCAAGACGCCCCCGGGCGCCGACGCCGTCACCCAGCTGAACAACTTTGTCGACCAGGCCCTGCCTCAGGCACGCGGCAGCGCCCCCTCCTCCTGGGGCGCGAGCCCCGACCAGGGCTCGAACATGGGCTCCCTGATCACGCTCGGCGTGGTCCTGGTCGCCGGCGGCGCGGGCGCCTACACCATCGTCCAACGCAACCGCCGGAAGAAGGCCGAGGAGGAGCGGGCCGCCCTCGACAAGCTCCGCGTGGTCGTCGACGAGGACATCACGGCTTTCGGCGAAGAGCTGGACCGACTCGACTTCCACCCCTCGGAGAAGGGCGCGACCGATGCCATGCGCGCCGACTACGAGCGCGCACTCGACTCGTACGACAAGTCGAAGTCGCTGATGGGAGCCGCCGGGCATCCCAGTGATGTACGCGGAGTCACCCAGGCCCTGGACGACGGCCGGTACTCGCTGGTGGTCCTGGACGCACGCCGTACGGGTGTGGCGGTGCCGGAGCGCCGGGCGCCGTGCTTCTTCGACCCGCGCCACGGCCCTTCGGTCGCCGACGTCTCCTGGTCGCCGTCCGGCGCAGCCACCCGTGAGGTCCCGGTGTGTGCCGCCGACGCCGCCCGTCTCGAGGACGGCGAGGACCCGATGGCCCGCACGGTCGAGACGGATTCCGGCCGCCGCCCGTACTGGGAGGCGGGACCGGCGTACGGCCCCTGGGCCGGCGGCTACTTCGGCGGCGGAATCCTGCCCGGCCTGCTGGTGGGCACGCTGCTCGGCAGCATGCTCTCCACACCGGCCTACGCGGCCGACTACGGCGGCGGGGACTTCGGCGGCGGCGACTACTCGGGCGCCGACTTCAACTCCTCCGACTTCGGCGGCGGCGACTTCGGGGGTGGAGGCGGCTTCGACGGTGGCGGTGGCGGGTTCGACGGTGGCGGCGGCTTCTAGCGCCCTGGCGGCTCAGCGGCACGGTGCCTCCAGGGGCCGTGCCGGTGCCATGCTGGAAGTGAGCCACGGAGGTCGCGATGGGGTTCTATGCCCAGCGAATCGTGCCGCGGATCGTCGACGTCGCCTGCGGGACGAAGCTGGTCCAACCACTACGACGCCGGGTCTGCGCGGGCCTGCAGGGTGAAGTGATCGAGATCGGATTCGGTTCGGGACACAATGTGCCCTTCTACCCGGCGGCCGTCACCGGCGTGACCGCGGTCGAGCCGTCCGATGTCGGATGGCAACTCGCCGGGGAACGCATCAGAGCGGCATCCGTCCCGGTGCAGCGCGCCGGTCTGGACGGCCAGGCGTTGCCCTTCGAGGACGACAGCTTTGACGCCGCTCTCTCCACCTGGACGCTCTGCACCATCCCCGATGCGGGGGCCGCTCTGCGTGAGGTGCGGCGCGTCCTCAAGCCCGGAGGGACTCTGCATTTCCTCGAGCACGGGCTGGCCCCGGAAGAGGACGAAAACGTGCGCCGCTGGCAACGGCGGCTCGAACCGCTGAACAAGCGGATCTTCGGCGGATGTCACCTCACCCGGCCGACCGTCGACATGGTGGCGAAGGTGGGATTCACGATTACCGAACTCGACGTCTTCTACGAGAAGGGCGCACCGAAGCCCATGGGCGCCGACTCCCTCGGCATTGCCCTGTCGCCCTAGTCAGCGCTCGGCGACGAAGGCGGCCCAAGTGGCCGGAGCGACGGTGAGGACGGGGCCGGTGGCGTTCTTGGAGTCGCGAATGTGCACGGCGAGGGGATGGGCGGCCACCTCGACGCAGTCGCCGCCTTCGTCGCTGCTGTAGCTGGACTTGTGCCAGTCGTAGGCGACTTCGACGCAGTCGCCGCCTTCGCTGCCGCTGTAGCTGGACTTGAACCAGATCAGTACTGCGGGGTTCATTGCTCTCCTGCCAGATCGTCCAGCAGGCCCATGCTCTCCTCAGGGGTGAGGGCCTGTGACCGCAGCATCCCATATTTCTGCTGGAGGACACTGACCTCGTCGGGGTCATCGACGAGGAAGCTGACCCGCTGCCCCTCCATATAGGCCAGTTGATCGTGGTCGGGGGTCTCCAATAGCACCATCGGCCCGTCGAGCCCGGCGTGCTTTTCTCGGTTCGTCGGAACGATCTGCAGCCCGAGGTAGGGGAGTTCGGCGCAGCTACGCAGATGCCGGACCTGCCCGCGCAGGACCTCCCGGCCCCCGATGGGCCGATACAGGATGATCTCCTCGATAAGGAAGTTCATCATCGGAGGCCACGGCTTGCGATCGAAGACCTTCTGGCGATCGAGTCGTGCCGAGAGCCGCTCCTCGGCGTCGTCTGCGCTGATCGGCGGATACAGGCTCGTGAAGACGGCACGGGCGTAGTCCTCTGTCTGCAACAGGCCAGGCGCAGCCTGGGTCTGGTACGAGAGCAGGGTCAGCGCCTCCTGCTCGTGCTCCACGAAGTCCTGTGCGAACGCCGGATACCGCTCCCGCTCCGGCACCTTGTCCACGGCCGTCTGCAACGCCCTCTTCGTATCGAGCAGTTCATCGAGTGCGATCGCGAGATCCAGCTTGAGCGCCCTGCGCCCCTGCTCGATCGAGGCGATCGTGTCCTCGCCCACGCAGAACTGTGTCGCCAGCTCGGCCTGGGTCATCCGGGCCGCCTTGCGGAAGGTCGCGAGCTGGGCGCCGATCACATGCCAAGAGGTGATCCTCTTGGTCCTTCTGGCTGGGTGCATGCGCTCCCCCTTCCCGTCGCGGGACGCGTACGACCCGTCACGACTCGTACAACTCGGCTGTACGACCTGACGCACTGATCCATCGTAGTGACTCCCTGTGACAGTGGCCGCATGAACGACGAACCCCAACTTCCGTATTTCCGCGAGGCGTTCTACCGCCGGGACCGCCGGTCCGTCTCCGCGGCCAGGGAGTTCACCCGGCAGGCGCTGACCGACTGGGCCACGCCCGACAGGTCGGACGACGTATTGCTCTGCGTGAGCGAGCTGGCCACCAATGCGCTGATGCACGGTGTGCCGCCGGGCCGCGGCTTCCGGCTGCACCTGTTCCTGCATGCGGACGGCATCCTGCGCGTCGAGCTCCACGACAGCGGCGACGGGTGCGTACGGCTGTCGCCGCCGCACCCGGACGACGAGGGCGGCCGCGGTCTCCTCCTCGTCGCGGCGCTGGCGGACAAGTGGGGAGTGGGTGAGCGCAGCCCAGGCAAGACGGTGTGGTGTGAGTTCGCCCTAGTGGCGGATCCGTCTCAAATCCGCTACAGAAAGTCGCAAATCGCTACGCTGGGTAATTGATTATGATCGTCTTTCTGTGTTTCCTCGTGCCCATGCGCAAGAGAACGAGGCTCACAGCCTTCGCGGCGGCCGCCCTCACCGCTGCCTTGGTGGCGGCCGGACTCATGTCCGCGTCTTCCCAGTCCGCCCAGGCGTCCGACGAGCATGCCGCCCCCGCCACCCTGTACCGCTCGGCGAATGCCGTGCCGGGTCGCTACATCGTGACCCTCGGCAAGGGCGTCGACTCGGAGTCGATGACGGGCCGGGCCGGCGTGGAGCCGCTCTTCACCTATACGTCGGCGATGCGCGGATTCGCCGCCGCGCTCAGCCCGCTTCAGCTCGACCAAGTGCGCTCCACCCCCGGGGTCGTGGCGGTCGAGGAGGACGCCGCGGTCTCGGTGCTGGCATCCCCGGGCAGCGACACCCGGGCAGCGGCCCTGTCGGCAGCGGCCTTGTCGGCACCGGCGTCCTGGGGTCTGGACCGTATCGATCAGCACAACCTGCCGCTGGACAACAGTTTCACCGCGAAGAGCAAGGGCCGGGGCGCCACCGCGTACATCCTCGACACCGGCATCGACTTCGACCACACCGAGTTCGGCGGCCGCGCCAAGCTCGGCTACGACTCCGTCGGGGACGGATGGGAAGGGCGGGACTGCCACGGCCACGGCACCCATGTCGCGGGCACGGTCGCAGGCAAGACGTACGGCGTGGCGCGCGAGGCCTCCCTCGTCAGCGTCCGGGTCCTCGACTGCCTGGGCTCGGGCACCTGGTCGAGTGTCATCGCCGGACTGGACTGGGTGGCGGCCCACGCCAAGCATCCGGCCGTCCTCAACGCCTCCATCGGCGGTGAGAAGTCGGTCGCGGTGAACAAGGCCGTCACCGCCGTCTCGGACAGCGGTGTCCTGCCGGTCGTCGCGGCGGGCAACGAATCCGCGGACGCCTGCGACGTCTCGCCCGCGTCCGCGGACCGCGTGGTGGCAGTCGGCGCGACCGACCGCGACGACGACGAGACCGACTTCTCCAACTTCGGCGAGTGCCTGTCGCTCTACGCGCCCGGCGTCGACATCGTCTCGGCCAACTTCTTCGGCGGCAGCGTCGCCCTGACGGGCACGTCCATGTCCTCGCCCCATGTCGCCGGAGTCGCGGCTCTCTACGCGGCGAAGCACCCGAAGGCGCTCCCGAAGGAACTGGCCGCCTGGCTCGAAGACGGGTCCACCAAGGACGTTCTCGGCAACGTCGGCCAAGGCTCGCCCAACCGGCTCCTCTACACCAACGGCCTCTGAGTGAGCGTTTACCCAGGACCATCACCTGCGGAGTCTGCGGAGATCGCAGATCAGAGCCGACGGCGGGTCAGGGAGTGGTCGGGCGGTGCGCCCGACGTCCCGTTCCACACGTCGTGCCCTTCCGACTGAGAATGTCATCCAGCGACTTTGTCGTTTCAGGTGCCGGGGCTATGTCTCGTCGGGCACGCCGGCAAACGAGACATGACCGAGCGCCCGCCCGGCCGTGGGGACGGCAGGACGGGCGCGCTCGTGGGGCAGACCGGTCGGGTCTACGGGGTCAGGCCTGCGGCGCGGCCTTGATCGCCGAGATGTCGAAGGTGAGCTTGACCTTGTCGCTGACCATTACGCCGCCAGTCTCCAGCGCCGCGTTCCACGTCAGGCCCCAGTCGGAGCGGAGGATCTCGGCGCTGCCCTCGAAGCCGACGCGCTCGTTGCCGTACACATCGGTGGCGGAGCCGTTGAACTCCAGGTCGATGGCGAGCGGGCGCGTGACGTCCTTGATCGTCAGGTCACCGGTGATGCGGTACGAGTCGCCGCCGAGCTGCTCCGCCTGCGTCGAACGGAACGTCATCAGCGGGTGCTTCTCCGCCTCGAAGAAGTCGCCGCTGCGCAGGTGGCCGTCGCGGTCGGCGATCCCGGTGTCGATGCTGGTGATCTTGACGTCGATCTCGGCGGTGGAGTGGTGGGGGTCGGCGCCGTTCAGCTGCAGGCTGCCGGAGAAGTCGCCGAACGAGCCGCGGACATTGGTGACCATGGCGTGGCGGACCGTGAAGCCGATGCTGCTGTGGGCGGGGTCGATGCTGTACTCGCCGGTCAGGGCGGCGAGCGCCGGATCCACCACGGTGGTGGCGGTCGCGGTGGTGGCGGTCGCGGTGGTGGTGTCGGTCTTGCGGTTGAAGAGACCCATGACGCACTCCTTGGGGGTCGTGGTGGCGTGTTGTTTAAGCTTCAACGACACCGACGGTAGACCTATTCCGTTCAAAGTTCAACATCTTCTCGAGAGGTTCACTCCACCGATGCTGCAGCCCTCTGGCGGACGCGCGTAGATCTCGGGCACCATCTCCCTGCGCCACCTGCACAGCCGTCCCACCGGAGAGCACGGTCACAACGGTCACCAGCAGGAGGGATCCCCCGCCATGAAAGTCCGCTCCGCTCTGAGCGCACTCGCGCTCGTCTCAGGTGCGCTCTTCGCGCCCGGATTCGGTGTCATCAGCGGCGCGACCGAAGCGAACGCCGCCACCAAGATCAGCCATGCCACGGCGACCTCGATGTTCCGCTCGTCCGGGATCACCTGGTCCTCGTCCGGCGGCTGCTCCGACCGCAACAATCCGACGTGTACATCCTTCGAGCAGCTCAACCTCGCGACCGCGAAGGGAGCGCAGACCCTCAAGAGCGCGACCGGCTGTGCGCTCAACATCACCGGCGGCACCGAGACCGGGCATGCGGGTGGTACGTACTCGCACTGGAACGGCTACAAGCTCGACTACGCCAAGTCGACCTGCGTCACGAACTACATCAAGAACACCTTCAGCTACATCGGCGCGCGTCCTGGTGACGGCGCCCCGCAGTGGAGGTCCGGCTCCGGGAACGTCTACGCGGACGAGGGCAGCCACTGGGACGTCATCTACTACAACTGCGGCGGCTGCTGAACTGGGGCTTCGCCCGGACAGGTGTCCGGCCGCCCCCCCATGGCGGCCGGACACCCGCACCCCGCCGGCGATTGAGGCGCGGGGTTCGGGGCGGAGCCCCGACGAGGACCCGAGTCGTCAGGAACCGACCGTCAGCGTGAAGCGCCGCGGGTTGCCGTCGAACGCCGCGCCGGAGACATCCGGCTGGCCGTCCGGACGGACGTCGTCGTACGGGAAGGCGTAGCCGATCGGGGTGTTGGCGTGCAGCACGCGCGACCAGTGGTTGGTGGCCGGGTCCCGGTAGTAGTCGGCCGAGGTAGCGCTGTTCGGCTGGTCGGGGTGGGTCAGCAGGGTCGTCCGGTTGAAGCCCGCGGCGAGCCTGGCCAACAGGCCCTTCTTGTCGTCCGGGTCACCGGGGTTGTTGGCGAACGGGCCGTGATTGCAGGTGAAGATGTCCTTCGAGGTCGGCTTGGCGAAGGTGTGGCCGCCGGTGAACGTCATGACGTCGCCGTTGACGCGCCCGGTGCGTACGCCCCGCCCGCCCTGCAGGTCGATCCGCAGATCGGTCGAGCGGTACTTCTGCCAGACCTGGTTGATGTAGTTGTCGAAGACGTTCCGGAAGGGCATCTCCGCCGGGCGGTCGAAGTACGGAGCCATCAGGTTCTGCGGTGAGATCACCCGCAGCACCTGGCCGCCGGAGCCGCGGATGACCAGCTTGTCCCAGGGCTGGCCGTCGCGGCCCGCCTGGGCGACAAGGCCGTCGGCGATCTTCTGCAGCGCGCCGTTCGGGAGAGCCGCGACCTTGTGGGTGGCGTCGCCGGTCAGCGTGAGACCGATCGGGAGTGCGGTCACCAGGTCGACATAGCTGATGTTGGCGTACAGCTGCGTCGGGTTGAAAGTGAACTCCGCGAAGGACCAGGTGCGGCCGTAGTTGGCGTCGGCGGGGGTCGCGAAGGCCGGCTCGACCAGGGCGGGGCCGGGGTTGACGAAGAAGTTCAGCTTGTTGTCGCGTACGAAGTAGACGCGGGCGCCGAACATCTGCGGCAGGGTCAGCACCACCGGGCCCGCGCCGGCCGCGCGCAGCGGGATGGCGCAGTCGACGGGGAGCGGGGTCTGCGGCGCGGACGGGGACTCGGGGTAGTAGACGCCGCCGCCCGGACGGAGCAGCACCCAGCGTCCGGTGCCCTGCTCATGGCCGGTGACGTACGCGTTGACCGTGCCGGGCAACGACTTGTTCTCCAGGGCCAGTTCGCAGGTGGGGGGCGCGGCCTTGGCGTGCGGGCTGAGAGCGCTTCCCCAGGTGGGGTAGGTGAGCGCTGTCGCGGCAGCCGCGGTGCCGGAAAGGAACATTCGGCGGGATATCACGGATGAACTCCTGTACTCGTGGGGGGTGTCCACCACTCTCGCCATGGCCGGGACGGGCGTCAATAGTTGTGACTGAGAGCGCTCTCAAAATCTTGGCCGATTCATAAGTTGACGCTGCCGTGGGCGACTTGGACTTACGCGCCGGGGTTGTTGGACTACTGGTCGCCTCGGCGCACGACTTCGTTGACGGTCGTGAGAGCGGAGGACTACGCAGTCCCCATGCCACGAAGACTCCGTCCGGCGTGCGCGCTCGTCGCCGCCTCATCCGCCGTGTTCGCCCTGGCCGGGCCCGCACTCCCGGCCGCCGCTGTCCCCGCGGCGGCGACGGCCGCAGCCGAGGACGAAGCCCCCGTCGTCATCGGCTCCGCCCAGCTCTCGGTCGCCGTCGCCAAGGACTTCCCGAGAGTGGTCTCGTACACCGACCGTGCCGGCGGAGCCGAGCTACTCGGGAGTACGGCTCCGGTGACCGCGGTCACCCTCAACGGCAACGCGTACACCGTGCGGCTGAAGGGCGAGCCCGCCGCCACGGCGTCGAGCGCCGCGTACACCCTCGCCTTCGCCGAGCTGCCCGGCGTCGAGATCGACGCGACGCTCTCCGTCTCCGGCCGGACCACTGCCTTCAAGGTCACGGCCGTCCGGGACACCGAGGCCTTCCGCGTCGGCACCATGGACATCCCCGGCCATGATCTGGTCTCGGTCGGCAGTACGGATGCCGGCGCCGAGACCGCCTTCACCCGGCTCGACCCGGACTCGACGAGGACCGCCGACGTCTTCGGCAAGGTGACGGCGGAGACGGCGCCGGACCCCGCACCGGTCGGGGCCTCGTACGCACTGGTCAACACGGGACGGCTGGCCGCGGCCGTCGAGTCCAACTCCAGCTACGACAAGCCGAGCGGCGCGACCGGTGGCGACGACGCCCGCTTCTGGCACCAGGCCCGCAAGGCAGCCGACGGCAGCACGCGCGTCGGCGTCTGGTCCGGACAGTGGACGTACCGGGGGAGTGGCGCTGCGCGCCCGGAGAGCGGCAAGGACCTCCCCTGGGCGAGGGTCGTCGTCACGCCCGACGCCAACGGCGACCACAAGGTCGACTGGCAGGACGGCGCGGTCGCCTTCCGCGCGATCGGGGTCAAGGTGCCGGGCAGCGGGCAGACGCCCGACCGCGTGATCACGCATATCCCCTTCAACTTCGCCAGCCAGGCCACGCACCCTTTCCTGCGGACCCTCGACGACGTCAAGCGGATCTCGCTCGCCACGGACGGGCTGGGGCAGCTGGCGGTACTCAAGGGGTACGGCTCCGAGGGCCATGACTCGGCGCACCCGGACTACGGCGGCAACTACAACAAGCGCGCCGGCGGCCTCACGGACCTCAATACGCTGCTCAAGGACGGCAAGAAGTGGGGCGCGACCTTCGGCGTGCATGTGAACGCCACCGAGTCGTACCCCGAGGCGCACCACTTCAGCGAGAGCCTCGTCGACAAGACCAAGCCCGGCTGGAACTGGCTGAACCAGAGCTACTACATCGACCAGCGCCGGGACATCAACAGCGGTGATCTGGCGTGCAGATTCCAGCAGTTGAGGGACGAGACCGACCGCAATCTCTCCTTCCTCTACATCGACGTCTACTACACGCACGGCTGGATCGCCGACAGGACGATGCAGGCCGTGCAGGCGCAGGGCTGGAACGTCGGCACCGAGTGGGCCGACAAGTTCGAGCGGGCCTCGCTCTGGTCGCACTGGGCCAATGACCTGGACTACGGCGGGCCCACCAACAAGGGCCTCAACTCGCAGATCATCCGGTTCATCCGCAACGGTGAGAAGGACGTCTGGAACAACCATCCGGTCCTGGGCCAGACGGCCCTCGAGGACTTCGAGGGCTGGACCGGCGAGACCGACTGGAACGCCTTCTACGGCAATGTCTGGCAGCGCGATCTGCCCGCCAAGTACCTCCAGCATGAGCGGATCACCCGCTGGACCGGCAATGACCTGGCCTTCACGGGCGGCCTGCGCGGCACGGTCGAGGACGGCCGCCGCATGTTCTACGACCACGGCCGCAAGGTCCTGGACGGCGACCGCTATCTGCTGCCGTGGGACGGCGGCAAGAAGCTGTACCATTACAACAAGGCCGGTGGCATTAGCAGTTGGGCCGTGACTGGCGCGGCGTCGTACACCGTGTACAAGCTGACCGACAACGGGCGCGTAAAGGCCGGCACCGTACGGCCCGTGGACGGCCGGATCACGCTGACCGCGGCCGCCGGACAGCCGTACGTCCTCTACCCGGACCGCGCGCCCGCCCCGCGGGACCCGCAGTGGGGCCAGGGCGGCGCGGTCGCCGACCCCGGCTTCAACGACGCCGGGACGGCCGCCTGGACCAAGCGGGGCACGGTCGCCCGCCACACCGACGACCAGGGCCGCAACAGCGGCGTACTGAGCGGCAGCGGCACTGCCTCCGTCTCCCAGCGGCTGACCGGACTCACGCCGGGCGCCCGCTACACCGCGTCCGCCTGGATCGAGGTCCAGCCGGGCAAGGAGCGCCGTACGACCCTGGCCGCCGGTGGCGCGTCCGTGGCCGTCGAACGCTCGACCGCGAAGGACCAGGTCGCCGCCTCCGACCGGCACGGCACCTACTTCCAGTGCGCCAAGGTGAACTTCACCGCGCCGCGCGGTTCTGCCGCCACTCTCAGGATTGAGGCGGCGGGCGGCAGTACGGCGACCGTTCGTGTCGACGACGTACGCGTGGTCAGGAACGCTCCGGCGGCCAGACCGGGCACGGTCGTGTACGAGGACTTCGAGGCTGTCGACCAGGGCTGGGGCCCCTTCCTCAAAGGCGACGCGGGCGGCGTCACCGACCCGCGCACACATATCGCGCAGAAGCACGCGCCGTACACCCAGGCCGGCTGGAACGGAAAGCTCGTCGACGACGTGCTGAGCGGCGCAGAGTCCCTCAAGTCCCACGAGGAGAACGCCGGTCTCGTCTACCGCACCGCGCCCTGGACCGTGCCGATGAAGAACGGGCACAGCTACCGGGTGGAGTACGACTACCAGTCGAGCCAGGCGGGCGCGTACGAGTGGGTCACCGGCTACGACCGGATCGGCGCCGACGGGGTCCCGGCCTCCGTCGAGACCCGCCGTACGCCGATCGGACAGCAGGGGGCACCTCCCAGCGGTAGCCGGGGGAAGGGCACGGGCCACTTCGCCGAGACCGTCACGGCGGGCTGTGGCGACACCTGGACCGGGCTCCGCAAGCGCGGCGACGCCCCGGACGGTGCGGACTTCGTTCTCGACGGCTTCACCGTGACCGACCTCGGTCCGGCCGCCGAGCAGGCGGCGTGCGGGACGCTCACCGTCGAACCGGCCGCCGAGACGCTGGAACCCGGCCGGAAGAACCAGGTCAAGGCCACGTTCACCAACTACGAGGCGCAGCCCGCGACCGGTGTCGCACTGAGTCTCGCACTGCCCGAGGGCTGGACGGCCGAGCCCGCGGGCCCGGTCTCCGCCGGCTCGGTGGCGCCCGGGGCCAAGGCCACCGGCAGCTGGCAGGTCACACCGCCGGCGGACGCCAAGTACCAGACGTACACGTTCAGTTCGCGGGCTTCGTACACGGTCGGCGGTACGGCGCGGAAGCTCGGCGCGGAGACGTCTGTACGCACCCTTCCGCCGCCGCCCACCGCGGATGTCTGGGCGAGCGACATCGACTGGACCGCCACAGAGAACGGCTGGGGACCGGTCGAGCGCGATCTGTCCAACGGTGAGACGGGGACGGGCGACGGCAGCCCGCTGAGGATCGGTGGAGTGGCGTACGCCAAGGGCCTCGGCTCGCACGCCCCGGCGAAGGTCCGCTACTACCTGGGCGGGAAGTGCACCTCCTTCACCGCGGAGGTGGGTGTGGACGACGTCCAGACGGCGCGCGGCAGCGTGCAGTTCAGCGTGTTTGCCGACGGCGCCGAGAAGGCGAAGTCGCCGGTCCTGAAGGCCGCCGACGCCGCCTGGTCGCTCACCGCGGACCTCACCGGCGCGTCCTATGCCGACCTGGTCGTCGGCGACGGCGGCGACGGGAACGGCAATGACCACGCCGACTGGGGGAGTGCGCGCTTCCGGTGCGGTAGGTAACTGAGGCGCACCGCGGGCTGGATCCTTCAGGCTCGCCGGCGATTGAGGCGCGGGTTCCCGCGCGGAGCCCCGGCGTGTCCCTTGAGCGGCGCTTGTCCCTCGTGTGGAATACGGAAACCGAGGGGCAAGCGCTTTCCACATCTCCTGTCATGCCCATTGAACGCGTGGAGAAGTGCGTGCTAGACCAACGGGCAACCGGTCTACGCCACTTCCGCTCCGGAGGCTCTCGTGCCGCTGCCGCTCGCATGGTCCCGCCGAATGTTTCTCGCCACCGCCGGAGCAAGCGCTCTTGCCTTCACCTCTCCGGGACCTGCGATGGCCGTCGAGTACGACGACGAGTACGACGACGAGTACGAGACCCTGCGGCTGCGCTGGCTGGAGATCGGCCTCGGCACCGGCTACGACCCGACCGCCGAGCCGTACGCCTCCTGCCTCGCCGAGACCGGGAGGCTCGCTGCCGGATTCCGCGCCTCGATGGCCCCCACCGGCACCTCGCTCTGGCCCGGCTACCGCTTCGACCCGCCCTCCGGCATCACCCAGAGCTACAGCCGCCTGTGGACCATGACTCAGGCGTACGCGCAGCAGGGCACCGGCCTCACCGGCGACGCCGGGTTCCTCGCCGACATCATCCGCGGGCTCGACCATCTCGCCGCGAGGATCTACAACCCCTCCACCACCCGCTACGGCAACTGGTGGGAGTGGCAGATCGGCAGCCCCCGCCTCCTCATGGACATTGTCGCCGTCCTCCTCGACCAGCTCACCGAGTCGCAGCGGGCGCAGGCCTTCGCCGCCGTCGACCACTTCATCCCCGACGCCGTGCTCGGCGACTACACCGGCACATCCACCGGCGCCAACCGCGTCGACCTCTGCCGCTCCGTCACCCTGCGCGGCGTCCTCGGCAGGGCCCCCGGGAAGATCGCGCTGGCCCGCGACGCCCTCTCACCCGTCTTTCCTTACGTCACCAAGGGCGACGGCCTCTACGCCGACGGCTCGTTCGTCCAGCACACCTGGGTCGCCTACTCCGGGACGTACGGACAGGTGATGCTCGACGGCCTCGGCCGCCTCTTCGCACTGCTCGCGGGCTCGACCTGGGCCGTCACCGACCCGAACCGGCAGATCATCCTGGACGGCGTCGAGCACGCGTACGCGCCACTGATCTACAACGGGCTGATGATGGACAGCGTCAATGGCCGTGCCATCAGCCGGGGTTACCTCAAGAGCGATGAGCGCAGGATCATGCGCAGCGACCACTTCCACGGGCAGGGGCTGATCGCCGCCATCGCGCTCCTCGCGGGCGGCGCCTCCGCCGCCGAGCGGGACCGCTGGCACGCCCGGATCAAGGGCTGGATCGAACGGGACACCACCACGCCGATCCTCACCGGCCGGCAGTTCGGCGTCGCCGACCTCTCCCGGCTCCACGCGGCCGCCGCCGCACCCGTGCCCGCCGCGCCCGAGCCGGTTGGCCATCAGCTCTTCGCCGCGATGGACCGTGCCGTGCACCGGCGGCCCGGCTGGGCCGCGAACATCTCCATGGCCTCGGAGCGGATCGCGTACTACGAGTGCGGCAACGGCGAGAATCCGCGGGGCTGGCACACCGGCGCCGGAATGCTCTACTGGTGGCCGGGCGAGGCGGCGGGGGACCAGTACACCAACTGGTTCTGGCCCACAGTCGACCCTTACCGGCTGCCCGGAACGACCGTGTCGACCAAGCGACTTGCCGACCGGGCGGGCGGCGAGTGGGGCGAGCCCAAGCCCGCCGCGAAATGGGTGGGCGGCGCGAGCGACGGCGAGTTCGCGGCCGTCGGTCAGCATCTGCTCGGCCTCGGCTCCACCCTGCAGGCCCGTAAGTCCTGGTTCTGCGCCGCCGACGCGGTCGTCTGCCTCGGCGCGGGCATCTCGAGCACCGACGGCGTGCCCGTCGAGACGGTCGTGGACAACCGCAATCTCGGCGCCGACGGTACGAACGACTTCACGGCCGGGCGCGGCTGGGCACACCTCGAAGGCCACGGCGGATGGATCTTCCCGGACGGTACGGAGCCGCTGCGCACCCTGCGCGAGGACCGGACCGGCGCCTGGAGCGACATCAACACCACCAGCTCCAGCGAGCGCGTCACCCGCCGCTACCAGACCCTCTGGCTCGACCACGGCACCGATCCGGCAGACGCGTCGTACGTGTATCTGCTGATGCCCGGCGCGAGCCGCCGCACCCTCGCCGCCCGCGCCCGGGACAAGCACTGGCTGGAGATCCTCGCCAACACCAGGGCATGCCAGGCCGTGTCCGTCCGCTCCCTGGGACTGACTGCGGCGAACTTCTGGCAGCCCGGTACGGTGGGCCGGCTCACCTCAACGGCCGAGGCGAGTGCCCTCGTACGGAGTAATCGCCACACCGCAACCCTCCACATCAGTGCGCCGCCGCGTACCGGAGCGACCGTGGAGATCACCTGGAATCATCCCGTGCGCAAGGTGACCAGCAAGGACGCGTCCGTCGAAGTGCTCGCCGCCGGCCGGTCGCTGCGGCTGCGGATCGCTGCCGGGACCGCCGGAGTCACCCAGCACTGTGAGGTGGCTCTCAGGTGAACGGCTTGTTGAACCTCCACAAAGCTTGGTGGCCCTGAGCTGGTACTTGGGCTGCAGTGCGAAATGGTTCTGTTCAAGGCCAACAGGAGATGGCTCCGGAGACTGTACGGAGTCGACGGCAGGGTTTTCTTGGTCGGATCCGTAGGGTCGATGCATGACCGTTTTGGACGAGACCTCCAGCGAGCCGAGCGACGCGCGTGGGCGTGTGGCCGAGCTGCACGATCTGCGCGAGCAGGCCCGGAGCGGGCCGAGTGAGCGTGCCACCCAGGCGCAGCATGCCAAGGGCAAGCTGACCGCCCGTGAGCGGATCGCGCTGTTGCTGGACGAGGGTTCGTTCAGGGAGGTCGAGCAGCTGCGCCGGCACCGGGCGACCGGCTTCGGCCTGGAGGCCAAGAAGCCGTACACCGACGGTGTCATCACCGGCTGGGGCACGGTCGAGGGCCGGACGGTCTTTGTCTACGCGCACGACTTCCGGATCTTCGGTGGCGCGCTGGGCGAGGCCCACGCCAC